>CAJXFG010000071.1 GCA_913052185.1 uncultured Synechococcus sp. | reverse complement strand
TCTGGCCTGAAAGGAATAACATCGAATCAAGCGTCAATTGTTGCCATGACAAACGAAGTCTCCAATGATGAAGCCCGGGTTTTGGATCAAGAGCTTGTTGCTGAAGTCAATCCAACTGTCGTGATTGGCGTGTTTATCGCTGTCAGCACTTTTTTCATCCTGACATCAACAATGAGCACGGTTGTCGAGAGCTTCTCGTGACCAGGCGTCCGCCCAATTCTCCGGCGAAGCACCAGGTGGGGACTGGCTGTGATCGTGTTCTCGTATCCAGGCCAGCTCCTTGGGTTTGGATTGTTCTGAGCGAACGACTGACTGGCTGAGGCCTCTGCAGCGCTTCAGACCACTGATCGGCAGAGGTTCTGAGCATCTGTTGTTAGCGTTGCAGAGCTGAAAATATTTTTTAAGAATCTCAGGAAGGCCGCTTCTTTTGTGATCGATTCAGATATTTTTTTGGGATGAAACCAACAATCGTTGAATACAATCCTGATGAATATCGATTTCGCGAGTGGGCTCGTGAAGGACTTGGTCAATCCTGTTTAAACGAGGTGCATCAATCAAGCAAGATTAAGATGCTGAATCGAAGTCCTACATGCAATCAGCTGACTGAGTCTTTTCCGCAAATCGAGGAGATCTATTCTTCCTTTGTATTGAATATTCTCAAGGAGGTTGTCGGTGAGATCGCAGCATATCAAAGCCCCCCTTCGTTTCGGTTTCACTACTGTGGGCATGGAAGCAGTGTGTTTCACCGTGACAAGGATTTCGGGGTGGAAGATGGAAGAATGAATGTATGGGTACCGTTAACAGACGTATGGGGTGATAACAGCCTTTGGATTGAAAATGAAGTTGGAGCAAAAGACTATCAGCCGATCCAGATGAGCCCAGGTCAGGCTTTGATCTTTGACGGTGTGAACCTCAGTCATGGTTCGAAGATCAATACCACGAATTCGACGCGGATTAGTTTTGATTTCAGAGTTCTGCCAGGAGCAGGTCCGGCAGTTCCGATGCCTTATTGATGCGATCAGGGGATGCATGATGCTGTGACCTGCGTGAGTCGCTCGACGCGTTGTTCACGGGAGCCCCAGAGCTCAATCAGCTTTGGCGGATTGCTGACCGGCATCACTGCGAATCGTTCCTCTCGGTAGATCTGTTTAAAGATTGCATCGACTTCTGCTCTGTAGGGCGCATCGATAGGTCGTATCCCGTCATCTTCCATCTCCACTGGCCAGCGATCGGTCATTGGAACAAACACCACCAGGTCAAGCCTTTGCATGGTCTCCCTGACTCTTGGCACCATCGCATTCACAAATGCATCATCAATATCTGTCGTTTTCTTGTCAGCGGTGTATTGCGAGTAGGCAATGTAATCGACTGGAGCACGGTCAAAGATCACGCAATCGTTGATTGAGGAATAAAGATTCACACGACTGGCGTTGTAATACATCTGTAAGCCATTGTGCAGTCGATTGCTTTCCTGGCGGAAACGGATGTCATACATCTCGCTATCGAGGGCACGGAATGGTTCCTCCTCACGTCTGTATGAGGGATGGCGTTTCACCCAGTCCCATACCAAGGTGCTTTTTCCAAGTGAGTGGGACCCACTGACTGCGATGCGCATGTTGAAATCGGTCGATAAGAACTGCTGTCGAATCGTGAGGCGAAACCGATGCAATGAGCTCATTGCATCGGTGGATTGCGTGTTTCCAATGATGAGCCAGTGATCACTTGTGCGAAGACACCTGGCATTCATCCCAGCTAGATGCCGATGCTGTGGAGCAATCCTTCACCACTGATCAGTTCTGTGGCGATCGCAGCAATGAAGCCGAGCATTGCCAGGCGACCGTTCAGCATCTCTGCACGCTTGTGGAATCCCCAGCCGGCCTCGGGGCCAGCAAGTTCCATGGGTGGCTCCTTGGCATAGACGTTGTCATGTCCTTCAAGGTCGTGAGTGACCAGTCCAGTGGGTGCCTGAAGTGTGGTTGCTGTCATGGGTGTCTCCGAGTGGGACCTGCTCGGTCTACGCCGACTGCCAGCTGCTTGGGAGTCAGGACAGCCGCCCCGGGAGGTTCGGTTTCAGGACCTTTCCAGACGGGTTCCACGTGAGCAGATTCACCGCCTTGATCCGTCTGTCAGATCAGGACGCTGCCGGGTGAATCCAGTCGGTGCATGCATCAATCCATCCCCACTGCGGGACAGGTCATACGCAGCTATTCAGGCAGGTTGTCGACAGCACGGTGCATGAAACGCTTCACCAGAGGCATCGGCCAACCCTCGCGTTGCAGCGACTCGGCGATGTGATCAATCTGGAGCGAAATTTCCTCTGCAACGACATCCTCGAGCAGGGCTTCGGAATGGTCTGTGCTGCTGGTCATGGAGATGGCTGGTATCCATTCGCTCTAGCTCTGGTTCTGATCTGCCGGCAAATGCCTCCGCAATTCAGGAGACAATCACGCATTTGCCTACCCAGGGGTCTGGGATGGCCAGAACGGAACCATTCGCGCTGATCTGATGGCACCGAGCTCCCGTCAACGGCACCCCGACGACATCACGCACCATCTGCTGCGTGCTTTCGCAGCCCTGGTGGGAATCAGTGTGGTGGCGGTGCTGATCTGGCTGGTGACTGATCCGCAAGCCTCCTCATCCCGACTGTTGATGGACAACGCCCAGCAACGCGTTGTCTGATCCGACACGATGCTGCTGCCTGCTCCCCGGTGATGGCTCTGCCTGTTGCTTGTGGAGAGTCACGGGATAGTCATCTCTTCTGTGGAAAGTCACATCTCGCCTTGAAGGCCCCTAGTGCACCGGCGGTGAGCACCGTCGCCAGCCGGTTCTGAGCATTGTTTCCCAAGCTTCGAGGGCGTTTTGCCTGAGCATTCGCCTGCGTGTCTGAGGCTCCGGGGGATGGGGTGGTACCCAGCGGTAGGTCCTCACTGACACCCACTGCTCTTGCGCCGATGGTGTGTCGGGTTTGAACTGCACCAGCAGTTGTTGAGCGCCATTGACCAACCACCCTTCCCCTCCCGATTTCACGGGAGGGTCCTTGGTGATCCGATTGCGGTTTGGCATGCCCAGCAGTCTGATCACACCTTGATCCAACCATTGGCTTGTTCATGTGCATCCGCACCCGACGGGGCGGTGTTGTTGCATCCATGCCCAGGCTTCGTTCAGCGCTCTGTTCGGCAGCTGTTGCACAGCCCGAAGAATTCCAGGGTGTGAAAAATCAGCTCGAAATTGTCGGTTTCTGGTGTCTCCACCTTCAGTTCATGGATCGGGCATTGGTGCAATGTCTGCGTTGCACCGCAGCTCACACAGGTGAGATGGTGCTGATCGCGTTCCACTGGTGCGTAAAGCGCTTCACCTGTCGGCAGATGCCTGCAGCGCACTTTGCCCTGTTGATGCAGTTTGCGCAGATTGCGGTAAACCGTTGCCAGACCCATGGCTCCCGGTTGCCCCTCCAGGCAGCGATGCAGCTGCTGACCGGTCATCTCGGATTCACTTTTCTGCAGCTCCTCCAGCAACAATTGCTGCCTTTGCGTACCTGTGGATCCGTGGTTGTCCATGGTGACGTCTGACCTCACAATGCGGCGCTTCGGGTTTTGATCAGTTCTTCACTGATTCTCCACAGTCGTTCTCTCTGCTGCTGGCTGCGAGCGGCACGGGCCACCGGTTGCTGCTTGGGAGCACCGCGCATGCCCCCAAACTGTCCTGGGCCGTAGTGCTCTCCACCGTTTGCTGCCGGAGAGGTTGCTGCAAGAAGCTGTGGCAGTGCCCCCTGGGCCGCGCTCTGGAACAAGGGATCCATCAATCGGTAAGCCAGGGCTTCCTGCCAGGCACCACTGGATGCCACCGAGAGCGGTTGGAGATTCGTTCGTGCAAGGCCTGGATGGGCTGCCAGCGATCTGACCGAGCTTCCCGACTGCTCGAGGCGATGGTTCAACTCCAGTGCAAACATCACGTTGGCCAACTTGCTCTGGCTGTAAGCCTTCCAGCGGTCGTAGCGTTTTTCAGCGCTCAGGTCATCCCATGCGATCGCGCCGAAATATTGCGCTCCGGAGGTGACGGTCACCACTCGAGCCTGTGCACGGCCCTCCATCAGCGGCAGAAGGGCCTGGGTTAAGGCGAAGTGGCCAAGATGATTCACCGCGAACTGCATTTCATGCCCCTGCTTGCTCAGCAGGCGTGGAGGCGCCATCAGCCCTGCATTGTTAATGAGCAGATCCAAGCGCTCATAGCGCCCCTGAACTTCACGGCAGCAGGCGTCGACGCTGTCGAGATCGGCCAGATCCAGTTCGAGCAGGTCCACACCTGAGGAGCCCAGCTCCAGCAGTTCAGCCCGGGCAGCCTCGCCTTTGCGGCGGCTGCGACACGCCATCAGCACGGTTGCCCCCGACCTGAGCAGGGCCCGGGTGGTTTCGAGGCCCAAGCCGCTGTTGGCTCCCGTGACGAGGGCAATCCGCCCTCGCAGGTCAGGGATGTCGTCGATGGTCCAGCCCATGCGGCGATGTCAGCGTTGGTGCAGTCTCGCGGGTCAGCTCAGTCTTCGGGGAAAAGCAGGCCCGCCAGTTCGTCGGCATCCACGTCATAGACGCGTGCCAGCGAGGTTTCGATGGCGCTTGTCACCTCACCAGGCAGAAAGCGCATCGCATTGAGAGCGTCCTCTGCGATCTCGTCGGTGAGAAGGACGTCGTCCGAGTCGAGTTTTTCGTCGTTGATGATGGCCATCACCCAGCTCTGATAGGCGTAAACCAGATCCGAGAATTCGAGTTCGGGATCATTGAGATCCAGGGTCATGGTCAGGCGTAGACGTGCAGCACCAGTCTGACCCCCGGGGGAGAGGATGTCTTCAAGTGAGGGTCAGCATGAGCCGTCCGGATCCCGAACAGTTGCAGGGCACCCTTGTGGACTTCGCACTGCTGGAGCTGATTCGGCAGCACCGTGAGAGTTTTCAGCCGCTCTGGAGCGTTGACAGCTGGGCCAAGCTGATGATCTGGCTGTCGCTGAACTGCGGGTTGTCGGGAGAGCGTGACAGCCTTGAACATTTCGCTGCTGCCCTCGGAGAGCGCATCACCTCACGGCTGCGGCGAACTTTTTTTGAGCGGGAGCTGGCGGATCTGGAGCTTCAGGTGCTGGCGGATCCCGCTGAGCAGCAGGTGCTGTTGTTATCACAGGCACCCCAGGATCCTGCTGTGCTGGATCCTGAGCGCCTGGCCAGGGCTTTGGAGCGCGTGGAACTGACCGAGCTGGTTGTTGCTGATCGCAGTCGCTGGCAACAGCTGGAGGCCGTGGTGGCGATTCCCTGGAAGGGCTGATGTCTGAGCTGAACGACCTGAGTCTGATCGGTCGCTACGGCAATGCCGGTTTTGAAGCGGTCGCCGATGGCGTGATGGCCTTTTTTGATCGGCGCACCGATCTCCACCGTCCTGGCGTTGCTTTCGGTTCCTCCACAGATGAGGAGCCGTCGAAGGTGAGCACGGATATCAGCCTGGTGGCCATCGATCGCAGTGACCCTGAGTCCTGTGCTTTGTCGGAGGTGATTGTGCGGGGTGTCACTGCCGGTCTGGATCGCTACCTGGAGGAGCGGCCTTTGTTTCGTGAGGTCTGCCCTGACCGGGAGCTGTTTGTTTTGCCGATTTTCAACCTTCAGCGCTACGCCCCAGGTGAGGGATTTCGGAAATGGCACTGCGACTGGACGATCAGTGATGAGGCCACGGAACCCGTTCATCGCGTGCTGGCCTGGATTCTTTATTGCGACACCGTGGCTGAAGCCGGTACGGAGTTTCACTGGCAGCAGCATCACGAGGAGGCCGTGCGGGGAAAACTGGTGATTTTCCCTGCAGGCCCAAGTCACATCCACCGCGGTCGGGTGAATTGCAGGCACAGCAAAACCATCGCCACCGGCTGGATCAATGCAGGGACCCGGGAGGGTTATCTCCGGCGTCTCGCTCAGTCCTGATCGGTGGGATCTCACGCACGGTGTTCACCCGCTGCGGGAAGGGGATTTCAATTCCTTCCCGTTTGAAGGCGGTCCAGATCGCCTGGTTCACTTCACTCACAACCCGCATGTTGCTCATCGGGTCAGCGATCCAGTAGCGCAGTGAGTACTCGATCGCAGAGTCGCCGTATCGCACCTGAAAGGCTCTGGGCGGGGGTTGACTGAGCACCCTCGGCACTGTGAGTGCTGTGGTCTCCAGAAGGCTGAGCACCACTTGTGGATCGTGGCGATAGGCGGCGCCCACCCGGATTTCACTGCGGCGCATGCTGTCCGTTGCGGTGTAGCTGATGGCCTGGTCGGTGAAGAACATCTGATTGGGAATCAGCAGCTCCGCGTTGTCGCGGACACGCCAGAGCAGGGTGGCGCGCAGGCCGAGCTTGCGCACCTCACAGGGATCTCCATCCACCATCAGGATCTCTCCAGGTCGAACGGATCCTTCAAACAACAGCCAGATTCCGCTGATGAAGTTGGAGAACACCTCTTTGATGCCGAAGCCCAGGCCCACGGACAACCCACCAGCGATTGCGACCAGGGCCGTGGAGTTCAGACCGATGTGAAAGCCCACGGCAGCCACACCGGTGCCGACAACCATGTAGCGGATGATCAGTTCCAGAGCCTTGCGGCTGCTGTCACTGCAACTCAGCAGTTTCTGCAGCAGCCAGGCCAGACCAGCCGCGGGAAGCTTGGTGCCCACGAGCAGCAGATAGGTCACCAGCATGGCGATGACCAGATTGTTGACCGTGAGGATCTCGCCGAAGAGGCTGCCCAGCTTGATCACGCCGAGGTCAGCCGGATTGTCGAACATGCTGATCAGGTTCAGGCTCACCAGAACCAGAAACAGCGGTCTGAGCAAACGACTTTCAAGCTGATGAACGCTGGCCACCGGCAGCACCAGCAGCAGCAGTTGTTTCAACAACTGGAGCAGATTCCAGCCCAGCCAGCAGAGGCCGGCGTAGCTCACCAAACCTGTTTTGCCACCGGCGCTTTCGATCAGCCAGGCGATCAACAACATGGCGAAGGGTGCCACCAGCACTCGCAGTGCTGGATGGAGCTTTCCCAGACGCCGTTGTGAGTCGATCAGGCTCCATCCGACGCACAGCCCAGTGATCAACAGCACCTGGGCGATGACAGCGCCTCGCTGCAGATAGCCAAGCCAGCCGAGGATTTCCCAGAACAGCTGGTTCATGTTCCGCTTTGCAGGGCTTTCAGCAGGGAAGTCAGGCTGGACCTTGGGTTTGAGGCTCCAAACACCAGTGGTATGAGCACCTGTGACCCATCGCGATCAAGGTTGCGATGGTGGGCCAGTTGCGCAAGGGCAGATTCGTATTGCACCGAATCATCTCTGGACTGCACCAGGGTGGCCAGCGTGCGGGAACTGCGCACGGGCACGGCCACGGCGGGATTCACGGGCAGGAAAGCGAGCGAGCGCAGGGAAAGATTCCGCTGCACCATCGGGTTGGTGATGAACTGCGCCAGATTGATGGCCATCTCTCGTTGCCGTGGGCTTGAGTTGGCTCCGAGGGCCAGCACCCTCACGGCATTCATGGGACTCGGTGCACCGGCAGGGCCTCTGGGAAGCGCAGAGACTCCGAGGTTGTCGCCCATCTGGTTTCTGAGTCGCAGCAGGCTGTTGGAGTTGCAGCTCACCCAGTCGAGTTCCCCATCCTTGAGCAGATTTTCCAGTTGGCCCTGGTCCTGGAAAAAGGAGATGTTCTGCTGGGCGCTGGCCCGTTGCAACCAGGCGAGCCAGTCCACCATCGACTGCGTTTCCTGGCCACTCAGCTCCTGGCCATCGTCAGCGCGGGCCAGGCTCTGAAGCGCACCAAGGCTGCCCGCGGTCCACAGCAGTTCGGAGAAGTTCACCGCCAATCCGATCCGTGTTCCGCCTGCACCCTGTTGGAGCAGTGCCTGCAGTGTGCTGGGCGGGTCCTGAACGATCGTGTTGTTGAAGCAGGCGATCTGCGGGTAGATGACGATCGGCTGAGCTGCGACTCGGCCATCGTCAAGTTTCACCCGTTCCCAAAGGGATGGCTCGGTCTGCTGGCGCTTGAAGGCCTCCGGTGGAAGCTCTTCGGTGAGTCCGTCGGTCAGCAACTGATTGGCCTGAGGGGCATCCGTCACCACCAGATCAGGACCCAGATCCGAGCTATTGCGGCGTTGGAGCTCTTGCCTGAGATTGGCGCGTTTGTACAGCGCGACCTGCACTTCCACGTTGGGTTTGATCTTGCGGAAATCGCTGATGATCAGCTGAATCCGGCGGCGGAAGTCGGTTTGTGTTGCGGTGTCGATCGTGCTGTCCTGGTCGATCACCATCGCCAGGTAGAGCATCACCGGCAGCTTGTTGCCGAAGCGGCTGCAACCGCTGAGCAGCAGGGTGGAGAGAACGATGCTGGCTGCCAGCCGAGCACTCACGATGCCGAGGCGATTCACCAATCCATTCTGAACTTCAAATTCATCGCTGTGTTGCCATGGTCATCAGGTTGCCCTCGCCGAGGGTCTGATGTTCAGCTGTTTTGCGAGCATGGACCGCTGAAGTTGCGCGCGTCCCGTGTCCGAACTGGCCAAGACCTATGACCCGGTGGGCACCGAGGCCCGCTGGCAGCAGGCCTGGGAGGACCAAGGTGCTTTTCATCCGGATCCCAAGGCCCCTGGGGATCCCTTCTCGGTGGTGATTCCGCCGCCGAACGTGACCGGCAGCCTGCACATGGGCCATGCCTTCAACACGGCCC
>CAJXFG010000070.1 GCA_913052185.1 uncultured Synechococcus sp. | reverse complement strand
AGCGTTCCGGCAGGGGCTTTCCGCGCAGTCCCTCCAGCAGCAGAAACACCAGCTGCCCGCCATCGAGCAGTGGCAGCGGCAGCGCGTTGAGAACCGCCAGATTGATCGAGATCAACGCCAGGAAGAGGGCGAGGCCCGATCCACCCTGACTCGAGAGCTGCGCACCCATCTCCACGATCTTCACGGGCCCCGACACCTGCTGTGCGGTGGCACCGAAGTTGGTGAACAGCCCCGCATAGCCGGATACGGTGCGGCTGAGCAGTCCACTGAATTGCTGGCTGGACACACTGACCGCCTCCAGTGGTGAGCGCACAGGTCGGCTGGAGCCGCTCAACACCTCCTGAAGTTGGGCGCCGATGCGGCCGACACCCTGCTGATCGGCAGGGGTGAGCTCGATCGGAGTGAGCACATCGTCACGGATCACCTCCAGCGTGAGGGGCTGCCCCGGACTGTTGCGGATCGGCGCGACCGCGGCCTGGACGGCCGGTTCGCCACGACCCAGCTCAACGGCGTCGATCGACAGGATGCGGTCACCGGGTTTCAGACCCGACAGCGCAGCAGGCTCACCGCCCTGCACACTCATCACCATCACCCCCGGTCCGGGTTCTCCAGGCACTCCAGTGGCGGCGGTATGCCCCACAAGAACCAGCCAGGCCAGAAGCAGATTGGCCAGCACACCGGCACTGATCACCAACACCTGCTGAGGAATCGGTCGGTTGCGCAGCAGATCAGGATCGTCTTTGGGGATGTCGCTCTCCTCATCGTCGTCGGGAAAGGAGACGAACCCCCCAAGGGGGAGCATCCGCAGCGCATAGGTCACCCCGCCGCGCTCGGTTTTCAGCAGAGCAGGCCCAAAGCCCACCGAAAAGCCGTTCACGCGGATCCCCTGCAGTCGGGCCGCCAGGAAATGGCCCGCTTCATGAATGACGATCAACAGCCCCAGAGCCAGCAGTGAGGCCAGAACGTTCATGGAACCCGTTTCAGTCCGGTCATTCTGGCTGGATCCGATCCCCACCGAAGTAAGGCACCAGCGCCTGAGGCAGCAGGACACTGCCGTCGGCCTGCTGCCCGTTTTCGAGCAGGGCTGCCATGGTGCGGCCGATGGCCAGACCGCTGCCATTGAGGGTGTGCACCAGCCGGGTCACTTTTCCCTCCTTGGTGCGGATCGAGGAACGCCTTGCCTGGAAGTCTCCGCACACGCTGCAGCTGGAGATCTCCCGGAAGGCCCCGGCGCCTGCGAGCCAGACTTCGAGGTCGTAGGTGCGCGACGCGGAAAATCCCAGATCACCGGTGCAGAGCTCCAGCACCCGGTAGGGGAGTTCCAGGGCCTGGAGCACCGCTTCGGCGTCCGCCGTGATCTGGGCGTGGGCTTCTTCGGAGTGGTCGGGGTGAACAAACCAGTAGAGCTCCACCTTGTTGAACTGGTGCAGCCGGATCAGGCCTCGGGTATCCCTGCCGTAGCTGCCCGCTTCCCTGCGAAAGCATGGGCTGTAGGCCACGTATTTCAGAGGCAGCTGAGCACCTGGGATGATCTCGTCGCGATGCAGGGAGGTCACCGGTACCTCAGCTGTGGGCGTCAGCCAGAGATCGTCGTCAGCGCAACGGAAGCTCTCCTCGGCAAACTTGGGCAGCTGCCCTGATCCGGTGAGACTGGCGCTGTTGACCAGAACAGGTGGCAACACCTCGCGGTAGCCCTTGCCGCCATGCAGGTCGAGCATGAAGTTGATCAGAGCGCGCTCCAGTCGCGCACCCTGACCGAACAAGGTCACGAACCGGCTCTGGGCAATGCGCACGGAACGCTCGCTGTCCAGCAGGCCGAGACGGTCGGCAATCGCCCAGTGTTCCTCCAGGCCTTCCTGCTCGCGAGGGGTGCCCCAGCGGCGCACTTCGATGTTGTCGTTCTCATCCTTGCCGTCTGGGCACTCAGCCGAGGGAAGGTTGGGAAATGTGAGCAGCTGAGTCTTCAGCTTTGAGGCAACCTGCTTCTCTTCGTCCTCGAGAACGGACACCTTCTGCTTGATGGCGTTGCCCTGCTGACGCAGTTCAGCGACTTCGGCACCCTTCGGATCGGCTCCGCCTTTGATCTTGAGGCCTACCTCCTTGCCAATGCGGTTGCCTTCGGCCTGAAGAGTGCTGCGTTGTTGTTCTAGATCCCTCTGGTGCTGAGCAATCTCCTGCAGGGAGCTGAGATCCACATCCATGCCTCGACGGCCCAGCTGAGTGGCAATCAGCTCAGGGTTCTCTCGCACCAGGCGCTGATCGAGCACAGGGATTCGGATGACGGCGCGGGCAGCCTAAGCGTCCGCTGTTACCGGACTGTTGGCTCTCAGAAAACCTGTCCCACCATCACAGCCGCCACAGCTGAGAACAGTGTGATTCCAAGCGCGGTCAAGGGGTTCTGGCCCTGAGCAACGGCCACCGTGGTGATCACCCCTGCTCCAAGACAGGCAGCTGCCAGCTGAGTGGTGAGTTCGGAGGAGCTCTTCAATTCCGGTCGTTCAGCAATCCCTGGAACTTACGGACGCTGACTGGCTTCGTCCGGCATTGGGTGACCGGATTGTTACGCCGCGTCAGGGTTCGTTACGGCTCGCAATGATGCGGGCCTGGCTCGCCCGGCACTGGCCCATTGCTTGAGGCTGTCCATCTGCTCTCTTGCAGTGCGTGACAGCGGTACGAGCTGTGAGGCGGCCAGGATCAGGTCACTCTCCGTGAGTTCCCGGATTTCGGCGAATGCCAGGTGCATCGCTTCAATCACCACCTGCTCCAATTCCGCGCCGGAGTAGCCATCGGTGCGATCCACCACGGTTGAGAGCGGCAGATCGAGGCCGGGCCTCCGCCTCTGCAGATGCAGTCCCAGGATGCTTTGTCGCTCATCCCGGGAAGGGAGATCCAGCAGAAAAATCTCATCAAAGCGGCCCTTGCGCAGCAGTTCCGCCGGTAACCGCTCCACCCCATTCGCTGTGGCCACCACAAACACCGCTGATTGCTTTTCCGCCATCCAGGTGAGAACGGTGGCCAGAACACGCTGACTGGTGCCCCCATCGCTGCGGCTGTCATTGCCGAAGCCCTTGTCGATTTCATCGATCCAGAGGACACAGGGAGCCATCGCCTCCGCCCGTTGGATCATGTCGCGGGTTCTGGCTTCACTGGCACCCACAAGTCCGGAGAACAAACGTCCCACATCCAGTCGCAGCAGAGGCATCGACCAGCTGTGAGCGATGGCCCGTGCTGTGAGTGATTTTCCGGTGCCCTGCGGACCCACGAGCAGAACGCCTCGGGGCAGAGGCAGACCGAAGCGGCGTGCATCGTCGTTGAAGGCCCTGTGTCGCTGATCCAGCCAGTGCTTGAGCGTTTCCAGTCCTCCGATGTCGCCGGGTGTTGCATCCGTCCGGCAGAACTCCAGCACTTCGCTGCGGGCCAGGGAAAGCCGTTTCTCTTCCAGCACATCGACAAGATCCTCGCGGCTGAGCGATCCACGCTGGGCAAGCGCTTTGGCGGCCACATGCCTCACTCTCGCCTCACTGAGGCCGCAGCAGGCATGGGTGAGTTCCTCGAGCACATCAGCCTCGAGAGCACGACCGCTGGCTCTGGCGATGTTGGCAAGCAAGGTGCGCAGCTCCTGCTCCTGGGGCAAGGGCAGGTCCATCAGGGTGAGTGCTTCATCGAGGTCGGCAGGAGGTGTCCACTGCCCGCAGGTCACGATCAGGGTGTGGGGTGTCGTGCGCAGTTGACTGGCGAGATTGCGCAGCATCCGCGCGATTCCAGGGTCTTCGCAGAAACGGTGGACATCCTTGAGGAGGAGAAGGGTTGGGGTGGAAGGAGAGCGGTCCTGCAACCACTGGAGCACCGCCATCGGCTGGCGGGCTCCCAGCTGTTCCTGTCCCAGTGCACCACTGAGGCCTCCGACGAAGTCCCAGCAGGTCAGTGTGCGATCGGGCAGTCGTTCTGAGGTCTGGCGCAGCAGCGTTTCCACGCGCTCCTCTTCATGGCTGCGGATCCAGATCAACGGTGTGCCGGATCGGATCAGCAGATCCAGTTGTGCGATCCAGTTATCAGTCATGGTCCTTTCCGTTGCGTTGCATCGACGACTGCAGATCTTTCAGGGCCTGCCAGCGTGGATCCGAAGACTCTTCACCACTGATTGCCGCAGCATCCGATGGTTTTTTCGGCATGCCTGGGCAATGTTCCCCGCAGCGATTCACAACCGACATCTGCAGGCTCAGCTGTTCGAAAACCCAGCGCTCCGGTTCGAAGTCACCGCGGGGGTCCAGGCATTCCATCAGGCCATCCGGAGTTGAGGGGTCGAGTCCCGCTGCACTGAGATGGTCATCAGTGGGCTCATCGCCCAGCCAGATCAGCTCTTTGGCAACGGCGTTCAGCTCTTGATTGAAGTTGCCGAGGCAACGGTCGCAGCGGAGGCAGACGATGGTCTGCACCGACCCTTCAACCTGCAAAAGATTGCCGAGATGCTCGGCCCTGAGAGTTCCGCGCACGGGAGTGAGGCTGGGCATCTCATCGAGTTGACCATCCACTGACCAGACCCTGGAGGTTCCCAGAGCTTGTAGCTCCCTGAGCGGTACCGGCTCAAGGCCGGGAATCATTTGTTGCCGCCCTTTGGCTCGAAAGGCAAGCGACTTCCAGCAGGGCCTCCGGCTGTAGCGGTTGCCGGTTGTTGCTTGAGCTGTTCGTCAAGGATGGCCTGCAGATTGTCGGGCAGGGCCTCGCGGGTGAGCAGGAACGTCTGAACAGCCTGGAAGATGTTGGCGATCACCATGTAAAGCAGAACACCTGCCGGAAGCGGGAAGAACAGGAACATGCCTGTGATCATCACCGGGGTGATCTTGTTGGCGGTGGATTGCTGGGGATTGGCCGGCATGCCCATGCCCGAGAGCAGCTGAGAGATGAACAGGCTCAGGCCGAAGGAGCCAACGAGGATGGCGATGTCCCAGTTGACCGCTCCATCGGTGTAGAAGCCCACCTGGCCGAGGGCCTTGATGAACAGGAAGCCGCTCCGGGCCGCCAGGCCGGGGATCTTGCCCTCAACCGTTGCATCACCGGGAGCCAGGGCTGTGATCTCTCCGTCCTTGGAGACGGACACGATCGACTCACCTTTGGTGACTGTCCAGGCAGGCAGGAACGACTGTCCGTTCTCCACCTCTTTCACCACATCCCCGAAAGCTTGACCACTCTTGGTCTGGAGCTGGATCTGAACGTTCTCGCCAGTACCGATCTTT
Organism: uncultured Synechococcus sp.; assembly: GCA_913052185.1. GTDB lineage: Bacteria > Cyanobacteriota > Cyanobacteriia > PCC-6307 > Cyanobiaceae > Synechococcus_C. The sequence continues at coordinate 3,490 of CAJXFG010000070.1, read as the reverse complement.
GTGCCTCCGGGCAGGCTGGCGATCACCGGGACGTGATCGGTCTCGGTGACGAAGATGGAGTGACTGGCGCTGGTGAAGGGCTTGGGTTCAACCGCAGCGATCTGATCTGCGGGCAGCACCTTCAGATTGAGGGTGTAGGGAACGTCTGCGAACGGTGATCCACGCAGGGTGGCGAACAACGCGAACAGGATCGGCATCTGCACCAGCAGAGGAAGGCATCCGGCCAGGGGACTGCCGAACTCCTTCATCAACTTGCCCAGCTCCTCCTGCTGTTTCTGAGGGTTGCTGGCGAAGCGAGACTTGATTTCCGCCTGGCGCTTCTGCATCACCGGCTGGGCGATGCGCATGCGTCGTGCGCTGCGGATGGATCCTGCGCTCAGTGGGAACAGCGCAAGCCTGATCACCACCGTGAGAGCCACGATCGCGAGTCCGTAGCTGGGCACCAATCCATAGAAGAAATCCAGGATCGGCAGCAGCAGATTGTCGGAGATGTAACCGATCACGATGGCGTTCCGATGGGCGGTGAAGGGTGATGCCAGTGTGCAACAGCGTCGAGGCCGATGCGTTGATGGGCGGGATCAGGCCGCGAAGCCTTTGCTCGGAGCGCTGTCGGTGCTGTCAGCGTTGGAGTCGGGCCTGCTCTTGATGCGTTCCTGGATGTAGCTCTCAATCTCCCTGAAGCGGGGCAATGAGCGAAGTTCCAGCCGTGATCCATCCGTGAGCACAAGCACCATGTCGCCCCACGCCCCAAAGCCACGGGGTACGCAGCGCACCTCCCGGATCTGGCTGTAGACCACCTGGCTGCGGTCCTTACCCATCCAGCCACCGCTGACGGAAACACGGCGGCTGGTGATGCGGAAACGCAACCACAGAGCCCGCACGATGGCTCCCACGGTGAATGGCAGGGCGATCAGGGTGAAGCCCAGAAGAATGTTGAAGATGAGATCCCCTTTCGCAGGGCCTCCCTCGTAGAAGGTGTCTTCCTGAATGGAGCTGGTCATGGCTTCAGGCCCGCCTGTTCAAGCAATCTGTCGCATTCTTCCAGCAAGTCGTGATCCTCGGTGGCTGCTCCGGGTTTCAAACTGACCAGAAGCCAGAGCTGGGAATGTTCTGGAGCATGTTCCAACCTTGAACGCAGATGGTCATGCAGGCGGCGACGCAGTCGATTCCTGACGACGGCGCGCTTGCTCACCTTGCTGCTGATCACCACAGCGACCCTGCAGGGCTGGGACCCACGGGAGGGCTGAGCCCCGGACGGTTCCGCGGAGCGTTTGAGCAAGGAATGACTGGCTGAGGCCTTTCGCAGCACCATCAAGGTGCCGTGGAATCGCTGGCCTCTCCTGTGAAGATGATCAAAACAGCGATGGCCGCGCAGACGCATGGAGGCCGGCAGGACCATCGCAGGGATCCAGAGAAACTCAGACCGACAAGCGCGAGCGTCCGCGCTTGCGCCGACTGCGGATCACACGACGGCCGGTGTGGGTACGCATGCGCACCCTGAAGCCGGAAACGCGCCTGCGCTTGCGGCTGGTGCCTCCGAGAGTTCGTTTCGTCATGGGATGTTTACGGCGCCCGGCCTGTCGTCAAGGGGCGAGTTTATCAGCCGGGGTCAGTCGATATCCACGATCCAACTGCCGATGTAGCCGGACACAGGAATGTCGCCGGGGGCCTGTGCAAGGGCATTGAACTGGAACATTCCCCCTTGGCTGGGATTGAAGACGTTCATCACCACGGCGTAGGTGCCACCTGTGGGGATTGGTGTGTCGGGAAAAACCTCGATGGCCGTCTGTTTCTCGTTCACTTCGAACACCGCAGGTAGCACTTCTGTGCATTTGCTTCGAGCGAGCACACCGCCCAACTTCATCTTGCAGAGGGTGAGTGCCTCCGGACGGATGCGGGCATTGAAGTAGCTGGGCACCGTGATGCTCAGCTTGAGGATCGCGGTCTTTCTATCTTTTTTGCGCAGCATGAAGTAGTACTCCGAACGATCACTTCGGCGTTGACTGCTTTGCACGAAGTAAAGCTTCCGATATCCGGTGCCTGAATCCCATCGGAATTCCAGCAGGGACGGGGTGTTCTGTGCGGTGGCTGGCGGGGTCAGGGGTGGCAGCAGGGCTGCTCCGCCGATGGCTCCGCAGCCGATCAGTGCTGCCAGTCCCGCGCTGCTTCGGGGCGTGAGAGGAAAACGTCGTTTCATCGTGGTTCGGGAGCAGTCGGCGTTGGTGCCGTGAGTCGTGAGTGAATTGTCGTGAGAATCTCCCGAAGCAGGTGCTTCGGGGGTCGGCCCCTGATCTGTCAGTTGTGACCAGATCGGTCCGGACGCAGTCGTGAAGCACCCCTGAGATAGGGGTGATGAAGCGGTTGATCGGCAGGAAGCCAGGCATGGGCAAGCAGGCGGATGCAGCGAGCGAGATCTCCCTGGACGGCCATCTGCTGAACATCAAGAAGGGCAACCTCTTCCCAGCCTGATCGGTGACGCGCCGTCGCTGCGGGAAAGCTTGCGTCAAGGTCCGCGGTGACCGAAAACGTCACCGAAACCAGCTGATCCGGATCCAGTGCGTTCTGATCCATCAAGGCGTCAACAAGCTCGGCCACGGCCTCACTGATGGCATGCGCGCTGTTTTCAGCGCTGGTGGTGGCACCGCGCAGGCCCCGCAGCAGCCGATGGGCCGTCATGGTCTGTGCATCCACAAAGGCTGCCCGCTGAGTTCAAGTTCCGTGGTCAGCAGCTGATCCAGTCGCCACAGCAAGTTGGATCCAGGCAGACTCTGCAGGAGGCGTTTCCGAGGTTTGCCGAGGGTCACGGGTCGGCAGCGCTCCTCATCCAGCTCGGCCAGGCGGGCTGCCGCCAAGCGAGCCTGTTCCTCATCCCCGAGTTCATCCACCAGGCCCAGATCCTTGGCCTGCGCCCCACTGAACACCCGTCCATCGGCAAAGCCGCGGACGGTGTCCTTGTCCAGTCCACGGCCCTCGGCAACGGCTCCGACGAACTGGTCGTAGCTGCTGTCAATCAGGCTCTGGAGCAATTCACGTTCCTCAGCGCTCAGAGCTCTGTCCGGGGAAAGAATGTCCTTGAAGGCACCGCTCTTCACGGTCTCAAAGCGAACCCCGACTTTCGCCAGCAGTTCCGACAGGTTGTTGCCGCGCAGGATCACACCGATCGAGCCGGTGATCGTGCCGGGATTGGCGACGATCGAATCGGCCGCCACCCCGACATAGACACCGCCGGATGCGGAAATGTTGCCGAAGCTGGCCACCACCTTGCAGCCTTTCTCACGAAGTCGGAGCAGGGCGGCATGAATCTCCTGGCTGTCGCCGACCGTTCCTCCGGGGCTGTCAATCCGCAGCAGCAGAGCCGGGAATTCCCGCTCCTGCACTTCGCGCAGAGCTTTCAGCACCCTGCGACGCGTCGAGCTGCTGATCGCGCCCTCAATGACGATGCGCGCCATGCGGCGTTTGGACTTGCGGCGCCACAGCCACCCCATGATCC
>CAJXFG010000069.1 GCA_913052185.1 uncultured Synechococcus sp. | reverse complement strand
GTTCCATATTCCGCTTGGTGTACTTCTTGGCAACACTCACCACCAGGCGCAGATTTGCCGCCACCATCCGCTCTTTGGCACGACGCCCCGCCTGCAGCTTGCGCTTGAGCTGCGCTGCACTCAGCCCAGCCGCCTTGGCCAGCTCCGCCGCAGGCACAGTCTCTCCGCCGCGCTGATCGCTCAGTTCCGCTTCCTGAGCTTCCAGTTCCATCAGCTCCTGCACCTGACGGCCCAGCGTGATCTCCTGCTGATGGCTCAGCAGAGGCACACGGCCGATGTCCCGTAGATACGAACGCACCAGGTCCGCATCGGGTAGCAGGGACAGGGGCGACATCGACGAATTACGAAACCAAACTGTTTCTTAATTTACCATCGTTTACAGGGGTCTCCGACTGCTTCAACCTGGCGAGAATCCCATGGCCAGAATGGGAGCATCTCCGGATTGGGCGGTGCCTGCAGCCACTGAAAGCACCATCAGCACCGCCCGCCTGTTGGTGGTGGAAGACGATGACTCCATCCGAGAGACCGTTTCGGAAGCACTGCTTGCTGAGGGCTTTGTCGTCAGCGTCTGCGCGGATGGCAGCGAAGCCCTGGCCAGGCTCACCGGGCCTGAGGCTGACAGCGTTGATGTGCTCATCCTCGATCTGATGCTTCCAGGGCTCGGGGGACTGGAGCTCTGCCGGAAACTGAGAAAGGTCAACAACACCATCCCAATCCTTGTGATCAGCGCAAGAGACAGCGAAGCCGATCGTGTGCTCGGTCTCGAAGTCGGTGCGGATGACTACCTGATCAAACCGTTCGGATTAAGGGAGCTTGTCGCCCGATGCCGAGCCCTGCTGCGCCGCTCCCAGCAGATCCCCACGGAATCCAGCGAAGGTGACGACATTGTTGAACATGCCAACCTCTGCCTTTACAGCAGGGAATGCAGAATCACGCGGAATGGGGGGGATCTCAGCCTCTCTCCCAAGGAGTACAAGATCCTGGAACTGCTGATGCGCCATCCCAAACGGGTCTGGAGTCGCGATCAGCTGCTGGAACGCGTCTGGGGGATCGACTTCATCGGAGACACCAAAACCGTTGACGTCCACATCCGCTGGCTGCGGGAGAAGATCGAGACGACTCCCTCCTCCCCGGAACACATCCGAACCGTTCGCGGTTTCGGATACCGATTCCATTGATTGGCGTGAGTTCAGGGGCTGCGCTCATGCTTGGCATCACGCTCGGTGGCCTGGGCAGTTGGGCGCTGCTGAACCGCTCCAGGCTGCGTGCCCGGATCGGGCGCAATTCAGCTCATATTTCCCCAGTCTTGTCGGGTCACTCGCTCAGCACAGCGCAATTGCTGGCCTGGATCGATGGCGCCACGCAGGGATGGTTGGTTCTCACACCGGATCTGACGATCGGCTTCATCAACGCAAGAGCAGAACGGTTGCTGCAGTTCTCCAGCAATCAGCTTGTGCGCGGTCAGGCGCTCAAGGATGTTCTGCCCGTCCCGCAGCTCGAGGAGGCGATCGTCAGCGTCCGCTACCAACAGCGGCCGCAACGCTGTGAATGGGAGCAGCAGGGTGTGCCTCTGGAAGCCATCGTTCTACCCGGATCGGATGAGTGGTTGCTGGTCCTGCTCCAGAACAGACAGTCGCTGGAAGCACAGCAGCAGCAGCAGGAACGCTGGGTGAGCGATGTCGCCCATGAACTGAAAACCCCACTCACGGCCCTGATGCTTGTGAGCGATCGGCTTGAAACTGCGGTTTCAAGCGACGACAGCATTTTGGTGGAGCGTCTGCAGAGAGAGCTGAGACGTCTGCAACTCATGGTGGAGGATCTGCTGGAACTCTCCAGGCTGGAGAACATCCTTCCCCATGAGCAGGGGGGCTACTCGCTGGTCAATCTTGAAGAGCTGGTGGAGGGTGCCTGGAACAGCATCCGCCCTCTGGCCGATCAGCGAGAGGTTTCGCTTTGCCTCAAAACAGCAGAGCCTGGACCACTTCTGGGAGATCAACGCCGATTGCATCGTGCCGTTCTGAACCTGCTGGACAACGCACTGCGCTTTTCCCCCGCAGGTAGTGCTGTTGAAGTCGAGATCCTTCCCAGCGGTGGCTGGTGGCTGGTCTGTGTCAGGGACCATGGACCAGGACTCAGTGAGCGTGATCTGACCAACATGTTTCAGCGCTTCTACCGCGGTGACCCATCCCGTGCACGCTCCAACCGTGGCGGCAGCGGACTGGGACTGGCCATCGTTCAACAGATTGCGGTGAACCACGAAGGCCGGGTTCAGGCCCGCAATCACCCTGACGGAGGCACCTCGATTGAACTGCTACTGCCCCGCGGTGACCACTGAGAAAGGACCGACCTGAATGCGCCAGAGACTTCAGAAACTGATGTCGGCCGCTGGCCACTGCTCAAGACGCCAGGCAGAGGAACTCCTGCGCCAGGGACGCGTTGAAGTCAACGGCAGGACGGCAGGCCTTGGGGATCAGGCCGATCCCGAGATTGATCAGGTCTGCGTGGATGGTTCACCGCTGGCCAAGAACACCACGGAGCGGGTTCTTCTGCTCAACAAACCACCGGGCGTGATCAGCAGCTGCCATGACCCCCAGGGACGCGAGACCGTGCTGGATCTGATCCCGCCCGATCTCAGGCAGGGACTGCACCCGGTGGGACGTCTCGATGCCGACAGTCGTGGAGCTCTGCTGCTGAGCAACCAGGGAGAACTCACCTTGAAGCTCACCCATCCCCGTTATGCCCACAGCAAGACCTACAGGGTCACGCTGAGCGGAACCCCGAGTCGATCCAGGCTGCAACGCTGGAGACAGGGTGTTGAACTGGACGGCTCTCGCACTCTCCCTGCCAGCGTGACACTGCTGCACAGCCAGGGCGACCACAGCGTGCTGGAGGTGATTCTGCGCGAAGGACGCAACCGACAGATCCGAAGGATTGCGTCGCTTCTCGGTTATGCCGTGCTGGACCTTCAGAGGGTTGCAATCGGAGGACTGGCTCTCGGATCCATTGAAGAGGGGTGCTGGCGCGAGCTATCCAGGCAAGAATGGCGACGCCTGATCAGCACTCAGGGAGGCGAGGCGTAAAACGGCCATGGCACTGTTCAAACGTTCCTTTCCATGGCGCTGGCGGCGAAGACGCCAGAGTGAACTCAAGTCAACGGATCCGGCCACCACCACAGCTCCGCTGATCGAGGCAGGACAGCGACTGAGACAGAATCGCGAACAACGCGGCCTGAGCCTGAGAGACCTCTCCAGGGAAGTGCGAATCACCACACCTGTGCTGGAAGCACTGGAGCGAGGCTGGTCAGACCGGCTGCCGGAACCGGCTTATCTGGTGGCGATGCTGCACCGGCTGGAGCAGTACCTTCAGCTCGAGGCTGACAGTCTCAGCGGAGCCCTGCCTGAAGGCTGTTTTCAACAGCAGCTGCCCCAGGATCAGCGTCGGACACGTTTCACGCTGGGAAGCATTGACATCTTCACCACCTGGCAGGGAAGCCTGGTGTACATCCTTGTGATCACAGCGTCGCTGTTCGCGTTGAATCAACAGCAACGACAACTCGCGATCGACAACACCAAGTCGTTCGCGCCGGTTCCCCTGAATCTTCAGCAGGATTCCGATGCGCTTCTGCAAGGTCTTCGCCCGCTGGCTGAGCTCAGATCACAGCAACCAGTCGACGCCGTTGCAGAGTTCTCAGGCAGCCAACCGCTTCCGGGGGTGCTTGAGGTGACACTGCAGCAACCGAGCACGTTGACGCTCAGCAGTGAAGGCGGCGACCGCAGTGCCTTGAAAGGCGCAACCGGCACGCTCACCCTGCAGCTGATGCCCCCGTTTCAGCTCAGCGTCAACCCGGCTCCCGCTGATGGCAGCGTGCGCTGGGACGGGATCCCCCAGAAGGCGCTGAACAACCAGCCTGGTGTTTATCGCCTTGACCAGACAGCAGCGCGCAATCCGTAACCCTGAAGTGCCCCTTCGACCGAATCGTCGAACACGGGCAGGCGCCAGTTCCAGTTGCCGCCGACGGTTCCAGGTGTGTTGAACCGGGCAGCATCATCAAGATGCAGAAGATCCTGCAGTGGTGCGATCGCCAGCAGTGCAGATGAGGCCAGGCCCAGCTCCAGAAGCTGCCATCCCGGAGCCTCGACCGGACAATCCAGACAACCGGCAAAGCGTGCTCGGGAAGCATCATCGAGTCGTTGCCACCAGCCCAGACTCGTTGGGTTGTCATGGGTTCCTGGATAGACCACCCATCCAGTTCCGCGGATGTTGCAGGGCAGATAAGGGTTGCGGGGATTGCCATCGAAAGCGAACTGCAGCACCTTCATCCCCGGCAGATGAAAACGATCCCGCAGATGCTCCACATCGCGCGTGATCACTCCGAGGTCTTCAGCCACGAGGGGCAATCGGCCGCCTGCATCCCGACGCAGACAGCTGAGCAACTCACGCCCTGGTGACGGTCGCCAGGCGCCGTTCATGGCTGTTGTGTCTTGACCTGGAACCGACCAGTAAGAAGCCAACGCACGGAAGTGATCCAGCCTCAGCCGGTCGGCAAGCTGCCACTGACGCCGCAGACGATCCCTCCACCAGCGAAAACCCGTCCGCCGGTGACGGGACCAGCTGTACACCGGTGTGCCCCAGAGCTGTCCGGTAGCGGAGAAATAGTCCGGCGGCACACCACTTTGCTCGCGAAGCCTTCCATCCGCTGCGATGGAAAACAGTTCGCGATGGCTCCAGACATCGGCGCTGTCCCGAGCCACATAGAAGGGAAGATCACCGAGAATCTCCACATCCAGCTCAGAGGCGAGCTCGCGAAGCTGCATCCACTGACGGTTGAGATGCCACTGAAGCAGTTCCTGCTCCAGGAGACGGCCCTGATGTTCCAGGCGCCACTCTGCTAGTGCGGTCTGATCGTGAACTGCCAGAGACTGCGGCCATTCCCACCAAGGACGTCCCTCGTGCTGTTCACGCAGGACCATGAAGGCGGCGTGATCCTGCAACCATCGGGACTGATCCCGACGCCAGCTGTCAAAGGCCGCATGGTGGCAATGCGGCAGCTGATGCCAGCACTGTCGCAACTGCCTGGCCAGAACGGAGACACGCCTGTCTGCGAGGAGAAAATCCAGCGAAGAGCCGGCTGCCTCGGCGCCGGGGAGGGAGGCGACATCGCCAGGTTGAAGGAATCCCTCCTCGCAGAGGTCATGGGCATCCAACAGCCAGGGATTGATCGCAAAACTGGACGGAGAGCTGTAGGGAGAACCTGTTCCATCCGGTGGAGACAGAGGCAACACCTGCCAAAGCCCAATGCCGTTTCGCGCAAGCGCACGGATCCACAAGCGGGCAGCAGCGCCAAGCCCCCCGCAGACCGGTGCATCCGGCAAGGCGGTCGGATGCAACAGAACGCCGACGCGACGACGGGGCAAGCAAGCAGCTGTCACGCGCGGCTCACTGTCTGATCGAACGACATGACGTCAGAAGAGCGCGGCATCGCCGAGGTCCTGGCCTTCCATCCCGTCACGAACGACGCGTTCAAAAAACTGCTCCAACGTGTCGCTGCCGTAGGAAGGCGTCGCATCACTGTCGTACTGCTGACGCTGCTCGTCCCAGACAAGCATTGATTCTCCAGCGTAATAGCGACCGATCTTTCCGAATTCAGCAGTGTCTTCCAGGGCTGGAAACTTGCCGGACAAAAATTCCAGACAACCCACTGGAATGTCCATCAATGCAATCGGCAGCGAAATCATCCAAGGCTTTTTCCCCAGAGCCTTGAACAGCATTTCTCCCTGCTCACGTGCACTCAAGGCATCGCCAGGACCACCAATGGGCAGGATCTGATTGGTCTTGTCTGGATCCACCACACAATCACAGAGATAGGCCGCCAGATCAGCCTCGCTGATTGGCTTGCAGCTCGCCAGCTCACCATCTCCGAACATCACGTATGGGGCCCCCTTGCGGCAGCTTTCAACCTGTGCTCCCAGACTTTTGAAAAACGCCGTCGGGCGAACGATGGAGTACGTCACATCTCCGCCTTCACGCAGTTCAGCCTCGAGAGCCAGCTTCGCCTTCTGAAATTCCAGCAGGGGTTTTTGAACACAGATGGCCGACAACAGCACGAAATGTGAGAGGCCTGCCTTCTTTCCCTCCTGATACGTCTTGAGGGTGGCCTCGTAGTCAATCGCCCATGAATCCTTGCGACCGCCCGTCCGTGAGGCGAGGCAGCTGATCACCACATCCGTCGGCTGATCGAAAGCATTGACAGCCAGTGAATCGGCATTGGTGACGTCACCGAAACGAACCTCTGCGCCAGGGAAATCCGCAATCACTTGGTCCTGATTCTGGCGACCACCAACACCACTGCGCTCACGAGCAAACGCGACAACGTTGTAGCCACGCCTGATCAGCTCCTTGACCACGAAACGACCGATATATCCAGTCGCGCCAAAGACCACAACACGCACCTTGTCTGGAGAACGGTCACGAAAGTCGTCGTTCAGAAGCATTGGCATGTGGTCGACACCTTCCATTATTCGCTTAGAACCAGGCCAGACTGCCGCTCAGTTCTGGAGGATTCGGCGCCATGAAGGACGAGGGACAGGCGGGTGATCCTTCCCCAAGCCGATTGAAACGATGGTTCGGGAGCCATCCCTTCAGAACGATTCTGAGAATCGTCGCCGCCATCGGCGGCGCGAGCCTGATCGCCGGAGGTCTTGGGGTGATCTGGCCGAAACCCGACCCGATGGCGGCCGCACCTCCATCCGCGGATGATCCCGCCAGCCTTGCCCCTCTTCCCAAGCGACCCGTCATGGTGCTGATGGTGGGTCTCGACGCGGATGGCATCAATGACCCAAGCAACAGAGCCGCTCCGAAAGGGCCGGCCAACGCCGACAGTCTGATGCTCATCCGGATCAACACCGGACAGCCCATGCAGGTGTTGCAACTGCCGACAGAACTTGCGGTGAATCTGCCTGGGCGGGAGCGACTTCAGTCATTGGCGGATGCCTATCGCGTTGGCGGCGTCGCTCTGACAGCCGATGTGGTCGCGGAAGTGGTGGGCTTACAGGAGGGTGAACCGGACCGTTTCGTGGTGTTGCCACGTCAGGCCCTGCGCAGCCTTGTCGACGGACTGGGGGAAGTGGAAGTCACTCTCAATCAGTCCTACGAACACACGGACTCATCCCAGAACTACAGCGTGAATCTTCAGGCAGGTCGGCAGACACTGAATGGACGTCAGGCGGAACAGCTTGCTCGCTACAGGCCAGACCCCAAAGATGATCAGGCCAGGCGCATCCGGCAGCAGAGTCTCCTGAACGGGATTCACGACCAGCTGAATCAACCCAATGCGATCGCGTTATTGCCCACAGTGATTGGCGAGGTCAGCGCGCAGATGGAAACCGATCTCACACCCATCGAGATCATGAGCCTCACAGCCGCAGCCCTCAGCAGCGATGAGCCTCCCGTGATCACCCAGCTGGAACTCGCACCACGCACAGGACAGCAGGTGATGAGGGAACTCAAGCCGAACCAGCCGCTGCCTCTCTGGCCAACACCCCCTGGCGGTGCTGAAGGCAACTGATCAGTCCCCTTGGGTCATCATCAGGGCCCTGAAGACATCCACACCAGGGAAGACCATCGGTGCGCCTTGCCGCCGAATCCCAGTTCCCCCCGAGCTGCACCAGTCCCAGAAGGGGGAGTTTGAGCTCTCGGGCAAAGGCAACGGATGCCGGGACAATTCCGGCGAAACGACCGTCAGGGCGAGGCTGGGCCAGCATCAGAACCGGAATCCGCCAGGCAGCAAGCGCTTCCATCCAGCTGCCCTCGCCACTTTCATCAACGCCAACATCACCGCTCAGCCTCAGCAGGGTCAACCGGCTGGAATCGCCGATCTCAGCCGTGAGTTCACTCAGCAGTGGATGAGGTGAAAGGCCACAACCCTCCTCCAACAGGACCGCGCCATAGGCATCGGCAAGCGATTGACAGGCTGAGGACATCTGCAGTTCCGGCAGAGCACCGGCACCGATGACAACCAGAAGGTTCTGAAGCATGCCGGCACGTTAAGAGGCCCGGATCAGCAAACGCCCCTGGGTGAAAGGGACCATGCACCTCTACGATCGGAAAACCAGTTTCTCGTTCGCGGGCATCGTGACCGGATTCCTGACTGCAGCCCGCGCCGAACAGGAAAAGATCCAGCACGACACGCGTCGTCTGAGGCTTTTCACAGGCACCTCGAATCCTGCACTGTCCCGCGAAATCGCCGCCTATCTCGGCGTGCCTGATGGTCCGAGAGTCTGCAAGCGTTTCGCCGATGGTGAGCTCTATGTGCAGATCCAGGAATCCATTCGTGGCTGTGATGTCTTCCTGATTCAGCCCACCTGCGCTCCGGTGAACGATCACCTGATGGAGCTGTTGATCATGGTGGATGCCTGTCGACGCGCATCCGCCCGCCAGGTCACAGCTGTCGTTCCCTATTACGGCTATGCCCGCGCAGATCGAAAAACTGCCGGTCGAGAGTCGATCACCGCGAAACTGACCGCCAACCTGCTGGTGACCTCCGGGGTTGATCGTGTTCTGGCCATGGATCTCCATTCCGCCCAGATCCAGGGCTACTTCGACATTCCCTGCGATCACATCTATGGCTCTCCCGTCCTCGTGGACTATCTATCCGACCAGGATCTGGGAGAGGTGGTGGTGGTGTCTCCTGACGTCGGTGGTGTGGCGCGTGCCAGAGCCTTTGCCAAACAGATGAATGACGCGCCTCTGGCGATCATCGACAAACGACGCACCGGCCACAACATGGCCGAAA
>CAJXFG010000068.1 GCA_913052185.1 uncultured Synechococcus sp. | reverse complement strand
GCTGCTCCTGGGCTGTGATGGCCGCTGATCTGCTTGAACAACCTGTCGTCGGTTCACGGCGTCTGTCCAATGTCCTGGTTGCCGGCATGGTCACCATCGGCGGTGTCGGCTTTCTGTTCGCATCGCTCTCCAGTTATCTGGGCCGTGACCTGCTTCCCCTCGGCCATCCCGCGGGACTGGTCTTCGTCCCCCAGGGACTGGTGATGGGTCTTTACAGCATTGCTGCTGCCCTGTTGGCCACCTACCTCTGGGCGGTGATCGCCATCGATGTGGGTGCGGGAATGAATCGTTTCGACAAGTCCTCAGGCGTCGTCACCATTTCTCGTCGCGGTTTCCGCAAACCCATCAGTGTTGAGATCCCGATCAAGGACATCAAGGCTGTGAAGGTGGAGGTGCGTGACGGCTTCAACACCCGCCGGCGCGTGTCTCTGCGGGTTCAGGGTCGACGTGACATGCCGCTCACCCGCGTGGGTGAGCCGCTTCCACTTGCTCAGCTTGAGCAGGACGGGGCAGAGCTTGCACGTTTTCTCAACGTGAATCTTGAAGGCCTCTGAATCGCGATGATCCGACAATCCCTTAAGGCACTCCTGGCGCTCGCTCTGTGTTTGCCGCTGCTGGTGAGTTGTGCGTCGACCACCACCGCTTCAGTTCCCCTCGGCTGTGACCAGGCCAGCAGTCCTTGCCTTCAGGGCAAGGCCGCCGTCGAGCTCACGACCAGCAAAGGCTCGATCACGCTGGAGCTCGATGGAGATGCCGCTCCTGTGACCGCAGGGAATTTCCTGGATCTGGTCAAAAGAGGCGCTTACAACGGCACCGTTTTTCATCGGGTGGTGAGGGAACCTGTTCCCTTCGTGGTGCAGGGCGGCGATCCTGCCTCCAGTGACCCCGCCACTCCGAAATCGCAGTACGGCACGGGCAGCTTTGTCGACCCGACCACTGGCCAGGCTCGATTCCTGCCTCTGGAACTGTCATTCAAGGGGGAAGATCAGCCCCGCTACAGCAGGGTTGTCAGCAATCCCACCGAGCTTTTAAAGCTCAAGCTCACGCATGAGCGGGGTGCTCTCGCGATGGCACGATCCCAGGCACCGGATTCAGCCAGTGCCCAGTTCTACATCGCCCTGAAACCCCTCCCCGAGCTGGATGGTCGCTACGCCGTCTTCGGCCGCGTCACTGACGGACTAGACGTGGTGGATGCCATCCGACAGGACGACATCATCGAAAAGGCCACGGTGACAACACCAGGCCTCTGAACTGCGGGTTGGTCAGGCGGGCACGCGCCCGCCGCTGCTGGAAGCCTTGAGCATTTCGGTGTTCACCCCCGAGGCTCGTTCCAGTGCAACCTTGCCGGTGCGAGCGATTTCCTCGATTCCGTAGGGGGCCATCAATCGTTCCAGGGCAACGAGTTTTCCTGGATCACCAACCACTTCAAGTGTCAGAGCGTCGTCAGCCACATCGACAACCTTGGCTCTGAACACCTGAACCAGTTCCAGAATTCCGCTGCGCTGGGAAGCGGGTGCCGAGACCTTCATCAGCATCAGCTCTCTCTCCACCGCGGGTCGCTGTGAGAGGTCGAGCACCTGAAGCACATTGACGAGCTTGTCGAGCTGTTTGGTCATCTGTTGCAGGGTCTGCTCGTCACCCTCGACCACCATGGTCAGCCTCGAACGACCAGCAGCCTCAGCAGGTCCAACAGCAAGGCTGTCGATGTTGAATCCGCGGCGAGCGAACAGGCCGGCAATACGGCTGAGGGCGCCGGACTCGTCCTCCACCAGAACCGACAGTGTGTGCTTCATGCCTGGTGCCCGTTCCCTGGTGCGCTTGCGCCTCCCAAATTACGGTCCAGCCAGTGCAGCAGCTCATGCTGAAAGAGGTCGGGCGTTTCATCGTGGGGACAGTGCCCGGCGTTCTCGATCACCTTGAGCTCAACCCATGGGTGCTGGGATCTGACCAATTCACCGATCATCAGAGGAACGAAACGGTCCTGGCGTCCCCAGATCAACAGGATGGGAGGGGCGTTGCGGATGTTCTTGAGGCGCTGCAACAGCGCCGGGGCTGTTGCAGCTCGCGAGCGCAGGGCCATTCCCACGCTCATGGCCCGCAGGCTTCTGGCAGCTGTGCGCCTGCGTGCAGGCTGGGCAATCAGCTTGTGCAGTTCTTTGTCTGAGCGGATCGGACGTTGATAAGCCCCCTGCAGCCCAACTCGCAGCAGGGGCGTGCGTGCGATCAAGGGCACGATCAATTCCAGAGGGAGCAGACGGCAGACCAGGGTCACCGTGATGCGTTTCAACCTCCCCAGCCAGCGAGACTGTTGTTTCGGCAGTGGGCTCAGCAGCGTTGGGTCCGGCAGAGGTGCTGCAACAGCTGCTGTCACAAGAGAGGGGCGAAGCGCAGCGGTGGTCAGAACCGTGAGACCGCCAAGAGAGTTGCCCACCAGGACTGCCGGCCGCTGCACGATCTCCTCAAGGAAGGCCTCCAGTTGCCTAGCCCAGAACTGATTGTCCAGGGAGAAGCCGTGATTCAGTCCCGGCTGGGCTGAGCGTCCGAAGCCGATCAGGTCAAGGCTGAACACCTGGTAGCCCGCTGCAGTCAGGGCTCCGGCGTTGTTCCGCCAGTGGCTGCTGCTGGCGCCGAATCCGTGGATCAACACGATCGCTGGATCGCAAGGGTCTCCCAGAACCCGCCAGTGACAGCTGAGATTCCTCCACTGCCACGTTTGTGCTGCTCCCCAGTCGGCACCGCTGGAGGCAGGCTGGAGAGCGGTTGCGTGCACGCACCTGGAAACACCGTGCCCTCACTATCGCGAAGGAGCGGCCTGTCTGCAGACCGGGCCGGGTTTCTTCCGGGAGGATTCCCGACCGTCACGGGATCTGTCGGTGTTGCTGGCAACCGATCAGGCGGCATCGGCACAGCGGCCGTTGCGCTGGCTCGATCTCATGGCCGGTTGCGGCATCCGTGGTCTTCGTTGGGGTCTTGAGGCTCTGGCCGAATCCGGCCCCGGGATCGAGCTCTGGTCCAACGATGCGGATCCAGACCGCAGCTCCCTGCTGAAGTCGAATCTTCAGCCTCTTCAGCGCGTATCGGGTCTTTCCTTGCGGACCTCCTGTCAAGCAGCGGACCGTCTTCTCCGGCAGGCCTATCTCGATCGGACCCTCTTTGATCTGATCGATCTCGATGCTTTCGGATGTCCGAACGCCCTTCTGCAATCGGCCCTCGCGGTGCTTCGTTTTAGGGGTCTGCTGGTCCTTGCAAGCACGGATGGACGATCGCCCACCGGCCATGACCGATCTGCCGCGGTTCGCCATTTCGCGGCAGCGGCACGGGCGCATCCATCCAGCTGGGAAGTTGCTCTGAGACTTCAGCTCGGGGTCCTGGCCAGGGAAGCCTGGCAATTGGGCAGGGGACTTGAGCCCATTGCCTGTTTCAGTGAAGGCCGCACATTCAGGCTTGTGGTGCGGCTGCACCGGCGGGTCTCCTGCGGGGAGGAAGCCAAGCTGGGTTTGCTGGCACGCTGTGAGCGCTGCGGTGATCAGGCCGTCCAATCGCTGATCAAGCTTTCGGGCTGGCGCGCCTGCCTTTGTGCTGATGGTGAGGGGAGATGGGCGGTCACAGGCCCGCTCTGGACCGGGCCTTTGCAGGCGCCCGAACTGCTGGCCCGGTTGCTCAAGCTTGGAGAGTCCGAGCCAGGCTCTCTCGCTCCTTCGGGACGCCGTCTTCTGCAACGCCTTCAAAGAGATTGTGGATACCCCGTGTGCTGCTGGTCGACAGCTGAGCTGGCCAGTCGCCTCGCCCTTGTGGGCCCCCCTCCCCTGGAGGGACTGGTGCAAGCGCTCTTGGCTGCCGGGCATCGCGCCAGTGCCAGTGGCGTGATGCCCGGTCAGCTGCGCACTGATGCACCAATGGCGGAGTTATTACAACAATGCGCCGATCATGCGACTGGAGATCGTTAAATGGGGGCTGATTGAGACCACTGTTTCGATGGCTTCGGAGATTTTCGGAATTGCAGCCGTGTTCTGGGTGTTGATTCCAGTGGGTCTGGCCGGTGGGGCCCTGCTTCTGAAGCTTCAGAAGGACTGATCTCTCCGATGCGAGGGAGCGCCAACTAAGCTCCTCGCTGGACTTTGAAAGCCCCATGCAGGTTCTGGTGGTCGGTGGAACGGGAACCCTGGGCAGGCAGATCGCCCGCAGGGCTCTTGATCAAGGTCACGACGTCCGCTGCATGGTGCGAACCCCCAGGAAGGCTCCTTTTCTGCAGGAGTGGGGTTGTGAGCTCACCCGTGGTGATCTGCTCGAACCCGCCAGCCTTGATTACGCCCTCGATGGCGTGGATGCCGTGATCGATGCGGCCACCAGCCGTCCTGACGATCCGCGCAGCGTTTACCAGACCGACTGGGACGGCAAGCTCAATCTTCTGAGGGCTTGCGAGCGTGCCGGAGTGAAGCGTTTTGTGTTCCTCTCACTTCTCGATGCTGAACAGCACCGGGATGTGCCCTTGATGGACATCAAGTACTGCACTGAAAAGCTGCTGAAGGAATCTGACATCGACTACACCATCCTCCAGGGTGTGGCGTTCATGCAGGGAGTCATCAGTCAGTACGCCATTCCAGTCCTGGAGAGCCAGACCGTGTGGGTCAGCGGTAGCCCCACGTCGATTGCCTACATGAACACCCAGGACATGGCGCGGTTCGCCGTGGCTGCGCTCGATCACGCGCAGACCGTGCGCAAGACATTCCCAGTTGTCGGGCCAAAGGCCTGGAACAGCGGTGAGATTGTTCAGCTCTGCGAGAGGGCTGCAGACAAGTCAGCCAGGGTGTTTCGGGTGCCTTCCGCGATCATGCGCTTCACAGAAGGCATGTGTTCCTTCTTCGAGCCTGCAGTGAATGTGGCCGAACGTCTCGCCTTCGCCGAAGTGGTCGGGAGCGGCGGCTCCATGGATGCTCCGATGGACGACACGTACAAGAGCTTCGGCATCGATCCTGACGAGATCACCCATCTCGAGGATTACATCCAGGAGTACTACGACACCATTCTCAAGCGTCTGCGGGCGATGGAAGCGGATCTCGACAAGGACGCCAAAAAGAAGCTGCCGTTCTGAGCTGGCCAGAACGACACTGCACTGGTTGATTTGTACTAGTTTTTGCTAGGATTGCTGTGTTCCGCCTCCTGAAGATGTCTGTCGCTCAAGTCAAGAATCTGCAGCGACGTCTCGACAACCTTGCGCGTGAAGCCGAGACGGAGCTTGATCGCGTCTGTGGGCATGACCTCTGGCGCAGTCTGGGATTCGACGCCTTCGATGGCCTTGAGGACAACGACCGTCGGGCGAGCGCCAACTACTACTACGGTCAATGGTCAACCGTGCGCGAACTGCAGGAGGCCATCGGCTGATGAGCGAAGGATGTTGTGGACCGGCTCTGGATCAGACCAAGGCTGTTGAAGAGCGCTATGGCGCAGCGGCTCAGGAGCAGGAGGCCTGCCTCTGCACGCCCGTCGCCTTCGATGCCTCCTTGTTGAAGGTCATCCCCGATGAGGTCGTGGAGCGCGATTACGGTTGCGGCGACCCGACCCGCTGGGTTCGTCCTGATGACACCGTTCTGGATCTGGGCAGTGGCAGCGGCAAAAATGCGTTCATCTGTGCCCAGGTTGTGGGAGCGGCAGGTGCCGTGATCGGTGTTGACCGCAACGCCGACATGCTTGAGCTTGCGCGTGCTGCTGCTCCGCTGGTGGCCGAGAGAGTTGGATACAGCAACGTTCACTTTGTGGAGGGAGCGATCGAGGCACTGGATTCGCTCACTCCAGCTGGTGAGCCGCTCATCGCAACAGCCAGCGTTGATGTCGTGCTGAGCAATTGCGTGCTCAACCTGGTCAACCCTTCCGCACGGACTGCTTTGCTGGCCAATATCCGCAGAGTTCTGCGGCCCGCTGGCCGTGTCGCCATCAGCGACATCGTCTGTGATCGCCCTGTGCCGCTGCACCTTCAACAGGATCCCGAGCTTTGGAGCGGCTGCATCAGTGGTGCCTGGGAGGAAGATGCTTTTCTGGCCGATTTCCGTGCGCTCGGCTTCGAGGATGTTCGCTATGCGGATCGTTCTGAAGCGCCCTGGCGAGTGGTTGAGGGAATTGAATTCAGAGCAGTCACCCTCACCGGTGTGCTGAAGGCCGCTTGAGCAGCGCTGTCAGGCGTTGGTGTTCGTTGTGAGCGAGCTCACGCCATTGACCTGATGCAAGGCCGCTGAGGCTCAGAGGTGGCCCATTGTCCATGAGATCAATGCTGTAGCGAATCAGTCTCAGTGTGGGAAGGCCCACGGCAGCCGTCATGCGTCGCACCTGGCGGTTGCGTCCTTCCCTGAGGCTGAGTTGAAGCCAGGCTGTCGGAATGCTGAGCCTGGTGCGGATCGGCGGTTGTCGTTCCGTCAGTGTCCGCCGGTGTTCGTCAGCAAGAAGCTCGGCCTTTGCTGGCCGTGTGCGCTGCTTCTTGACGATCACACCTTCTCGGAGGGCCTGCAGTTGAGAGGGATCAGGAATGCCCTCCACCTGGACCCAGTAGGTGCGCCAATGGCCGAAGCGCGGATCTGTTAACCGCTGTTGCAGGCGTCCATTGGCGGTGAGCAGAAGCAGTCCCTCGCTGTCGGCGTCCAGTCGACCGGCTGCATAGACATCAGGAACAGTCACCCAGTCAGCGAGGCAACCCCACCGACTGCCGGGCTCGGGGGTGAACTGGCTCAGGACTCCGTATGGCTTGTGAAACAGAAGTGTCAGGAGTGTTCGCCGAAGCAGATCAGCAGCGCCTCGCCCCAGCTGGAGGCATCGTTGATGTGATCATCGTGCAGTTGCTTCATTTTTTCCGCCTGCATTTTCATCATCGTGGCCTGGGTGAACACGTGCCCCTTTTCCTTGGCCAGGTTCACCACATGCATGGGAGTCGCAGCCTGACGCACCTGTTCGCGAACCTCGGAATCGGACTTGGCAAGGTCTGCAAAAGCGGCGAGAGCTGACTCGGACACGGCGATCTGGCGTTTCCAGAAGGTTAGGTGGATTTCTGGCGGGCACGCCACAGGTTCACAGCACCGATGGAAATCATCAGCAGCCCCAGATCCATGGAGAGGGGGGGGAGAATCATCGGTTCATTTCACAACCAGCCGACCATAGGGAGAGCTCATCCGCCCTGGGGCTGCTGAGACAGCAGGCGGCCTCCTAAAATGCAGGAACGTTTTGCGGGTCAATGCCGGCGCATGATTGAAACCTCGGGTGTGATCGAGAAGGAGCAGGGCAACGGGTTTTACCTGGTAACCCTGGAGCAGCCCGCAGGTCATCAATGCCTCTGCCGCGCCGCCGGCAAGCTCACCAAGTTCAGAATCAAGCTGCTGGCTGGAGACAAGGTGCTGGTTGAGATCAGCCCCTACGACCTGACCCGTGGCCGGATCACCTACAGGGAACGGAATGCCGGTGCCCCCGGAGGTCGTCCGGGTGGAAATCGTCCTGGTGGACCACGCCGTCGTTGAGCCTCAGGCTTTTGTCAGCAACGACTGGATCGAAGCCAGGAACTCGCTGCGCTGCTTCACGCCACGCCATTGCTGCTTCAGCTGCTTGTCGAAAAACAGCTGAACGGTCGGTGTGCCGTTGACGCCGGCTTGCTGGGCGATCTCCTGCTCGGCTTCGATGTCGATTTCGACGCCTTGAGCTTCTCCCCCCAGTTCATCAAGCACTCTCTTGAGCTGGGGCTTGAGGACGTGGCAGGGACCACAACTGGGTGAGGTGTACACCACAAGCAGTGGTCGGCTGCTGTCGTGATAAAGCTTCCTCAAGGCGTAACTGCCCTTCTGCCAGAGGGCATTTGAGTCATAGGTCGCTTCGGTGGTTTCCACCGTGGTCTGTGGTGTCTCAGCCTTGGCAGGCTCGGCCTCCTCCCTGCTGACCAGGTTGGCCAGGTTGTGATGACTGAGCCAGCGCTCAGCGGCGAGTGCGGCCTGGCAGCCGCTCCCAGCAGCGGTCACACCCTGACGCCACTCTGAATCGGCCACATCACCAGCAGCGAAGACGCCTTCCAGGGAGGTCTCAGGGCGACCAGGTTTGGTGATCAGATAACCCGTTTGATCGCAGTCGATCTGCTCGCGCACCAGCTCGGTGTTGGGAGTGTGTCCGATGGCATAGAACATCCCCCGCACAGCCAGCTCCTCGTCGACTCCGCTGTCACGCCTTCGCAGCTTCAGGTTGTTCAGCCAGTCATCACCTTGAACATCGCTCACTTCGGTGTTCCAGTGCACGCTGATCTGTGGATTGGCCTGCACCCGATCACTCATCGCTGCACTGGCACGCAGACGGTCGGAGCGCACCAGCAGATGTACGTGGCTGCCGTATTTGGTGAGATAGACAGCTTCTTCGCAGGCTGAATCACCCCCACCGACCACTGCCAGCTCTTCATTGCGGAACTGGGGCGTTGCTCCATCGCAGATGGCGCAGGCACTGATGCCCTTGCTCCAGAAACGCTCCTCATTCGGCAGTCCAAGGCGGTTGGCGCTGGCGCCGGTGGCGATGATCACGGCCTGCGTTTCGATCGTCTGCCCTTCGGCTTCAATCCGATAGGGGCGTTGGCTGAGATCAATGCGGTCGGCATCCGCTTCGAGCAGCCTTGTGCCCCAGCGTGTGGCCTGGGCCTTCATCAGATCCATGAGGTCAGGGCCGAGCACCCCATCAGGAAAACCTGGGAAGTTTTCAACGTGGGTGGTGGTCATCAGCTGTCCACCAGGGATCCCACCCCTCTGAAAGCCAGTGATCAACAGGGGATTGAGGTTGGCGCGAGCGGCATAGATCGCAGCGGTGTATCCGGCGGGCCCCGACCCCACAATCACCAGATTTTCGACCG
>CAJXFG010000067.1 GCA_913052185.1 uncultured Synechococcus sp. | reverse complement strand
TCATGGCATTGCAATGCATCTGTGAAGTTTCAAGATGAATGATTGAAAGATGAGCGCTCTTGTCTTCCCCCGAATGGGGGATGGCAATCAAGCGTTACACGGCAAAGCTGAAATCGTTGCGGTTTTGTGTTGCTTGATGGAGACTCTTTCCGGCTGCCTGAAAGGGTTTCTCCAGGATGAGCTCAAGGAAGAGCCCACGCCGCTTGTCGGCGGGCCTGAGGCCTCTGTTTATCGTTTTCAGGCTGCATCCTCCGATGCGCCTCAGGTTCTAAGGATTCTGCGATCCCGGCAGTCAGCGTTATCACTGAAACGGATGAAAATCATCCTCGAAGCGCTGGCTTTTGCAGGTGTGAAAACACCTCAGTTGCAGAGAATCTGTGATGACGAAGAGGTCTTCGGCGGCGTTGCCGCCGTGATGGATTTTGTTGATGGATCGCCGCTGGAGTTTGGCAACATCCGGCATGGCCAGTTGCTGGGTGAATTTCATGCAGAACTGCACAGCAGAGACGTGAGCCCCGTGATTGAGGCCCTCGAGGCGCACGGGCTGCCGCGTGATCAGTGGCTGTCGCCCTACACCATCGATCAGGCGTTGTTTCGCTGGAGGCAGGATCATCCCTGGCTGCTGCCGGTGATCAGCTGGATGGATGACCACTTTGATCTTGATCAGGGTCTCTCCATTTGCCACGGTGATTTTCATCCCGGCAAAATTCTGGTCAGAAACCATGATCTGGTCGGCATCCTCGACTGGAGCTTCGGCATTGCCCCCGCCGTGTTTGATGTGGGCTTCACGCTGACCTGGATGGAGATTCTCAGCAGGGATCGGCCGCCTCAGTGCAGCGAAGAGTTTTGCCGTGCCCATGCCGAGGTCTATCGAGACGCCTACTGCCAGGCCAGCGGTCTCCAACGCAGCGAGATCAGCCGGTACCAGGTGTTTTCGGCGGTTCACTTCCTGCTGGGTTCGCTCTACACCGAGATCGCCGCACTGCAGGGCCCTGCAGTGATGGGCGAGCTGTTGTGGCTGATCGAGACCAGCACCGGTCTGGAACTGCGGGTTCCCGGGCAGGAGCGGCGGACGGCTCAGACGCGGCTGTAACCCAGACGGCTTTCGAAAATCTTCAGCGGCAGTCCAAAGGACTCCATCAGGGCACGGCATTCGGCGCCCACGGTGCCGTACACCTCCACAGAGAAGCCATCACCCAGCTCGGCATGTTGCTGCAGATAGTCCTGCACCGGTGGGTTGCTCACATGGGCCGCGAAGGCGGCGTCGTTGGCGTAGACCTCCGACCACACAAAGGCCTGGGGATCGTCGGGGTCCTGATCGAAGGTGTGATGCAGCATGCCGGGTTCACTGGCCTGCACAGCGGCATCGGTGGCTTCAGCGAGCTTCAGGTAGGCGTCCACGCAGCCCGGTTTCACATGGATGCGGGCCAGCAGCATGAACGGAGTGGAGGCATCAAATGTGGCCATCGCTTCACTGATGAGTGATCGATTCTTGCCTGAACAAGGCCCGAACGCTGGATCAGGGTCACACTGACCGAGGTGTCTGTTTCGACGTCCAAATCCATGCGCAACATTGTTCTTCCCGCCCTGGCCGCGGCGTCTGTCCTGATGGCAGGTGTTGCCGGTTGCACGAACCAGGGGAGTGAAGCAACCAAGACCTCCGCACCTGCTTCCACTGAAGCCGCATCCACCGAGGTCAAGATCGACGAGGTGTTCAGCGGGACGCAGACGCTCAACGGCACGCCGATCAAGTACCCCGAAGGCAAGCCGGAGCTGCGTCTGTACCGGGTGGAAATTCCTGTGGGCGGCAAGATCCCCCTGCACACCCACCCCGCTCCGATGCTGGTGTATGTGCAGGGTGTTGATTCCGGCGATCTGCTCAACACCAGGGTTCAGCCCGATGGCACGGAGGTGAGCGGTGTGATCAAGCCCGGGGAAAGTTTCATCGAGGGATCCTCCGAGCCCCATTTCGTGGAGAACAAGAGCGACAAACCCACGGTTGTGTGGGTGATGGTGGCGTCGGTCGAGGGCATGCCCACCACCGAATGGATCAAATGACGCGCTGATGCCGCCCTGATGCCGATCCGGGGTCAGCCCCGGGTGGCTTCGATCAGGCAGAACGGCGGTGTGGTCATGATTGCTGACCAGTAATCGGCTCCCATCGCCTCGATTCCTTCCGCAGCCAGCACGGGCTGCGGCCAGCGCACCTGTTGCAGGCCGCAGTCCTCCATCAGGGTCTGCATCACCTCGCGGCTGATGTAGTAGTCGGTGAGCTCGAACACGCCGCCGTCCTCCAGCGCGAAGCGGTAGTGGATCGCTGCCCCTTCCACCAGAGGTCCGTTGATGCTCTTGCTGTAGCCGTAGGGACGACCCGCCTCGAAGTTCGATGGTGGGTCGTCGGGGTTGTTGTTGAGTGCCACCAGCCGGCCTCCGGGGCGAAGCAGGCCGCTGACGGTGCTGAACTGGGCGCGCAGTTCGTCGCGGTCGCGGGCGTGGTTGAACAGGTAGCCGGCGAACACCAGGTCTGCCTTGGTCTGCAGCGTCAGTGCACCGGCGTCGCACACCCGGTAGTCGATCCCGAGGGGATGGCTCCGTTCCTGCTGCCGTGCCAGCTCGATCATGTCGGAAGACAGGTCGACCCCCAGCACCTGAGAGGCCCCAAGTTGCTTGAGCAGACGCGTGTAGTGGCCCTCGCCGCAGCCCAGATCCAGTACTGAGAGGCCGTTGAGATCCCCCAGCAATGCCAGCGCCGAAGGCTGTTCCAGGTAGGTGCGCCAGGGCTGTCGCTTGGCTGTCTGATAACCGCCGGCATGCCCCTGATAGTCGCTCACGCTTGCCGTCCTGCTGCTGTCCAGCCTATGGATCCCTGCTTGAGGCCGTCAGGGCTGCGTCTGCGGAACGAGGTCGATCACCACCGCTGTGGCCGGTCGGCCGGAGTCGTTTCTCCAGCCGTGCAGCACGCCGGTGGATTCGAAGACGGCCTCGCCGGCCCGGCGCTGGATTGAGCGGGGTCCCGATCCGTCGTCGCGGATCTCGATCAGGCTTCCCTCGATCAGATAGGCGACCCCAGGTCGCTGCTGATGCTGATGCCAGGCCACCGAGCCACCGGGGGCGATGGTGATGCGCCGGGTGCGCAGCATCCGGCCTTGCAGAGCGGCGAATTCCTTGGAGAGATCCAGGCTGCCAAGGGATTCCACGCTCACCTTGGCGGTGGTGGATGGCGCCTCCCGGGGAGCTGTGCGCTGTTCGCTGGCGGGTGTCACGGTCTGGGCCTGGTGGTTCCCATGGGCCAGCGTCGCTGCACCGGGACACAGCAGACCGGTGAGGCTGATCAGCGACAGGATCTGAGTTCGCATGGCCTCAACTGAGTTGGTCACTATTGTTTCAACCACTACCAAAGCGGTGCGCGCGACCGCCCGATCGACATGAGTACCCCCGTTTCGCCTTCCCGGGTTCTGGATTTTCTGGGCCGCCTGTGTCTGGCTGCCGTGTTCGTGAATGCGGCCCCGGGCA
Organism: uncultured Synechococcus sp.; assembly: GCA_913052185.1. Lineage (GTDB taxonomy): Bacteria > Cyanobacteriota > Cyanobacteriia > PCC-6307 > Cyanobiaceae > Synechococcus_C. Next base: position 5,418 of record CAJXFG010000067.1, on the reverse strand, counting down.
AGATCACCGACTTCGCCGGCAACGCTGCGCGCATCGCCGGCAAAGGCATCCCCGAGCCGCTGGCGACTCTGTTGCTGATCGCCGCGATTCTGGTGCTGATCGCCGGTTCGATTCTGCTGGTGTTCGGCGGTGACACGATCCTGGGCGCTTCGCTGCTGCTGGTGTTCCTGGTGCCCACCACCCTGATCTTCCACACAGTCCCGTTCGAGACCGTGCCCTTTCTGATGAATCTGGCCCTGATCGGTGCCCTGATCCTGGCGATCACCCGGTCAACGGCCAATGCCGCACCCAACTTCCGCAAGCTGCGCGCCAAGTCCTTCGACAGCATCCGCTGAGCGGCGACTGGTCGCTGAAGCCATAAAAAACCCCCACCCGAGGGTGGGGGTTGATGGAGTGATCAGATCCTCACTCGTCGAAGACCTTGCACATCGGTGAGCCGGGGTGGGTATCGCAGATTTCGTCGAGCACCTTGTCGCGGTGACGGTTGTCGGGGTTGTTCACTCCCGCATCCTTTTTGGGGTCGAACTCTTCAGGTGAGTGCTTTTCGTTGGTGCCGTAAGGGAGCTCATACTCCTCGAACTTGTGCTTGCCGTCAGACATCGCGCAATTCCTCCTACAGAACGAATTCCTGATGTTCAGACCTTAGGGAGGCTGACGAAGGAACGGAGCAACTTTGGCAATTCTTCGGTTGGCTCAGTTGCCCGAGGGGCGTGCCGGTGTGCGCTGCATGCGCAGCCGCTGAGGAAGTTCGCTGGCCCGAGGCAGCTGCAGCTGGGCTTCGGCCCAGTCCTGCATCAGCGCTTCCAGCAGGGATTGACGATCGCCGAACAGCCGAAGCATTGGCCTTGCATATGAGATTCACTCTCAACAAAGCATGGCCGTTCTGCTTGGAGCAAGTGATTCTCATTAGCGTTCACATTGCGTTGCCAAGGCTGGTCAGGGCTCGCCTTCGGCCTGTTGCGGATTGATCACAACGTCGTTTCCATAGCCCTCGCAGAGCGCGAGCAGCTCCGGATTGGCAAGGTCGGTCTGCTCCCACTCGTCGCCCACCGGCCTGGAGATCCGGCAGGTGGGCGTGGCTGAACCGTCGATGGGCCCCTTGAGATCCACGCTGTAGAGCAGATCCTGTTCGGTGATGCCGCGAGGCTTGTCGGGTGCTCGGTAGATCTGATGCGTCCAGGAGCAGCAGCTGGAGCGGCCGCTGGTCACCAGGTATCCCGCGATCGGCCGAAACAGGGAAAAGCCCTCCTCGAAGAACAGATAGGCCTTGTGTTGCTCCGGATTCAGCTTGTGAATGCGATACCAGCAGTTGGGTCCGGCGCCGCAGTACACACGTTCAACAAACTCCAGCTGGCCATCGCCATCCATGTCTTCAAGGCGGCCTCCGCCGCTGGGATGCTCGGAGAGCGCCTGGGTGCGCTGCAGAAGGGTTGTGTAAGGAGCTGATGCTGAAGGGCTGACGTCGATCCGGAACACACGCCTGTCGCCTGCCGGGTCGATCTGCTCGGTGAGCCTCAGCCTGGTGCCGTCTGGGTTGCGTTTCTCCTCCACACCGGCCGGCTCGGCGGCCAGCGCCGATCCCGGTAACAGCACCAGGGCTGTGAGCAGCAGGATTGGCACCGGCAGTCGTTCGCTGCCTGAAGCCTGGCAAGACATCCGTCTTCAGGCTGACGCCGGCAGCTTCCCCCTTCACAATCGCCTCAGTTGCGTAACCAGGCGTTGATGGGGCCGTTTCGCCTCGAGCTCATCCGCAGGCATCGCATCGGCGATGCAGGCTTCGGCCTCAATGAACCCTCGGGTCTCACCCTCAACGCGGATGCCACGGCGCTGTACACCGTCAGCGATGACACCAGGGCCATCTTCTGCCTGGATCTCAAGGGTCGGGTGTCGGCCAGCGAGTCGTTCTTCGTGAGCGCGACCGATCTGGAAGGTCTTGCCCTCAGCGGCGACGGCCGCCGGCTGCTCGCCGTGCAGGAGGAGACCAATTCCGTGATCAGCGTTGATCTGGCCAGTCGCCGGGAGCTGCAGCACAGCCCCCTGGCGGCGATGGCCAACTACGCCAGCGTTGCGATGCACTTCCCCGCCCGGCCGGACAACAAGGGCCTGGAGGGGATCACGGTCAACAGCGCGAATCAGCACGTGTTCGTGGTCAAGGAATGCCGACCGGGGCTGCTGATCGAGCTCGATGCCGACTGCGGCACGATCCTGTCGTCGCGGCTGCTCAGCGAGGCGAATGGCTTCTCCCACCCCCGCGTGGGGCCAGGCAAGCTGGATTTCTCAGGCTTGAGTTACGACAGCCAGCGCGACACGCTCTGGATCGCCAGTGACCAGGGGCAGTGCCTGTTCCATTACGACTGGAAGTGCGATCAGGTGCTGCAGCGCCTTGATCTGCTGCTCAACGACGGCGGTTCATCCAAGCGCGTGCGCAAAGCCGAGGGCATCGCCGTGGATCCAGAACGTGGCAGGGTCTACGTGGTGAGCGATCGTGACGCCGAGCTCTACGTGTTCAAGCTCCATGGCTGACCCCGCATCCCGACATGTGCTGCTCACCGGAGCCAGCTCCGGCGTTGGCCTGGAGGCCGCCAAGGTTCTCAGCGCCCAGGGCCACGCGCTCACCATCCTCTGCCGCAACCAGGCCACGGCGGATCAGACCCTGGCCCTGCTCTCCGGTTCGGTTCGCGCCCTGATCTGCGACCTGGCTGATCTGAATGCTGTCGCCGAGCTCTGCAGCCAGCTTCTGGCCGATGACACGGCGCTGGATGTGCTGGTGCTCAATGCCGGCCTGCAATACGCGGGCGCCTCGGATCCGCAGTTGTCGGCGCAGGGCATCGAGCTCACCTTTGCCGTGAATCAGCTGGCCCATCAGCTGATGGCGATGCGGCTGCTGCCGCTGTTGCAGCGGTCCGCCTCTCCGCGGCTGGTGATCACCGCATCGGAGGTGCACAACCCCACCAGCGGCGCCGGCAAGGTGGGCAGACCTGCGGGTCTGGAAGACCTGGAAGGCCTGCGGTCCGGGCCGGGCTTTGCACTGCTGGATGGCAGCCGCCGGTTTGATGGCAACAAGGCCTACAAAGACAGCAAGCTCTGCAACGTGTTGATGGCGCGCGAGCTGGTCCGCCAGCTGGATGCCGCCATCCCCGTGATCGCCTGGAGCCCCGGCCTGGTGATCACCCGCAGCAGCGGTGGCTTCTTCCGCTACAACAAGCGCAGCAATCCCCTGGGCATGGGGGTGTTCGCCTTTGTGGCCCGCGATCTGCTGCGGATCACCGAATCACCTGAAAACGCCGGCCGGCTGCTGGCGCAGCTGGTGAATGACCCGGCGATTGCTCCTGGGTTCAGCTACTTCACCAACAAGGTGGTGCGCCCCGGTGCACATCGGCTCGAGCCGACCGACACCAGCGCCGAAGCTGCGGATCTGCAGAAGGCGGAGCAGTTGTGGCGGCTGTCGGAGCAGTTGATCGAGACCAGCCTCAGCACCTGAAGCATCGGCTGATTTCCCTAGCTTGTGCCCACGCACAGCAGCGCCATGGCCGAGAACGGTTTTTCAGCGACTCCGACGTCCCACGTGGTGGTGGTGGGCGCCGGCTGGGCGGGCTGGGGTGCGGCCAAGGCGCTCTGCGAAGCCGGCGTGCGCGTGACCCTGATCGATGGGATGGCCGATCCCAGTGGCTGTGAGCCGATCACCACCGAGAGCGGCAAGCCGTTTGAAGCCGGCACCCGAGGCTTCTGGAAGGATTACCCCAACATCAACGCCCTCACCGATGAGCTCGGCCTGGGCTCGATCTACACCGACTTCACCACCAGTGCCTTCTGGTCGCCGGATGGGCTGGAGGCCACGGCGCCCGTGTTCGGCGATGCCCCGCAGCTGCCCAGTCCGGTGGGGCAGGTGCTGGCCACGGTGAAGAACTTCAAGCGGCTGCCGGTGCCGGATCGACTCAGCATCGCCGGGCTGCTCTACGCCATGCTCGATCTCAACCGCAGCGATGCGGTGTACCGGAGCTACGACGCCATCGATGCGCTGACGCTGTTCAAACAGCTGCGCATCAGTGATCGCATGATCGACGACTTCCTGCGGCCCACGCTGCTGGTGGGCCTGTTCAAGCCGCCCGAGGAGCTGTCGGCGGCGGTGACGATGGAGCTCCTCTACTACTACGCCCTGGCCCATCAGGATTCCTTTGATGTGCGCTGGATCCGCAGCAAGACCATCGCCGAGCAGCTGATCGCACCGCTGAGCGCGCGGTTGCAGGGTCAGCATCAGCTGGAGGTGCTCGGCGGCACCCTGGCCACCAGGCTGAATGTGTCAGCCGACGGCCAGAGCATCCGCTCGCTGGAGACGCGCAACGTGATGAGCGGAAACACCGCGGTGATGACTGACGTGGATGCGGTGGTGCTGGCGGTGGGCGCCAGGGGCATGGGTGCTCTGATGGCCCAGTCGCCGGAGTGCGGTGCGCTGGCTCCGGAGCTGGTGCAGGCCGGCACGCTCGGAACCATCGACGTGGTCTCGGTGCGTCTGTGGCTGGATCGCTACGTGCCGGTTGCCGATCCCGCCAATGTGTTCTCGCGCTTCAAGGCGCTGCAGGGTTCCGGTGCCACCTTCTTCATGCTTGACCAGCTGCAGAAGGGTGCCGAGTCGGCGCTCTGGGGCGGCCAGACGCCACAGGGATCGGTGATCGCCAGCGACTTCTACAACGCATCGGCGATTGCGGAGCTCAGTGATCAGCAGATCGTCGACTGCCTGATGCAGGAGCTGCTGCCAATGGCGCAGCCCGCCTTCGGCGAGGCCGTGGTGCTGGATCAGGAGGTGCGGCGTTATCCGGGATCAGTGTCGCTGTTCTCGCCGGGGAGTTTCAGCAAGCGGCCACCGCTGGAGACCTCCCTGGCAGCGGTGGTCTGCGCCGGCGACTGGGTGCGGATGGGCGCAAGAGAGCATGGCGCCAAGGGGCTGTGCCAGGAACGGGCCTACGTATGCGGTCTGGAGGCGGGTAATTCGCTGCTGCGGCGCGGCATCGTGCGCGGCGAGGGCGTGCCCAGAACCAGGCAGCACCCTGTGATCCCGATCCGCTCCGATGAACCGCAGGTGCTGCTGGGGCGTGCGCTCAACAAATTGGTGATGGATCCACTGGAGACGATGGGGATCGACTGGCCCTGGCTGGCGAACTAGCCAGATTCGACGGACTCAGGGGAGTGCCAGGGCTGTTCCCTCCCGGCGCGGGTCGGCTGCGCCTTGCCAGCGGTCGTTGATGCGTTGCACCAGGGCGGTGCCGCTGCCGATGCGCTGCAGGCGGATGGTCTGCTCATCAGCCTGGAGCTGCTCCAGCGGCAGTGGCCAGGGGAGTGGTGGATTCTCTTCCAGCACGAGCGTCTGGCCGCGGCTGGAGAGATGGGGCAGGCCCACGGCTCTCTGCGGTGGTTCGTTCC
>CAJXFG010000066.1 GCA_913052185.1 uncultured Synechococcus sp. | reverse complement strand
GGCTTGTGATCGCAACGGCAAGGCAACGATCCTCAGGAGCCGTTGCCGAATGAAATCTGCAAGGTTTGTAATTATTGCTTTGTTGATCTGGTCACTCGGGCCATTGGCATGGCAGCTCTATACATCATTCTGCACAGATCAGGCACTTGTTATGCCATTTGCAGACCATGCTCAGCGTTGGACACTGGCGCATTATCAAAGTGTTCTGAGCAGCAATCCACCTTTTATTCGCTATTTATTGAATAGTCTGTTCGCGGGTAGCATTTCTACGCTGCTGACGCTTTTATTGGCAATTCCTGCCAGCTACAGCCTCAGCAAACTTGCACGTCGCAGCGCACTGATCATCAAATGCCTGCTAATTGGCTGCGCGTTATTCCCCTATGTTCTGCTGTTCCTGGCTTTGTTGGAAATTGCTCGATATCTACAACTTGGAAACAGTCTGATTGCACTTGCTATACCTTATGCAGCACTGTCTCAACCGCTGGCAGTTCTTTTGCTCACGAATGCATTCTCTGATCTTCCTTCGGAACTGGAAGACGCAGCAAGAGTTGAGGGGTTAGGTGTTCTGCAACGATTCCGCTGGATCCTGCTTCCGCTGATTTCACCAGCGATCGCCAGCACAGCGATCCTTGTCTTTTTATTTTCATGGAATGAATACCCAATTGCGCTGACATGGATCAGCGACTCAGATAAATTGACCCTGCCAGTTGCGATGGCAAGAATCGCCGGTTCATCGATTCATTCGGTTCCATATGGCCCCTACGCTGCAGCTACAGTTCTTGGTTCAATCCCTCTGGTGATCTTGGTGATGGTCTTCCAGAAACCCATTGTTTCGGGCTTAACCACTGGAGCCGTAAAGGGATGACACTCGAACTGAGAAAGGTCGGCAGAAAAATCAGCAATCAATGGATTGTTGAAGATCTGAGCATGACGGTTGCAGACAATGAATGCCTCGCTCTTGTCGGACCGAGTGGTTGTGGCAAAAGCACAACATTGCGCTTGATTGCTGGACTTGATCCCACCAGCTCGGGATCCATTCATATCCGTGGTCGCGACGTCACATCGCTTTCACCGTCTGAACGCAGCGTCGGCATGGTCTTTCAAAGCTATGCCTTGCTTCCACACCTGAGCGTTTATGAAAACCTCGAACTTGGCTTAAGGGTGCGTGGTGTTCCATTGCGTGAGAGAACATCGAAGATCAGGGAGATTCTTGAACTCGTTCAGCTTTGGAATCGAGCCAGGAACCGGCCGGCAGAACTCTCCGGAGGTCAGCGCCAACGCGTGGCCTTGGCCAGGGCTCTTTTAAGACAACCTGAGGTTTATCTGCTTGATGAACCGATGAGCAATCTTGACGCGCAGTTGAGAGAGGATATTCGTCCGGAGCTTCGACGGCTTGTCTTGGAGCAAAGCAGACCGACCATTTATGTCACCCATGACCAGCATGAAGCCATGGCAATGGCACAGCGGATTGCTGTACTTCATCAAGGCAAGATTGAACAAATCGATACACCTTATAACCTCTATCACAACCCTGTTAGCCTCTTTGTAGCTCAGTTCATAGGACGGCCGCAGATTAATTGCCTGAAAATGGAGTCAGGTCATCTGTGTGCAGTAAGGCCAGAATGTGTTCGATTCTCTGATTCAGGATTAGCGTTTAAATTGCAATCACGAGAATGGCTGGGAAATTCTCAACTGTTGTTCCTCGAAACAGAGCGAGGATTGATTCGCATGATGGCACCTCCTGAACAGGCCATCCCCGAAGATGCCAGGTTGAGCTGGCGCCGTGAGGACGAACTGTTCTTCAACCCTGAATCAGGCGCTCGACTGAACTGATAGTTTTCCAAGTTCTTCAACGAGTGTGGTCTGATGAACACGTGCCGCGCTCTTCAATTGATCGATTTGCGATTGGTCTTGATGAGCCTTGAGGCTTAACTGCCATTGCCCAATCAGCTGATCGAGGTTGAGTGGGTCCTGCAGATCCGAGCATGGAAGCCCTGCCAGTTGCGCCGCTGCCTGAACCTTGGGGTCGTAACTCAACGCGGCGGTCGGACAACCTCCCGTTGCAGCAAGAATCAAAGCGTGCAGCCGCATCGCGATGACCAGTGAAGCCTCACTGAACAACGACTGCACCTGTTCAAGCGACTCGGCTTGCATCTGAACGGAACGCTGACGCAATCCCTCAGGAATCAGATTCTGAGTCCGTAGTTCGTCCCACAGCGACCCATCCTGTTCCTGATGGAAGGCCAGCCAGATCACCTCTGAATGACCACTGGAGCTGAATTGATCAACAGCCTCAAGAAGAATCCTCCAGCCAATCCTGTTGAGAAGGGGGGTGGGTCTCCAGCAGAGGATCAGTCTGTTTCCGCCGCACCAGGCAGGTGAAGGGTGACACCAGACAGGATCGGGACCCATCACCATGGGGACCCTCAGCCCCCAACGCTGAGCCTGACCCAGCGAGCGGGGATCTCTCCAGGAGACAGAACTCACTCCCTTGAGAGTGTGCTTGACCAGAGTGCGGCTGACCCGACGACGCAAGGGGCCCAGTCCCTGGCCCCAGAGCAGTGTTGGAATCCCTCTGAAGCGGGCAATCCAAAGAAGGAGCAGATAGTAAAAAAGACTTTTGAAACTGGTTCCGTCCTGGAGCAAACTCCCCCCTCCAAGAACCAGAGCATCAACACGGTTCAGCGAAGACAGGGTCTCCGACAGTGAGCGACGGTTCACCGTTGCGACCCCCGGAACCAGCGAACGAACGGCGTCTGCATCTCTGGCAGTCACCACAAGATTCCAATCTGCGGGAATCTGTGAAGCCAGCACCTGAAGCAGGGCATCGTCACCAAGATTGTGCTCGCCGTAATAACCGCAGAGGAGCACACTCAGCTTCCGCCCGCTGCGAAATGCCTTCACCAGCCATCAACAGTTGATTGACCCATTATCCAAGTGCCCAACAGTTACGGTGACGATCACCATCGAAATGACATGCACGCGTTATCGCTGGGAACCTGGTGGATTCATTGGGCTTCCGTGGGTGAATGGCTGTTGGCCATCGTGCTGATTCATCAATACAAACCAGTTGGGCAGGACGCGTCCACACAACGCATTGCCTGGGCAATGCTTCCAGCCCTTGTCAGTGCAATGGCAGCGTGCACATGGCACATCTACGACAACGCTGAAGAATTGCGCTGGCTGGTCACGCTCCAGGCCTCTTTCACCCTGCTCGGCAATGTGATGCTTGCCTGGGCAGCCTGGTCAATCCCCGCTCCATCACAACTCGAGGATCAGGTCTGATGCCGGATTTCGATCCATCACCCTTGTTTGCGCTCTCCCTGATTCCCTATCTGATCTTTCTTTATTTCCTCGGACAAAAAAGGCTATTACCAGCGATCAGTCGGCGGGGCTTCCAGCTCACACTGCTGTTTGTCGCAATCACGATCGGAGCGGCGGTGATTGCTGAACTGCGATTCGGAAGTGAGCTGGTGGCGGTGGATCCTCTGCATGGAGGGGCAGAAGCGTTTTTAACGCTCAGCAACGCCGTCATCGTCGCAGGAATGATCGGGTATCAAAAAGCACTGCGATGAACAACTTTTACAAGTGCTGGGCCTGAGTGCCTAAAAGTTGGAAGATAAATCGTTGCCTCTGATCTTCATGCTTTCTCCACTTCTGGCCATTGCTCCAGCCACGGTTTCCTGGTCTCCGAAAGTGGGCCTCGTGATGATTGTCTGCAACGTGATCGCCATCGCCATTGGCAAAGCCACCATCAAGTATCCGAACGAAGGTGCTCAGTTGCCCAACCCTCAATTCTTCGGGGGCATGAGCCATGCCGCTCTTCTGGCGACAACGAGCCTCGGCCATGTCATCGGGATCGGTGCAATCCAGGGCCTCGCAACCCGTGGAGTTCTCTGACACGGGTCTGAAACTGAATCTCCCAGTCATGGGGTGGCGAAGCCACCCCTTTTTCATGGTTTCAGGTTCGAACCGATGAAATCTCAACACCCGACTCGGGTGAATTCTGAATCTGAGCGGACATCAGATTGAAACGCTGCTGAATGCTCTCCGCCATCTGAACAGGCAAGAGTCCAAGGGTTTCAAAACTCTGCTGAGGCGTGGCATGGTCCACGAGAACATCAGGAATCCCGAGCCTCATGACAGGCAGCAGAAGCTGTGACTCCTGCAGGGATTCAATCACTGCAGATCCGAAGCCACCCTCAAGCGAGCCTTCCTCCATGGTCACGACCCGCCCGATCCGCTGGGCCAGTGGATGGAGCAACGCTTTGTCGAGGGGTCTCAGGAATCGAGCATTGACGACAGTGGCCTGAATCCCCTGCTCAGCCAGAATTTCAGCGGTGGCCATCGCTTTGGCATTCATGGCGCCATAAGCCACGATCAACAGATCATCACCTGAACGGAGCACCTCACCCGAGCCGATCGGCAATGGTTCCCACCCCTCTTCCATCAGAGGCACACCTTCACCGGGACCTCTTGGGATACGAATGGCGCAGGGACCATCGTGCTTGAGAGAGCTGACCAGCATCCGCTGAAGTTCAGCCTCGTCCTTGGGCGCCATCACCGTGAAATTGGGAATCGAGCGCATGTAGCTGATGTCGTACTGACCCTGGTGAGTCGGCCCGTCAGCACCGACGACACCGGCGCGATCCAGCACGAATGTGACCGGCAGCTTCTGAATCCCCACATCGTGGATCAACTGGTCAAAGGCCCTCTGCAGGAATGTGCTGTAGATGGCCACAACAGGTCGCAGACCATCGGAAGCCATTCCCGCAGCGAGGGTCACGGCATGTTGCTCAGCGATCCCTACATCGATGTACTGATCCGGCAGAGCTTTCTGGAGGAGATCGAGACCGGTGCCGGTGGCCATGGCAGCCGTGATTCCGACAACGCGGGGATTCTGTTCACAGATTTTGACCAGAGTCTGGCCGAAAACCTTGCTGTAACTGGGGGGTTTGGGAGTTTTACTCGGTCGGGCCTTGCCGGTGTTGAGGTCAAAAGCCGATTGGGCGTGATAGCCCACCTGATCGGCTTCCGCATAGGGATAACCCTTGCCCTTGGTGGTGAGCACATGCACCAGCACCGGGCCACCAACACGATGTGCGGCCTGGAAAGTTCTTGTCATCTCAGCGATGTCATGACCATCCACGGGGCCCATGTAGGTGAAGCCGAGCTCCTCAAAAACCGCGCCCACTTTGGGCACAGCAAGTCGGCGCATGCTGCCTTTGAGACGGTTGAGCTCCGCGGGGAGATCGCCACCCATGAACGGCAGGTGACGCATGCTCTCCTCCACACTGCCGGAGAGGAACTGCATCGGAGGGCTGAGCCTCATCCGATTCAGATGACTGGAGAGAGCCCCGACCGGCGGGGAAATGGACATGTCGTTGTCATTGAGCACCACCAGAAGGGGTGTGTTCGGCATGTGACCGGCGTGATTGATCGCCTCCAGGGCCATACCACCGGTGAGCGCACCATCACCGATCACCGCCACGCACTTGTGATCCTGACCAAGCCTGTCCCGGGCCATGGCCATTCCCAGAGCAGCTGAGATGGACGTGCTGGCATGTCCGGCACCGAAATGATCGAACGAGCTTTCGCAGCGTTTGAGGTAACCCGCGACCCCACCCTTCTGCCTCAGGGAGTCGAAGTCGGCGTAACGCCCCGTGATCAGCTTGTGGGGATAGGCCTGGTGACCCACGTCCCAGACCACGCGGTCGCGATCCAGATCAAGGGTCTGGTACAGCGCGAGAGTGAGTTCCACAACACCCAGTCCGGGGCCGAGATGCCCACCGCTGTTGGAGACCACTTCCAGGTGACGCTGACGGATCTGGGCCGCGACATCTTCCAGTTCTGCCACCGACAGACCATGCAGCTGATTGGGATGCGATAGATCGCTCAGGTGCATGAGCCTCCCGGCAGATCCAGTCAATCTACGAGGCCTGCCTGCCGCCCGCGAAAGCCTCCGGTTGCCAGACTGATCCGATGGATGATTACCTGCAGAGGATTCTGCGCGCGAGGGTTTATGACGTCGCCCGCGAGAGCCCGCTTGAGTCAGCGACCAATCTCAGCCGACGACTGAACAATCACGTCTGGCTCAAACGCGAGGATCTGCAACCGGTCTTTTCCTTCAAGCTGCGCGGTGCCTACAACCGCATGGCTCAGCTGTCGGAGGACGAACGCTCACGAGGAGTGATTGCATCGAGCGCCGGCAACCATGCGCAGGGTGTTGCGCTGAGTGCAGCCCATCTGCATTGCAGAGCGGTCATCGTCATGCCTGTGACGACGCCCAGCGTGAAGGTGGAAGCCGTGCGGCAGCTTGGCGGGGAGGTGATCCTTCACGGGGAGACCTACGACGAGGCCTATGCGGAGGCCCGTCGACGCAGCGAGCAGGACGGCCTTTGTTTCATCCATCCCTTTGATGATCCAGAGGTGATTGCCGGCCAAGGCACCGTTGGCATGGAAATTCTTCGTCAGTGCCACCAGCGACCGGACGCGATCTATGTGGCCATTGGCGGTGGTGGCCTGATCGGAGGCGTCGCTGCGTACGTGAAAAGCCTCTGGCCCGACATCGAGGTGATCGGTGTCGAACCCCATGACGCCGCTGCCATGACCCTGTCTCTGGAGGCCGGTGAAAGGATTCGCCTGCCGCAGGTCGGGTTGTTTGCGGACGGTGTCGCTGTGCGTGAGGTGGGGGAGCACACCTTCCGACTCGCCCAGAATTACGTGGATTCCATCGTCACCGTGAGCACGGATGAGATCTGTGCGTCGATCAAGGATGTTTTCGAAGACACCCGATCCATCCTTGAACCTGCCGGTGCTCTGGCCGTTGCAGGGCTGAAGGCCGATGTCTCAAAGCGGCAGCTGAAGGACAAGCAGCTTGTGGCGATCGCCTGCGGCGCCAACATGAATTTCAACCGTCTGCGCTTCGTTGCGGAACGGGCCGAGCTCGGTGAAGAGCGTGAAGCCATGTTCGCGGTGCAGATCCCGGAACAGCCCGGCAGCCTGCGCAAGCTCTCCGAACTCCTGCAGAAACGCAGCCTCACGGAATTCAGCTACCGGATGGGGGCTGGTGATCAAGCCCACATCTTCATGGGCGTTCAGGTCAGGGATTTTCAGGACCGATCCGATCTTCTGGCCTCACTGCGCAGCAATGGATATGAATGCCTTGATCTCAGCGACGACGAACTGGCCAAGGTCCACCTGCGTCACATGGTGGGAGGACGCCTGCCGCAGAAAGCCGAAGACCCCACACAGGAGCTGCTGTACCGCTTCGAGTTCCCGGAGCGGCCCGGCGCCCTGATGCGGTTTGTCAACGCGCTCCACTCGAACTGGAGCATCAGCATTTTTCACTATCGAAACCACGGCGCCGATGTCGGACGGATTGTGGTGGGTGTGCTGGTCAGTCCTGACGATCTCGAGTCATGGCAGTCCGTTCTGCAGGACCTGGGCTATCCAAGCTGGGAGGAGACCTCCAATCCCGCCTACCGAATCTTTTTGGGTCCCTGATGGCGCTCACTCAAATGAGCGTTACGTTGACTTGTCGGATCAGGGGATGCTGACTTGGACCAGGGAAGCGACAGACAACCAAGCCACAGCGTCCAGGACGCTGTACAGCTGGTGTCACTCCCCGCCCGTCTCGAAGCAATTCTCTATTTGAAAGGACGGCCACTGTCTCTGCAGGAGCTGTCGTCGCTGGTTGGCCTGTCTGAATCAGAGACCGAACAGGGAATGCTGATCCTGATCGCCGGCTACGCGCAGCGAGACACCTCCCTGGAGATCCATCAAGGCAATGGGCGTTACAGCCTGCAGTTGCGACCAGGTCTTGGGGAACTCGTGCGCGACCTGCTTCCCGTGAATCTTTCCACGGCCACGCTGCGAACCCTGGCAACGGTGGCCCTGAAAAAGAGAATTCTCCAGTCTGATCTGGTGGATCTCCGAGGATCCGGTGCCTACGACCACATCAAGGAGCTGGTGAACCAGAACTTCATTGAACGCAAGCGTCAGAGTGAAGGACGCTCCTACTGGATCACACTGTCCGAGAAGTTCCACAGAACCTTCTCGGTGCTTCCTGACCTTGGTGGTGGCTCCGAACCCCGCCAGGCTGCATAGAGTTCCTTTAATTCCGCGGTTTCCATGGCCACCGAGCTTGTGTCCACAGTCCTTCAGGTGCTCGCACAGACACTCCAGATTTATTCGCTGGTGTTGATTGTGCGGGTGCTTCTGAGCTGGTTCCCCAATCTCGACTGGGGAAATCCCGTGCTCAGCACTGTGAGTTCGATCACCGACCCTTATCTGAATGCCTTTCGAGGGCTGATCCCGCCGCTCGGAGGCCTTGACCTTTCGGCGATTCTGGCCTTCATCGCTCTGAGCCTGATGCAGCAGTTGCTGATGTCTGCGAGTTTCGCTTTCTCCGGTGGTTTCGGGGTATACGGCTGAGCTCAGAGCAACGGGATCTCAGCGGTGATCACCCTCACCCTGGAGAGTTCCCCGCTGGGAACGGCTCTTCAGCTTGCGCAGATTGGCTGAGGCCACATCTTCAAGCGTGAGACCCAGTTCTGTGGCCAGTTGCGCCACGTACCAGAGCACATCACCCAGCTCCAGAGCCACATCGTCGGTGAAGCGCTGATCCACCACGCCGCTGCGATCGCGGAGCAGTTTCTTCACTTTGTCGGCGACTTCTCCGGCTTCACCCGTCAGACCAAGGGTTGGGTAGATCAGATTGTTGCCGGCGTCGGGATAACGAGCCGTGCTTCTTGATTCAAGTTGGTAGTCGTTGAGCAGCACTGAAGATCATCGGAGGGTTGAGGGCATGACGGTAGATTCCGCTGGTTTCCGGCGCCAAGGATGGCCGAGCTCGATCTGACCCGCAGAACCAAGATCGTCGCCACGATCGGCCCAGCCACCGAGAGTCCCGAACGCATTCGGGAACTGGTTCAAGCAGGTGCCACGACATTCCGACTGAATTTTTCCCACGGCGATCACTCCGAACACGCCACCCGGATTGCAACCATCCGTCAGGTGGCTCACGAACTCGGAGTCCACATCGGCGTTTTGCAGGATC
>CAJXFG010000065.1 GCA_913052185.1 uncultured Synechococcus sp. | reverse complement strand
CGTTCTGAGCACCGTCGGAAGTGCCGTTGTCGTTCAGACGGAAGTCAACGGGCAGGTTACGCATGATGCCGGCAGAGGAGATCTCTCCATCAGCAGCATCGAGGATGATGGCGGAACGAAGAGCCACCACAGCGGTCTTCTTCTTCTGCCAGTAGGGGAAGTAGCTGCGAGTCTGGTCGTCCAGGAACGCAACGCCATCGGCGGAATACAGGAAGCGGGACACGCCAACCAGATCCACGTCGTAGGTCTTGGTCATGCCCTCTTGAATTTCGTCGGCAGTCCAACCGGAGTTGTTGATGCCAGCTTCAAGAGCACGGTCAGTGATTTCGCCGTCGTTGAAGAACTTGGCGAAAGAGGAGGCTTTGGTGGTCCAGACAGCGCCACCAGACACCCAGCGCACGGGGCGCTTGGTGCCAGCTTCAGCGGCGACAGCCAGAGTGGAAAGGGAAGCGGCGGCGAGAGCGCCGGCTGCAAAACGGGTGAACACGGACGGCGAGAAAAGACGTCTTTTTAATCCTATCCGCAGGAAAAAGACTTGCCAACAAAATCACTGCTTGAAAAGCGCAAATGAGGACAAATCCGCCTCACAAGGATCACCTCAAGCAAGTCTCATGGTTCTCAATGGATGCATGAATCTCGACGCGAAGCATCTTTCTCCGTTAATTAGTCAATGAAGTCCAGCCTGGTGGGCATTCATTGCGATTGAGTTGAACATTCTTCGCTTTCACGGAGTCAATGGCCGGTCCACGGCATTGAAGGCGCAGCAGGTTGACTCCATTGGCACGAACCTGAGAGACGTAAGCCTCGTCGCCTCGTCTTGGAGTCAACCAGAGTTGAGTGAATCCTGGTCCGTTCACAACCCTGGCTCGCAGGGAAGGGTCTGCCATCAACCCCAGATCCGTTAGGGAGGAGGCGAACTGCCCCCAGTAATGACGGGTGAGCTGGGAACGCATGAATGCACCGAGAAGCTCCTGGGCACCGCGGCGCTGGTGAAGCGTGGCTTCGCGCTCATCGAGTTGCTCGAGCTCTGGCTCGCCGACGAGCCAATCTGAATTCACAGCGCTGCGGCCTTCGTGATGCGTCAGGCCGCTGAAACCGATGGCCATCAGCATGGCGGCGCTGGCCAGGGTTGGAATCATCTGCCAGCGAGATGCAGGCAATGGAAGCTCCAAAAACCGATAAAAATCAGGCTAGGCAGAGCGGGGAATCCTGCAGAAATTGTTTCTTGGCAGCGACAAGCGCCAGACGCCATGGCCCCTGGGAGCGCAACTGCGCAGCAACCTGAACATTCAAGCCACGATGCAAAGCAGCACGCAGAGTGGCGCTCACCTCCCAGAAGCTCAGATCCTGAGCCAGCGATCCTTGCTGCCACTTGATCGCAGCCTCCTTGACCAGCCAACGATCTAGAACCTGCCGGCGCAGCTGGTCTCCGTGCAGGATCTCAAGTTCGCTCTGTTCGGCCTCTGTGAAATAACGGCGCATCAAAGCAGCCGCAGCAGGAAGCTTTCGGTCGGCCCGTTCGAGGTCCACACCGATGGGCTGCTGAGACCAACCCAGCAAACAGGCGTCTGCACAGTGACTGAGGCTCACATACCCCCACTCCGTCGTCAGCCGCGGGGGAGCTGCCGGTGGTGCATCCAGGGGAACCTGAAGAGGGGACGTGCCGGCCAGCGTGGCCAGACAACTGCGCATCCAGCTTCGCGAGGTCAGGAACTGATGAGCGCGAGATGCCGGCAAGCCTGCAGCCCAACAGCGCTCCTGTTCGGTCACAGCAAGCGGCTCGAGCTCAGCGTCAGGCCCGATCTGCTGCATCCACAACGCAGTTACGCTGCCGCCGATAGTTCCGCGACCCATGACTCTGCAGATCGGCGATCCCGCACCAGATTTCACACTTCCAGATGAGAACGGCGAGCCGCTGACACTCTCCTCCCTGAAGGGACAGCGGGTGGTGATTTATTTCTATCCGAAGGACGCCACCCCCGGTTGCACCAAGGAAGCGTGCAACTTCCGCGACCGATGGAGTGACCTCAAGGCCCATGGCATCAAGGTGCTGGGCATCAGCAAGGACAACGCCGCATCCCATACCCGTTTCATTGCCAAGCAGGAACTTCCCTTCAGCCTGCTCACCGATGAAGAACCCTGCGCTGTTGCCAGCAGCTATGAGAGCTATGGCCTGAAGAAATTCATGGGTCGTGAATTCATGGGCATGATGCGCCACACCTTCGTCGTGGATGCGGAAGGCAAACTCGAGTTGATCTACAGAAAGGTCAAGGCCGATTCCATGGCCGATCAAGTGCTGAGCGATCTGGGGCTGGGCTGACCAGCCTGACCAGCGTCTGCATCACAAGATCAGGGGCGTGGGTCACCTCCAGCCCCTCGTTCAGCAGAACGGGTTCCAGCACAGGAGCATCCCCGCCACACAGCCAGACCGGAGAGGGATCGCGATTCTGAGCTCGGACGATCAGACCGACCAGACTTTCAATCACTCCCCGGCGCATCGCCCCGCACGAATCCCTGGGAAACGGAATTCCATCGCCAGGGCTGGGCTCCTGAGCATTGGGAATCTTCAGCGCCTGGGTGCCTTCAGCCATGGCTTTCAACTGCAGCCCCAGTCCGGCCGCAAGCCAGCCGCCATCAAAACCGCCGTCGCCGGAGATCCGCGTCAGGCTGAGCACGGTCCCGGCATCAACCACCATCAGGGAACCAACCCGTCCCGATTCGATCCAGGCCCCCCATCCCGCCAGAGCCCTGTCGACACCGAGCCATGGCGGGACATCTCGCAACGGAATCGCACCAAGGCCGAGACGCCGATCGGAACTGAGAACGGCATGATCCGGCACGGGACCCACCGCAGCCCAGGCGCAGAGCGGTGGGGAATCAGCCAACGCAGACGGCTGCGGCTGTCCATGGCTGTAACTCCATGCACCCCGTCCGGACCGCTGAGCCCAGTGCCATCGACTGTTTCCGATCAGCAGACAGCGCTGCTCAGAGTGCATGGTCAGATGCCATCGCCCATCACGCCGGGCACATGAATTCCGCACTCCTGGCGCTGTCCACCAAAACGGGTGCTGCGGCCCTCGGATTCAAGACCATCAGGAGCACTGGAATGCCAGTCACCGACGGTGGAGTAACCCTGATCGAAGAGCGGATGCTGGGGCAGGCCATGCTCCTGCATGTAATAGAAGACATCCCGGTTGGTCCAGCGCAACAGAGGACGCAATGACAAGCGATCACGAATCGGATCGAGCAGCGTCATCGTTTTGCGCAGGTCCGTCTGACCCCGTCGCACGCCGCTGGCCCAGCAGCTCACCTTCCTGCCGCTGAGGGCTTCCTCCAGGGGCTCGACCTTGCGGAGACGCAGATACAGGTCCATGTCCTCCTTTCGACCCGTTTCCCAAAGCCGTCCATGCAGGGCCTCCATGCGGGCTGGAGACAGGGATGACTGGGCGACAACAAGCTGAGTTCCAAGCCGTTCACAGAGAGTGCTGGCATAGCGGTAGGTCTCTGCCGGCAGATATCCCGTATCCACCCAGATCACAGGCACGGCATCGCCACCGGAGAGGCGACTGAGCATGTGCAGCAACACCGATGATTGAATCCCGAAGCTGGTGGTCATCGCGAAGCCGGACCCGAATTGATCGAGCGCCCACTGCAGACGTTGCAGGGGTTCCATCGGCTCCAGCTGTTCGCGCAGGGTTTCCAGACCGGCATCCACCGTGCCTGAATCCACACCGCCAGCGGTGCTGATCATGTTGCTGATGCCCTGGCTCATGCCCCCATCCTCCAATGCCGAGGTGACCACAGGTCTGCCTATGGTTTCTTCACGCTCCAGAGAATGCCTTGACACCCCCTGCCAGCGGGCAAATTCAACCGGTCGTGGTGATCGGTGGTGGATTCGCCGGATTGTCAACGGCGCTTGCCTTCGGTCGTCTGCATCCACGACCACCGATCGTGTTGATCGAACCGCGTGAGCGTTTCGTCTTCGTTCCTCTGCTCTACGAATTGATGAGCGGGGAACTGAAGGGATGGGAGGTGGCACCTGATTACGCCTCCCTGCTGCAGGGGCGCGGCATCAGCCACCTGCAGGACAGCGTGAGCTCCATCGACCTCAATGCCCGCAGCGTCACCACAAGCTCGGGACAAGCACTGAGATACAGCCAGCTGGTGTTGGCAACAGGCGCCCAACCCGAGGATTTCGGGATTCCAGGCGTGCGCGAGAACGCCCTGAATTTCCACACCTTGTCCGATCTGCAACCTCTTCAGGAGCGACTTCAGGAGCTGCGTCGGCGACCGTCAGGCACAAGCTCGCTGGTCATCGCCGGTGCTGGTGCCACAGGCGTTGAACTGGCCTGCAAGCTTGTGGATCTGCTCAACGGTGCCGCTGCTGTCCATCTCGTTGAACTCGGTGATCAAATCCTGCCCAGATCAAGAGCTTTCAACCGCGAGCAGGCTGAAAAAGCTCTCCACAAACGCGGTGTCTCCGTTCACCTCAAGACCAAAGTCGAGTCGGTGAGCTCGACCTCCGTCCAGCTGAGCGGACCACAGGGCCCATGGGAACAGAAGCACGACGGTTTGGTGTGGACCGCCGGTAGCCGTCCCACACTCCCGGACATCCTTCCAAGCGTGGAACTCCACAAAGGTCGACTGCCTGTGACTGAGGCGCTCCGTCTGCAGGGCCACCCGGATGTTCTGGCTCTCGGAGACATTGCTGTGAATCCCGATGGGGATGAGCTCTCCAGCTGGCCTCATTCCGCACAGGCGGCCATCCAGCAAGGGCAGTTCGCAGCCAAAGAACTGCAGGCAAAGCTCCGACAGAGTGATTCAAGCCCCTTTGTGTTCAAGGATCTCGGCGAAATGCTCAGCCTCGGCATCGGCGATGCCTCCATCACCGGTCTCGGCCTGACCCTGGCCGGACCTCTGGCGTTCAAGCTCCGTCGCCTGACCTATCTGACGCGGCTACCAGGGCTTTCACTCGGGCTTCGTGCAGCCGGAGCCTGGCTGGTCAGTCCTTGAAACAGGCTCACCTGGCTGGAAGAACCAGGGGGCTGCGCCCATCACAGCTCAAGCAGCTGGAGCGCCTCAGCCATCGTCGACACCCCGACGAGTGCGGTTCTGACGTCTTCACCCTGGAGCGGCTTGCCGAACTGGCTGTGAAGCTTGAGGACTCGCTGCATCTGCTGATTGACGATCGTGGCGTCTGTCGCCTGCTTTGGGTTGGACCACTGGGTGAATCCGATCGCCTGGATCGCCATCTTCAGGGCGGATCCAGGCGCCGCTCAAGGCAATGGCGCCTGATCAGCGCGCTGCAGGGACGCCGTTCTCCTGATCTGGCGCCCGAAGGTCGCGAAGCGGTCATCGCCCTGGATGTGCAGCCCAAGGTATGGCTGCGCTACCAGGCACTGGTCTCCCGCAGCGGAACCCGTGCTGGTGCCCTCTGGGTTCCGGACCCCAGGGCCGATAGCGGCTGGCGTTGCGGCGAAACAGGCGATCTGACGACGCTCTGCAGCAGCGAAGCCAGTGGCGGAACGCCCGAACCACTCGACCAGCCGAGCGATGCAGCGCACGAAGACAGCCCAAGCGTGGAGCAGGTTCTGCTGCTCACCCTCACCGGATCGGATCCGGTCCGGAATGAGCGGGAACTGGCCGAGCTTGAGGGGCTGACGCGCAGTGCCGGAGCCAGAACAGTGGCCGTCTGCCGCCAGCGTCAGGGGCAGATCAATCCCCAGACCCTCTGGGGCACCGGCAAGCTCCAGGAGGCGGCGCTGGAAATCCGTAAACACGGGGCCACACTTGTCATCACCGATCGAGAGCTCACACCTGTTCAGGCCAGAAACCTCGAGCGATTGCTGGACAGTCCTGTGATGGATCGCAGCGAACTGATCCTCGACATCTTTGCCCAGAGGGCCTCAAGCGCAGCAGGCCGCCTGCAGGTTGAACTGGCCCAGCTTCGCTATCGACTGCCCAGACTTGCCGGACGCGGACTGAGCCTGTCGCGACAAGGTGGCGGTATCGGTACGCGTGGTCCCGGCGAAACCCAGCTTGAAAAGGACCGGCGTGCCATCAGCAGACGCATCGAACACCTGGGACGGGAACTGGGCCAGCTGGGCGCTCACCGAGCCCGACTGAGGGAGCGACGTCAGGAACTACCGGGTGTGGCGTTAGTGGGATACACCAATGCAGGCAAGTCATCCCTTCTCAATGCACTCTGTGACCGCGCCCCAGGAGGACCGGTCCAGGCTGAGAACATTCTGTTCGCAACGCTTGACCCCACCACGCGTCGGCTCTGTCTGCCGAGAGCGGGAGCGGCACCGCGCGAGCTGTTGATCACCGACACCGTCGGCTTCATTCGTGAACTGCCGGCCCCTCTGATGCAGGCCTTCATGGCCACGCTGGAGGAGACACGCAATGCGGATCAGCTTCTGCTGGTGGTCGATCTCGGAGATCCCGACTGGCAGGGACAGCTCAAGGCTGTTCACGCCATCCTCGATGATCTGGGCTGTGAGCAACCCCGCCAGGTGCTGGCCAATCAGATCGACCGCTGCCACGCCAGCGCGTTGGAACGGATTCGTGAACTGGAGCCCGAGGCCCTCTACCTCTCCGCCACCCACGGGACAGGCCTGAGGGGTCTGCGAACATGGCTCGAACAGACGTTCTGGGAGCCAACAGGCGCACCCCCCAATGGTTGAGCTCAGTGCCGCTCTGCAGAACGGAGACGCTCTGATCACGCTGGCTGTGCTGCTGCTTGCAGTGGTGCTGTTCATCAGCGGCGCGATGGCGCCGGAGCTGGTGGGTCTGCTCAGCGTGTCGCTGCTGATGATCGGCGGAGTGCTGACCCCGCTGCAGGCCCTGAGCGGCTTCGGCAGCCCAGCGCTGATCACGCTGATGGGACTCTTCGCCGTTTCCGCAGCCCTGTTCCGCAGTGGCGCCCTCGATCGACTGCGCGAACTGATTGCCTCCGAACGCATCCGCAGTCCCAGACGCATGGTGGGATTGCTGACCCTTGTGGTGGCACCGATCTCCGGCGTGGTGCCCAACACCCCGATCGTGGCCAGTCTGCTGCCGGTGCTGGAGACCTGGTGCCAGAAACGAGGCATCGCACCATCCAGGGTGCTGCTGCCTCTCTCATTCGCCACGCTGCTGGGAGGCACCCTGACCCTGCTTGGCAGCTCCGTGAATCTGCTGGCCAGCGATGTCAGCCAGCAGCTGGGCTACGGCCCTCTGGATCTGTTCAGTTTCAGCTCGATCGGTGTACCCGTCTGGCTCGCCGGAGCGGCCTACATGCTGCTTGCCCCTCGCGCCTTGCTGCCCGACAGAAGTGCCCCGGATGACCAGCTGAGCACCAATCAGTCACTGACCGGGTACTTCACCGAGGTCACCATTCCGAGGTCCTCAACCCTGGTCGGACAGACCCTGCGGCACAGCCGGCTGCAACGACGTTTCGATGTGGACGTTCTCGAGCTGCAGCGAGCTGGAGAGAGGATCCTGCCGCCCCTGGCCGACCGCTGCATCGAAGCGGAGGACCGCCTGCTGCTGCGGGTCACCCGCGCGGATCTGCTGCGCCTGCAGCAGGAGCACACCGTTCAGCTCGCCTCAGCCAGTTATCCAGCAGACAATCGCCAGGCCATGGCGAGTGCTGAACTGGCTTTCTCCAACGATGGCGCAGACGGTCAGAAAACCGTGGAGGTCCTCCTTCCGGCGGGATCCACACTGGCCGGTGCAAGTCTGCGGGAACTCCGCTTTCGACAACGCCACAACGCAACGGTGCTGGCTCTCCGCCGCGGCCAGCAGACCGTTCAGGAGCGTCTGGGCCAGGCGGTGCTGCGTGAAGGCGATGTGCTGCTGCTGCAGGCTCCCCTCGATGCGATCCGGGGATTGCAAGCCAGCAATGACCTGCTGGTTCTGGACCAGCTTGAAAACGACCTGCCCACGATCCGACGCAAGCCTCAGGCCGTCACCATCACAGCTCTGATGCTGCTGGTGCCCACAGTCACCGAGATCCCTCTGGTGGCCTCGGTGCTTCTGGCCGTTGTGCTGCTGGTGCTGATGGGCTGTCTGAGAACGGGTGAAGTGCAGCGTTCGATCAGACTGGACGTGATTCTTCTGCTCGGCTCCCTCTCAAGCTTCAGCGTGGCGCTACAGACCAGTGGCCTGGCCAACGCCATGGCCTCGGACATGGAGCGTCTGCTGCTGAACTGGCCGGCTTACTGGGCGCTACTGGTGATTTTCCTCGCCACCAATCTGATCACGAGCGTGATGAGCAATGCTGCGTCGGTGGCCCTGCTGGTCCCTGTCGCCACCCAGCTGGCACCCTCTCTGAACCTTCCGCCCCAGGCTCTGTTGCTCACGGTGCTGTTCGGCGCCAGCCAATCCTTCCTGACGCCGATGGGATATCAGACCAACCTGATGGTGTTCGGCCCGGGGCGTTACCGCTTCTTCGATGTGGCCCGCTACGGAGCAGGTCTGACGCTGCTGATGACCCTGCTGGTGCCAGCACTGATCCTGACCCAGGCGGGGGGACTCTGAACGCGTGACACTTCCCAGGGCCATTCATCGCACTCAGGCGTGGTACCGGCGCCTCACCGTGCCCCAGTTCACTGTTGTGACTGGGCTGCTGGTGATCACGATCGGCACACTTCTTCTGTCCAGCCCTGTCTGCTCCAGCCGCAGCGTGGGGCTCTGGGAAGCACTGTTCACCGCCACCTCGGCGGTCACCGTGACAGGTCTGACCGTGATCGATGTCGGCAAGGATCTCACCACCGTCGGCCAGGCAGTGCTGGCGATCATGATCCTGGTGGGCGGACTCGGCCTGATGGCGATCACCACCTTCCTCCAGGGATTCGTGGTGCGTGGAGCCTCCCTTCGGCGTCGCCTGGATCGCGGCCAGACGCTTGATCAATTCGGCGTGGGCGGCGTCGGCGGCACCTTCAGAAGCATTGCCGTCACCGCAGCGGTGCTGATCATGGTTGGAGCTGTTGTGCTCTACACCTACGGCTTTTCAGACCTTCCCGCAGGTGGAGAACGACTTTGGGCCTCGGTGTTTCACAGCATCTCGGCCTACAACAACGCGGGGTTCGGCCTCTGGAACGACAGTCTCGAGAGCTACCGGACGAATCGGGTCGTGAATG
>CAJXFG010000064.1 GCA_913052185.1 uncultured Synechococcus sp. | reverse complement strand
GAGCTGTACAGCCCTCCAGGTAACTCACCGAGGCGCCTTCTTCCGCCACGATCAGCGTGCGCTCGAACTGGCCGGTGTCCCCGGAATTGATCCGAAAATACGTTGACAACTCCATCGGACATTCCACGCCTTTGGGAATGAACACGAAAGAACCGTCACTGAAAACGGCTGAATTAAGAGCTGCAAAATAGTTGTCGTTACTCGGGACCACAGAACCGAGATATCGCTCTATCAGCTCTGGGTGTTCCTTGACAGCCTCACTGAATGAACAGAAGACAACACCGTGCTCAGCGAGTTTTTCCTTATAAGTCGTGGCGATTGAGACACTGTCAAAAACCGCATCAACAGCAACATTGCTCAGGCGTTTCTGCTCGCTGAGGGGAATCCCCAACTTGTCGAACGTCTCAAGAAGTTTGGGATCAACTTCGTCGAGGGAACTTTTTTTGACCTGCTGTTTTGGAGCTGCGTAATAAACGATGTCCTGATAATCGATCGGGTCGTAACCCAGTTCAGCCCAGTTGGGCTCTTCGAGGGTGAGCCAATGGCGAAAAGCCTTGAGACGGAACTGAAGAAGAAACTCCGGCTCTTCTTTTTTGCTGGAGATCAGCCGCACGATCTCCTCGCTGAGACCCTTGGAGATTTTTTCGGTCTCAATATCAGTCACAAATCCGTACTTGTACGGCTGGCTGACGAGATCACGCGTGGAGGTGGAGGTCATGTCGCTCAACCCGCGGTGGCGTGGATCATTTCCGTGGTGATGGTGCGATGCTCCCCACGGAAAGGGCTGTCTTCAGTCAGAAACAACATGCAGTGGCATTCCATGCGCTCACGCATCGGCACACAGGGGCAGTTCCAGAACGCCTGAGACACCTCGGCCTTCTTGTCCTCATAGTGACGGCAGGGACAAAGAGCTCCACCTAGTTCATCCTTATGTCGGGCCAGGCCCTTCAACACAACCGCTGTCACACCGGGATCGCTACAGAAAAACGTGCCGGTCCGCTTGGCATAAGTTTCTGCAAATTTGCGGATGACTTCGAGACTCTCCGAGGTCGGCTCTCGTTTGCCGGCAAGGGCATCAGTCATGGCGGCGAACGTTGGCAAGAGGGTCGAAGCCAGGGAGATACGAAACAAAATGGTTTCGTATTTGGAGCCTAAAGCACGGATCCATCACCCGACCATGTGACCATTGTGACGGACGTTGGTTCTAGCCGGAAAAGCGTGACGACGCGCCGACAACCCACCTCAAGCGCTCCAAAGGCACCACCACTGACCCGCGCCAGTTCTGGAATAACGCTCAATCCAGTGGCCTTTCAAACGCAGGTGATACCCGCAACAACCCAGTCGGGGGCTTGAAGGGTATCGATTCATGCCTGTGGCTGTCTCAAACAGAGAAACGCTTCGACCTGATCGGCGTCTGAGCAATGCAGCAGCAACGTGCAGCGGAGGCCGAAGTAAGAAATGCTTTCACTGAGCTCGTTTTCAAACTCTCAACAGTCAGGGGCAAGGCAGTCGCCCTGATCCCGTGGCATGGTGAAACTATTGTCCACACCCCGTGCATGGGCGCGTCAGCTCAGGCTCCCACTCGTGAAGCAACGCTCACCCTGCTCCTGAAGCAGGGTGAGATCAGTGCTGGCGCTCTGGCAGACGAACTGGGCATCTCGGTTCAGGCGATGCGCCGCCATCTGCGCACATTGGAAGAGGAAGGACTGGTGGAAGCCAGTCCGATCGCCGCAGGACCTGGCAGGCCCTCCAACCAGTGGAGACTGACAAAACAGGGGCACCAACACTTCCCAGATGGCAGCGACAACTTCGCGCTGAATCTGCTCGAATCCATGGCCGAGAGCCTGCCACCGGAAACCCTGGCAACACTGCTCAGGCGACAGGCGCACGAAAAAGCAACCCAGTACAGACATCAACTCGGGGATGGCCCACTCGAACAGCGGATTCGCAAGTTGGTGGGCCTGCGCAGCCGAGAGGGATACGTGAGCGAAATGATTCCGGCCGAAAATGGATGCGGCTGGTGCATCAATGAGTTTCATTGCTCCGTGCAGAGGATCGCCGAAGAATTCCCGGCTGTCTGCGACCAGGAGCTTCAACTGATCCGGATGACTTTTCCCGACTGCGACGTGGAACGGGTGCACTGGCGGCTGGAATCGGGACACTCCTGCGGCTTTCAGATCAGTCCTGCAAGCACAACTCCACCAGACATCAAATCGGGAATTAGCCCGTGAGCATGGATCCATCGCCGCCTGCAGGCCCCTTGGTGCGTGAGCAGATCGAGCGCATCGACGCCACCCTTCTGCCCACAGTTGACCGCCACCTCCTGCGACTGCAGGCCCACTGCCTGGTGACGTTTCAACAGATCGCGCTGCCGCAGCGGCAGGGGCCTCTGCCGCCTCCAGATCAATGGCAGCACTGGTGTGAACAGCAGCCCCAGCTGGCCAATGACTCGGAGTTCAGTGAACAGTTGATGATGCAATTCACAGTGATTGCCAGCCAGCTGGAAGAGCTCGCCAAACAGCTGAACAGAACTCCACTCGAGCTCGAGCTCACCGATTTGATCCAGCAGGCCGAAACAAACAGTCGCGATCGTTTATCGAAAGCGGGCTGAGCAGACCCACGCAATCGTGCCGAGCATCACGAACCGATCTCTCCCCTGCGATCATCCAAAACAGACCGTCCGCAGCCGATGACCCTGGACATCCCCGACGCCCCGACATTCTTCCGTCTGAGCTGCGGAAGCTGGCGTTCTCAGCGGAGCGTGCACCACCTACTGCACCGTCGCAGCGAAGCAGGCGGCTCGCTGATCGTGGTCGAGGATCTCGAACTGAATGATGAGCGCTTGCTGGCCATGGCACGCCAGCATGACCAGGATCCAGGGCTGATCATCGGCGGCAGTTATGTGCGCTGGAGCGCCTCAATGGCCTGGGACCGCGATGGCGATGCCCATGACGGTGAAACCTGCTTTGCCTTGATTGGAGACGGAGAGTCCGCACGGTCAGGGACCATGCTCAGAGATCAGGGCTACGCAGAGAAAGCACCTGCAACATCCACGTTCAGCATGGACGACAGAGATGGGCTGATTCTCTGCACGAGCTACGAAATGATGACCGTCTGGGAGCGCTTCAGTTTCTCCGGCCCGGACGTGCGCATCCGTTCCAGCACTGTTGAAGGACTTTCCAACAACGCGTCCTTCTGCGTGGAGACCAGGCTCAAAAACGACGAATCAACCGCTGGCTCATCAGGCATGACGGCACTGGTATCACCCTTCGGATGGTGAGTGTCCTCTGTTACGGACTGTGAGTAGGCCGAGAGCAGCCAAGGGATGTGGCTGCTCCCACTTATACGATCCAGCCAGTGTGTTCCGACTCGAGTGGCCCTTCCTCTTCTTCAGTACGCACCGACCACGCAGAACAATCGAGTCGCAGCACTCAGCGTTGCATCTGAGGAGAACCAGCGTTCCCTTCAGATGGACATCTCGATGGACGCTGACAACATCAACACGGTGATCGAGTCGGCTTACCGCCAGATCTTTTTCCACGCGTTCAAGAGCGACCGTGACGCTTACCTCGAGTCACAGCTCCGTGATGGACAGATCACTGTTCGCGACTTCATCCGTGGCTTGTGCCTTTCGGACACGTTCAAAAGAACGTTCTACGGCTTCAATTCCAATTACAAGGTGGTGCGTCACCTCGTCCAGAAAATTCTGGGGCGCAAGACCCATGGCAAGTCTGAAGAAATCTCCTGGTCGATCGTGATCGCCAGCCAGGGGATCGAGGGCTTTGTCGATGCACTGCTCGACAGCGACGAATACCTCGAATCCTTCGGCTACGACACCGTTCCCTTCCAGCGAAACCGCGTCCTGCCCGGCCGGGAGCTCGGCGAGACTCCCTTCAACATCACCACCCCTCGTTACGACGAGTACTACCGAGGAATCCTTGGATTCCCCAAGATCATCTACACCGGTACCGCCAAGACCTTGCCGGCACGTGCAAGCCGCTCCCGGGGTGGTTTCACCGAGGACTATCTCCCCTGGGTCCGTGGTATCGCCACAGCAGGCTCGGCGTCCCCCGAAGGCAATCTCGAGATGGACTATCTCTCGAAGGTTCCCTACCGCAGCATTGGTCGCTGACCTTTGCCCAACTTCAGATGATCAAGCCGAGCCCCTCAGGGGGCTCGGCTTTTTGTTGTCCACCGCCAAAGCTGGCGTTGATGCGATCCAACCAGGTCATGTAGTCAGAAGATGCTGACCACGGGCGTTCAAGGGCCCTGAAAAGCGGGACTTTCCAGCAAACTGATCCCAAAGAAACCCGGTAGCCCGACCGTGACGCAAGCCATCACATCCCTCGCCCGCATGACCCTGCGTCAGCTGCGTCAGATGGCCAGTGATCTCGGCGTCACGCTCTACAGCCGCAAGAGCAAGGAAGACCTGGTCTCAGCGATTGCGGAGAAGCAGGAGCGTCGCGGCGGCGACCTCAAGGCGATCGAAGCGGAGTTGAACCCACCGTCTCGCCCCCATTCCGAGACCCGTGTGGTCTTTCTCCCAAGAGACCCCCAGTGGGCTTACGTGTTCTGGGAAATCTCAGACAGTGATCGTCGCCGGGCACAAACCGAGGGTGCCGCGCACCTGAATCTGCGATTGGCCGATGTGACAGGCCTCCAGGATGGGTCTTCCCATCCCCACACCCTTCAGGAAGTTCCTGTCGACAGCCACAGCACCGAGTGGTATTTGCCTGTTCCTCTCTGCGATCGCGACTATCGCGTGGAGCTCGGCTTCCGCTCGGGCAACCAATGGATCTCCCTGGCCTTCTCGTCTGTGGCAAGGGTTCCAGCACTGCACCCCAGTGACCAGATCCTCGACCAGTTCGTGCCATTCAGCCTCGAAACCGCTGCTCCTGCGCCCTCGCCGGTCAGCACTCCTGCATTCGAGCCCAGCGACAGCGGTTTGCACGAGCGGCTCTACCAGAGCGCAACCACCCACTTCCGCAGCCGTCGCGTTGGTTCGGAGGTTCTGCACGAACAGGACTCCATCCCCGGTGATCAGCGTG
This sequence comes from uncultured Synechococcus sp., assembly GCA_913052185.1. Taxonomy (GTDB): domain Bacteria; phylum Cyanobacteriota; class Cyanobacteriia; order PCC-6307; family Cyanobiaceae; genus Synechococcus_C. Next base: position 4,117 of record CAJXFG010000064.1, on the reverse strand, counting down.
GCCTGAGTGATTCAGGAGCTGGACTGTGGGCCAGTGGCCGTAATGAGTCTGGTCTCGGTGGAGTGGCACCTCGCCAACGCACCTTCTGGTTGGTGGCTGACGCCGAACTGATTGTCTATGGCGCCACCGATCCCTCCGCACGCCTCACCATCGGCGGAGAGGAAGTTCCACTCTCCAGTGATGGCACCTTCCGCGTCCAGGTTCCTTTCCGTGACGGTGAGCAGATGTATGCCATCGAAGCGATCGCAGCAGACGGCGAACAGAAGCGCAACATCACCCTGAACTTCGAACGCGCCACCCCCGAAGACAACAGCAACCCAGCCAGCGAAGCCAAAGCCGAGTGGTTCTGATCCTGTGGGAGTGAACCGAAAAGCCCTTCGCTGGGTTGTGGCCGTCACTCCTCTGGCAGGGGCGGTGGCTTTTCCGATTCTCGTGCCTCTCACGATGGCAAAACTGGGAATCGGCGCCGGTGTTGGCGTGGCACTCGTGCTCAGCAGCCTTTGGTTTGTGGGCATGCTTCGAACCTCTGAAATGCCCCACTGACAGGTCCATCGTTGAAGCAGGGGAATCCTGCCAATACACGAGGCTCAGCGGATGCTGGACAGGCTGCTGAAACAAGCGCAACAGCTTTCACTGACAGCGCTGCCTCTGTTGATGCCACTGCTGGTTGGCTGCAGTCAGGCAGGCCAAGTTGTGGGAGAAGCCGACCCTGAGCTGCCGCTACCAGCGCATTTCCAGCTCCACTTCAATCATCGCGATGCCGGACGCTACCGACAGCCGCTGAACGGACACTGGCGAAACGGGGACAACCTTGAGGAGTATTTGATCCAGCAGATCAATGCGGCCAGTGACGAGCTCTTGTTGGCCGTCCAGGAGCTCACGCTTCCAGAAATCTCACAGGCGCTGATCCGCGCCAAAAAGCGTGGAGTCAATGTTCAGGTGGTGCTGGAAAACAACTACAGCAAGCCGTGGTCCGAACAGCATCCGAGCGATCTGACACCTCACGGCAGGCGACGACTCGAACAACTGCAACTGCTTGCGGACAGCAATCGCGATGGCCGGCTCAGCGCCGACGAACGACTGACCGGTGATGCAGTCGCACTACTGGAGCGAGGCGGTGTCGCGAAGATCGACGACACCGAAGACGGGAGCCGAGGCAGTGGCCTGATGCACCACAAGTTTGTTGTTGTGGATCGCGCTCTGGTCATCACCGGCAGTGCCAACTTCACCAGCTCAGGAATCCATGGAGATGCGGGAGCGTCGCGCAGCCGCGGAAATGTGAATCACCTCATCAGCATCGAGAGTACGGAGCTCGCTGAGGTGTTCCGGAACGAATTTCAACGGATGTGGGGCGATGGTCCCGGAGGGCTGCACAACAGTCGATTCGGGCGAAGCAAAGACAGTCCTGGACTGCAGACCATTCAGGTCAATGGCGTTCAGGTCGACGTCCTGTTCGCCCCGCACTCGCAGCGACATCCAGGCCATGGTCTGAATGTGATTGGTCAACACCTGGCGGCCGCGCAACGAAGCATCGATCTGGCTCTATTCGTGTTTTCAGCCCAAACAGTCACCAACGTTCTTGGGGAAAAAATCAAAACCGGAATCAGCATTCGGTTGCTGGCCGACCCAGGCTTCGCAAGCCGATCGTTTTCAGAGGTGCTTGATCTTCTCGGAGCGGAACTCCCCGACCGTTTTTGCAAAATTGAGGCAAACAACCAACCTCTAACAACACCGCTGCAAACAGTCGGCACGCCGAAACTGGCCCGTGGCGACAAGCTCCACCACAAGTTCGCCGTGATCGACAACAAAACAGTGATCACAGGCAGCTTCAACTGGTCACCCGCTGCAGCTCATACCAATGACGAAACTCTGCTGATCATCCACTCACCCAAGCTTGCTGAGCATTTCACGCGTGAGATGAACCGCATGTGGCGCAGTGCTGAGCTGGGGATCACGCCACAAATTCAGCGCAAACTGGACAAACAGCGAGCCAAGTGCGGGAGTGGCGTCAAGAGAAGATCAGCAAACAATACAAGCCTAGACAACTACTCAGGCTAGAGTAAAGATTGTAAGTAGAAACAAAAATGAGCTTTGTACGCCTGTGCATCATCGCCTCTTTTTGTGGATCTTCTATTATCAATCCAGCAGCAACTGCACAGCCAAACAAATCAAAAAGCTGCAACGGAGTACATAAATTTTACGGAAATCCATTGGCCGCTAGCGGCAGAGGCGCTGATCTGAGAATTCTATTCTTCATCGGCGAGCGAAAGAACATATTGCGATGCTTTGAAAATACAAGAGGAGTCAAAGTGGCACCACTTCGCAAGGAGCTAGCTAGAAAAATCTACAGCAAAGTAGATGAGCAACTAATCCTAGACATTGTCCAAGAGCGGAACATCAAAGATCCATACCTCGCGAATGGAGGAATATGATGTGAGAGCCAAAACCTGCCCAGAGCAAATCAAAAAACTATCAATAAATTCAAGCATTACTCACCCCAATCCACTCCTTCAAGCGAGCCATTAAGCATCTGCACATCTGCATCATTCATACCTGAGCAGGATCACCTTCATAGCAAGCATTATTAATACCCTAAAACCTCTGACTAGCGCGACGACCAAAGAATGATTCGCAAACTCAATAGAAAACTATTCCCGTCAATTAAACAGGAATACATAAAAACAATATCCGAGAGCCGAACACAAAACCCATTGATCCTCATCGAATCAGAACAACACCAACTTCTTCGTGATCCACGCGAACGTATCACATGAACAGTGACCATTCGAAGAAACCTGACTAGCCTTAAAAAATCAATTTCTAATTGCACTGCGATCTCGAAGCATTATCAAACGAAATAGCTTTGTGGGATCACTAATCAAAAACCAACCAATAGCGGTGCGACAACCGGTTAAAAGCCATGAAAAACTCACCCAGCGAATCATCAGCCGAAGAGCTTGTCGATCAACCTTATAAATATGGATTTGTTACTGAGATCGAAGAAGAAAAGATCCCAAAGGGTATTGATGAAGATGTGATTCGCCTGATCTCAGCGAAAAAAGAAGAGCCGGAGTTCATGCTTGAGTTTCGCCTGAAAGCCTATCAGCACTGGCTTGCACAGGATGAACCTGACTGGGCAAAACTTGGCTACCCACCAATAGATTATCAAGACATCATTTATTACGCCGCGCCAAAGACTAAAGAAAAGAAACGAAGTCTCGAAGAAGTTGACCCAGAGCTTCTCGACACATTTAGCAGGCTCGGGATCCCCTTAAGCGAGCAGAAAAGACTGGGGAATGTTGCAGTGGATGCCGTTTTCGACAGCGTGTCGATCGCAACAACCTTCAAAGAAAAACTTGCGGAATTTGGAGTGATCTTCTGCGGTTTTGCAGAAGCAGTCAAAGAACATCCTGAATTGATCAAAAAATACCTTGGTACAGTGATTCCAAGCAATGACAATTTCTTCGCCGCCTTGAATGCATCGGTTTTCAGCGACGGCACATTCGTTTATATCCCCAAGGGCGTTGAATGTCCGATGGAGCTGTCATCCTATTTCCGCATTAACTCCGGAGATGCAGGACAGTTCGAGCGAACCCTGATCGTGGCGGAGGAAGGAGCATCCGTCAGTTATCTCGAGGGCTGCACAGCTCCCATGTTCGACACCAATCAGCTGCATGCAGCGGTGGTGGAGCTGATTGCTCTCGATGATGCTTCCATTAAATACTCAACCGTCCAGAACTGGTATCCGGGCGATGAGAACGGCGTAGGAGGCATCTACAACTTCGTCACCAAGCGCGGTCAATGCCGTGGGGCCCGCAGTTGCATCAGCTGGACCCAGGTGGAAACCGGTTCTGCGATCACCTGGAAATACCCAAGTTGCGTTTTGATCGGCGAAGATTCCGTCGGTGAATTTTATTCTGTTGCCTTAACACATCATCTTCAACAGGCCGATACAGGAACAAAAATGATTCACATTGGCCCGCATACGCGTTCAACAATTGTCAGCAAAGGCATCAGTGCCGGCAAATCAAGCAACAGTTATCGAGGCCTTGTACATGTGAACCCTTCAGCCAAAGGAGCTCGCAATTACAGCCAATGCGATTCGATGCTGATCGGT
>CAJXFG010000063.1 GCA_913052185.1 uncultured Synechococcus sp. | reverse complement strand
CGGACACCTGGCAGGCGGCTGAACGCACATTCCGCTCCGCCTTGCAGCTGATGGAACTCAGCCCGCAGCTGCATTTTGCTCATTCCACTCCAGCTCTGTATGAGTGGATGGAGCGTCACCGTCCGGCGCTGTTTGCACGGATTCAGCAAGCCAGTCGTCTGGGGCGTTGGGAGCCCATCAACGGTCCCTGGGTGGAAACGGACTGCGTACTGGTGAGCACCGCTTCCTTGTGGAGGCAATTTGCACTGGGTCAGGACAGCAGTCAGAGGCAGTTCCCAGAGTGGTGTCACGACCTGGCCTGGTTGCCGGACAGTTTCGGCTTTGCTGCCGGGCTGCCAGCCGTTGCCAATGCCACCGGCGTTCGCTGGTTCTGCACGCACAAACTGGCCTGGAATGCCACCAACACCTTTCCGCATCGTCTGTTTCGCTGGCGAGGGCGTGGAGGTGCCGAACTGCTGGTGTTGATGCTGCCCGGCATCGGCACGGATGCCGACCCCTTGGCGATGCAGCAGGAACAGCAGAGATTCAAGGCTGATACAGGGGTGGATCAGGCGCTGTGGTTACCGGGAGTCGGTGATCACGGCGGTGGACCGACCCGGGAAATGCTCGAAGAGATGCAGCTCTGGGACGACCATCCTCAGACCGTCCCGCGCAGATCGGGGACAGTTCGTCAGTACCTCCAGCAGCTGGAGCCGCTTCGCCCCTCGTTGCCTGTCTGGAGGGATGAGCTGTATCTGGAGCTGCATCGAGGCTGCGCGACCACCCGCCCCGATCAGAAACGACACAACCGCACGCTTGAGCGGTTGCTGCGTGAGGCGGATCTGGTGGCGGCCCTGGGAGCGGAACCTTTGCACTTGAAGGACTGGAGGGTTCTTCTGTTCCAGCAGTTCCACGACATCCTTCCGGGAACCTCGATTCCTGAAGTGTTTGAGCAGGCGGAGTCGCAGTGGCGTGGTGCCCGTCGTCGTGCCGCCATGGCGCGCACCGGAGGTCTTCAAGAGCTGCTCAGCCGTTCAGCATCCGTCGACTCCAGTTCTGAGAACGACAGTCCAGGCTGGGCATGGTGCGGTCTTCAGCCTCTGCAGCGCTGGTCTGCTCTGGTTCGTTTACCGCGAGCTCAGTGGCGTTGCGAAGGGAAGACGCTGCCGTCTCAGGTGGCCCCAGGCGGTGATCTCTGGGTGCAGTTGCCCGAGGCGAGCGGCGTTGTGGCACTGCCTCTGGACTGTCATGCCGATGCTCAACCAGAGCCGGAATTAGCTGTCGTGCGGGATCCTGTGCAGGTGCAGGTGATCGCTGAGCGGAGCTGGCGCCTCAGCAATGGTCGTCTGACGCTGGAGCTGGACCGGAGGGGACTGGCTCGACTGCAGGACGAGCAGGGTGTTGATCAGCTCTCGGCACCGCTGCAGCTCAGGCGTTACCGCGATCGTGGTGAGTTCTGGGATGCCTGGGATCTGGCAGCGGATTATCCCGAGCAATCACTGCCGATGGATGACGACTGGCAGCTTGAGCTGCTGGAGCAGGGCCCGCTGGTGGCCAGGGTCGCGCTGCGTCGGTCTGTGGGCGACAGTGCGGTGCGGATGGATGTGTTGCTGCGAGCCGACAGCCCTGCTGTTGAGCTGCAACTGACCATCGACTGGAGGCAGGCCCATGAGCTGCTTCGGCTGGTCTGTCCCTTGCAGAGGCCAGCGGTGCGCTGGGCGGCAGACACCAGTGGCGGCGTGATTGAACGACCTGCCCTGGCCTGCACCTCCCGGGAGCAGGCCCGTTGGGAGGTACCGGTGATTTCCTGGTTGGCGAGTGAAGAACAAGCACCGGGTGGTGGCCTGGGCGTGTTGCTCGACGGCCCCCAGGGCGTTGATGCCGGTCCGGGTCATCTGGGGGTCTCATTGCTGCGCGGACCTACCTGGCCTGACCCGTCTGCTGATCAGCGCCGACATCGTCACCGTCTGGCGCTGATGCCTGTCTCCAAGGGTTGGTATCGCGGGGGCCTCCCTCAGGCGGCGATCCGATTCCGAGAGCCGGGTTGGTTGGGGCCTGTCGGCCTGTGCAAGCGCTGGCAGGGTTTCCCTGCTTTGCCGACCGCGCTGGTACCGATTTCCCTGCGGCCTGACCAGTCTCGAGGTGCCCCGGATCACGCCGTTCTCATTCAGGTGCTGAATCCAGGAAGCACCAGAGTGCGCTGGTCACCGGGTCAGGACGGTTGGTTGCTGAGGGGTGCAGAGGCCTCGGTCGTGATTCAACCAGGCGGATTACAGGAATTGAGCTTGATTCCTCAGTCGTCGTGATCGTCAAAAGGATCGTCCAGTTGCTTCGACGGTGGTCCGAAGGCCGTGTAGACGCCAAAACCAGTGAGTCCCAGCAGGGCGGTCAAGACCGCAATCGACACCGACAGGGCCGGGGAGGAGCTTTCCATCACATCTCTCGACAGGATCGGTCCTCTTCAGGACCGGGACCCCTACAGTATCGGCACTGAACTTCACCCGAGACCTCAGGGCCGCTATGGCACAACGCACTCGATTGGGCGATCTGCTCCGTCCCCTCAACTCCGAGTACGGCAAGGTTGTCCCCGGCTGGGGAACCACCCCTGTCATGGGCATCTTCATGGTGCTGTTTCTGGTTTTCCTGCTGGTGATCCTTCAGCTCTACAACCAGTCTCTGATCCTTGAAGGCATCAATGTGAACTGGAACGGCGGCGCCTGATCTCGGTCGCTCCTCGCTTTCCATGAACATCTTCGGCATCGGTCTCCCTGAGATGGCCGTCATCGGGGCCATTGCGCTTCTGGTGTTCGGTCCCAAGCGTCTTCCCGAATTCGGGCGGACGCTCGGCAAAACACTCAAAGGCTTTCAGACAGCCTCGAAGGAGTTCGAGCGCGAAATCAACAAGGCCATGGCAGAGCCCGAAGAGCTGCCTCCCACATCTTCCTCTGAGGCCCCAGCATCCTCTAAAGCCCCAGAGGACTGAACGGTGATCAAGAGTGGAGACCTCCGTTTGGTGGTCGGTCTGGGCAATCCCGGTGAAAAATATGCCTCGACCCGGCACAACGTCGGGTTCATGGCGCTTGAGCTGCTCACGACCCGGGAGGGCGGACGTTTCAAGGCGATGTCGAGGCTTCAAGGCGATCTTGCCGATGTCGGTTCCGGCAGCGCTCGTCTCAGACTGTTGATGCCGCAGACCTACATGAATGAGAGCGGCCGCTCGATCCGTGCAGCTCTCGATTGGTTCGATCTGGAGATTGACCAGATGATCGTGCTTGTTGATGACATGGACTTGCCGCTTGGTCGGCTGCGCCTGCGCGCTCGTGGTGGAGCCGGTGGTCATAACGGCCTGAAGAGCACGATTCAGCACCTTGGGACGCAAGACTTTGCTCGTCTGCGCATCGGTATCGGCGCTCCAGGCCGCAATCCAGAAGAACGCCGTGCCCGAACGGTGTCCCACGTTCTCGGACAGTTCAATCGTGCTGAGGAACCGTTGCTGCAGGATGTCCTGCGTGAAGTGTTGCGCGGACTCGATCACATCCAGCGCCAGGGCCTGGATCGTGCCGGGAATGCCATCAATGGTGTGAATCTGGCGCCTGCTGCTGAGAGCGATCCGGCCTGATGGCGCCCTTGCCTGTCACCACCGCTCATCTTCGGGTGCACCATCACAGCTTCCGAGACCAATGCGTGCAGGGAGAGGTCCAGGCGGGGGGCTTCACATGGTCCTTTCACTGGTTTTTTGATCGAGGAGAGCTCAGCGTGGAGCCCTCCCTGGGAAGAGCGTTGATTCAGGACGCCTTGCTTCGTTTTCTGGTGAAATCCGACTACCGGCTGGAAGCCGGTGGCGATTACAGCTTCACGGTCCGGGCCCGCTTCTGAGTGGAGCTGGCCCAGGCCACAGGAGGTCGTGCCCGAGCTCGGATTCAAGAATCACCAGGGCGGCAACGGCATCCAGTTCGCTCGGGGGTACCAGTAGGCCCTCGGGGACCAAACGCCGCCATCCCCTGGGAGGCCAAAGCTGCCAGTAGCGCTTGCGTGCCCGGAGTGTCGTCCCACGCTCGTCGACCAGCTTGACGGGAAGATCTCCGGGTAGCTGACGTCTCAAGGATTCGCTGGCTGTGCCGTTTCCCAGCACCAGCCGTTCAATCGGTGCGATCTGTCTCCAGCGTTGAAGGGTCTCGAGCACAGTTTCAGTCGCAAGAACATGGCCTTCAATCACGCTGTGCCGGTCGCCGTCGACCAGGATCAGTCCGCATTTGCTGCGTCCTGGATCAAGAGCCACAAGACGGCTCATGGGTTCTCGTCCTGAAGCGCTGAAGTGGAGCGGAGCTTGCGGCTCGGGCGCAGTTCGATGGCAATCGGATCGGCCGTTTCACTGCGACGCAGGGCCACCGCTTCGAGTTCAACACGTCCACCGTTGCGGTTGGTCAGCTCCCTGGCGAGCGCGTTGACGGCGTTCGCATCAAATTGAAGTCCCTGGCTGAGTGATCCACGGCGCCGTACTTCAGAAAGGGTGGACGCAAGCAGCAGGTTGATGCGGTTTCGGACTGCTTCGGCATTGGTCTCCTGGCTGGCGAGAGCGGTTTTGGCCAGAACTTCCCCCTCGATGGTGATGGCCACATTGGGACGCACGTCGGGGAAGGCGTAAACCACGCGCTCACCCCGCAGGACATTGGCCGCTGAGCGCAGCAACACAACCCAGGTGCCGGGTTTTCGGATGGCTTGTTCCAGCCTTTCAATGTCCTGGCGGGGCACGAGGATGATCTGCCGATCAGGCACCTGACCAGGCAGAACCTTTTGAAAGGCCTGCAGATTGGCTTCCCGCAGCACCTGGTCAATGACCTGTCGGGCTTGATCAGGACGATCCAGCTTGAGAGTCACGGTGGCCAGGGGTTGGCCACTGCTGATGGCCACGTCGCCGCGGCGCAGGGCCAGCAGGTTCTCCTCCAGTTGTTGAAGCTCCGCTTCTCCGGAGCTGATGCGTTCTCGCACTGCCCTGAGTTCCTGGTCCGTTCGCTGGATTTCCGCGTCGCGGTTGCGCACGTCCTGGCTGAGTCTCTGGCGTTCGGCTTCGAGTCGCCGAGTCTGTTCCTGCAGCGGTTGAAGTGTGCTGCGCAGCTCCCTGGCCCTTGCCTGGGCATCCGCCAGGATCTTCCGTGCCTTGACTTCATCGGCGCGCGCTTGCTCGAGTTGCTGACGCGCCTTGCGTTGCGCCTTGCGGCTTCCCTTCAGATCTGAGCGGCTGCTGCGCAGGCGTGCCTCAAGGTCGTTGAGTTCAAACAGACCGACCCGCAGCTGACGGCTCACCAGCAACATCAGCCCGAGCGACAGAGCGCTAATCAGGCTCCCGGTCAACACTGTGATCACTACAGCGGTTTGACGCGGCCGAAGACCGAAAAGACTCAGCCTGGCCTTGCCGACCCGTGAACCCAGCCTGTCTCCGAGGGTGGAGAGCACTCCTCCCAGGATCAGCAGGGACAGCAGCAGAAGCCAGCCGGTCACGGATGTTCAAACATGCGGTGGGCCGCTGAGGTGCTGCCCATCTTCACCTGTCGAGGGATCAACTGAAACGTTTGGCCAGGGCAATCGGATCGAGAACGGTGATCTTCTTGCGGTCGATTTCGACCAGGCCTGAATTACGCAGATCGCCGAGCAGTCGCGTGATTGTGACCCGCGTGGATCCAATCGCTTCGGCAATGGCCTGATGCGACAGACGCAGGTCGATGGTGATGCCCTGCGCTCCAGGCATCCCGAAGTCCCTGCAGAGAACGAGCAGAAAACTCACCAGACGGGAGGACATGTCCCGGTGGGTGAGGGTCTCAATCATGGTCTCGGTCTGCAGGATTCGACTGGAGAGTCCCTGCAGTAAGAGCAACCCGACGCTCGTGTCCGCTTCAATCGCCTGGCGGACGGAGCTCGCTGGAGCGGTCACCATCTCCACCCTGGTAAACGCCACGGAGTGGTAAAAGCGATCGGAACGATGCCCGGTGAGCAGCGAGAGAACGCCGAACAGGCTGTTCTCCCTGAGGAGGGCAACGGTGATTTCTTCACCTGATTCGTAGACCCTCGACAGCCTTACAGCTCCGCGTCGGATCAGATATACGCGCTCCGCAGGGTCGCCAGGGAAAAAGATCGTCTTGTTCCGCTCCACCATTTCGGTGCTGGCACCTTCCAGGTCACGGATCACTTCCAGCAGGGTGCGGCTGGATGGGTTGGGCGCATTGGTCAGGCTCGTTTCAGCGGATCGCCCAGGCTGGGGAGCCGTCCGACTGAAGCCGCGCATCACTTCGGCCATGACCACCGCATCAACTTTGCGAAGTTAAGGAGCGATGCGCGGTCACCCTGTAGCAACGAACACGATTCTCCTGGCTCAGCTCCCATGGAGAGCATCCAGCTGCGCAGCCATGAGTTGCTTGAGCCCCGGTTCGGCGAGATCAAGCAGATGATTCAGCTCTTGGCGACTGAAGGGTGCCCCTTCAGCGGTGCCCTGCAATTCCAGCAGATCACCGGCGTTGTTCATCACCACGTTCAGGTCAACATCGGCACGGCTGTCTTCGCTGTAGTCGAGATCGAGCAGAGGATGCCCCTCGATCAGACCCACAGAGACAGCCGCCACCTGGTTGATGACGGGGTTGGTGCTGACGCGGCCCTTCGCCAGCAATCGTTCACAGGCTTTCTGAAGAGCGAGCCAGGAACCGGTGATGGCCGCTGTCCGTGTTCCCGCGTCCGCCTGAATCACATCGCAGTCGATCAGCAGAGTGTTTTCACCCAAGGCCTGCATATCGATGGCGGCACGGAGGCTGCGGCCGATCAGGCGCTGAATCTCCTGGGTGCGTCCGGAGAGTTTCATCAGTTCCCTTCGCTGGCGATCGGGGGTTGATCCCGGCAGCAGGCGGTACTCCGCGCTGAGCCATCCCAGGCCCTGATCGCGTCGCCAGCGTGGAACACCATCTTCGTGACACACGCTGCAGAGCACGGTGGTGCGTCCGGTGCGCACGATCACGGAGCTCAGCGCGAAGCCCATGGGATCCCAGTCGATCGAGAAGGGTCTGAGGTCGGCGGGTTGGCGGCCATCGCTGCGCTGGGTTTCGCTCATGGAGAAGGGATCGGAATCTCGAGCCTGCCAGTTGGCGCAGAGACACCAGGGATAGTGTCAAAGGGATTGTGATTTGCGCTTTCGCCGCTAGATTCAAACTCCGCTGGGTCGATTCGATGCCGGCAAAGACGAACGCGACCGAGATGACCGCAAGCCTGAGCCCCAGCCATCGATCCCGCGCCCAGAGCGGTGCCGATCATCGGGCTCTGAATCGCGCCGGTTTGCATCCCCTGCCATCGCTGGAACCGCAGCAGCCACTGCATCTGGTGGTCCCCGAGGGGCAGTTGCAGGTTCATACCGCTCCTTACCGCGGCAGCTTCGGCACAGTGCTCAGTCAGGCATTGCGCTCCGCTGGTCTTGGCAGTCGGGTGGCGGTGGTGCAGTTTTTGAAGGGTGGTGTGGCTCAGGGCCCTGATGCGGCTCTGACGCTCTGTGATCGCATGGTCTGGATGAGACCTGCGGTGATGGGGTGTCTGTCAGAACCCGCCAGTCCATCTGACAGCGTGAACCTGGAAGCTGTGCAGGAGGTCTGGCAGGTCTGCCGAAGACATCTGGCCAGCGGAGATCTTGATCAGCTGGTGTTGGATGAACTCGGTCTCGCCATCGCGCTTGGCTACCTCGACGAAGCGGAGGTTCGTGACAGCCTGGAGTCCCGCCCTGGTTCCATGGATGTGATCATCACAGGACCGTCGATTCCCGAATCGCTCATGGGCCTTGCGGATCAAGTGACGGAACTGCGCCGGGGTTTCTGATGCTCAAGAACGACCGATGGATCACCGAGCAGGCTGCTGCCGGCATGCTCGATCCCTTTCAGAAAGGGCTGGTCCGCCATCTCGATCCTGACCGCAAGCAAGCGCCTGTTCTCAGTTTCGGATGCTCGTCGTACGGATATGACCTGCGTCTTTCGTCGCAGGAATTTCTGATCTTCAAGCACGTTCCTGGAACTGTGATGAACCCCAAGCGGTTCAATCCGGGCAACCTTGAACCCACGGAGCTTCACCATGATGAAGATGGTGACTTTTTCATCCTCCCCGCCCATTCCTATGGACTGGGAGTGGCTCTGGAAAAGATGAAGGTTCCCCCCAATATCACCGTGATCTGCCTGGGTAAGAGCACTTACGCGCGACTGGGCATCATCGTGAACACCACACCGGCTGAAGCCAGCTGGGAAGGGCATCTCACCCTTGAATTCAGCAACAGCTCAGGGGCTGATTGCAGGATCTATGCCAACGAGGGCATCTGCCAGCTGCTGTTCTTCGAAGGTGATCCCTGTGACACCACCTACAGCGATCGCCAAGGCAAGTACCAGCACCAACCGGAGAGGGTGACCCTGGCGAAGGTTTAGAGATCTCCTGCTGATCAGGGTGCCAGACGGGCCTTGTGCAAACGGTTTTTCTCGTACCAGGCTGCGAATTCCGGTGCCCAGCTCTCGAGATGTGGCCACATCAGGTCGCAAAGTTCCCTGATTTCCTGCTGTGCGTCGAGTTTGGAGCGCAGGTCAAGGAAGTGAAGGAAGGCGCGGAGACTGAAACTGACCACAAAGTGTTGCCTGTAGTCAAACGGCAGAATCCCTCGGGCATGTTCCTCGGAAAAGCCGTCGCGCAGTAGATCGCGATAGCGCTCTGCGGCCTGCTGGCAGAGCTTCAGGTCGATGCTGCGCTGCTCATTGGAATAGGTGTATTTCTTGCCAAGTCGGTCTCGGTACTCACCCACCGGACGCAGATAGAACACTTCCTCGAGCTCCAGCTCCCCATCCGCAGCCCTGCAGATGCGCTCGCCGGTGTAGCGCATCGATTGCACATCAAAGCTGACGCCGACCCGGTGCGTGCGTGCCTGCTGCATCACCGAGTGTGGGAACCAGCCCACATTCAGCACGATCTGGGCATGTTCCAGCGGGCCGTAATGGCCTTTCATTCCGCCCAGCAAACGCTTGATGCAGATTTCCCCGGCCCTCGTTTCATTCGGCCACTGGTCACGTTCCATCACCACGAACCCCTCGCTGTAGTCCTGGTGCATGCCGGCATACACGCTCTGCTGAGGGTTGGGTGTGGCGGCGATCAGTTCGACCCGGAAGCGGGAATCCATGAGGTTTG
>CAJXFG010000062.1 GCA_913052185.1 uncultured Synechococcus sp. | reverse complement strand
CCTTCACCGGCGAGATGCCCTTCCAGGACGTCTACATCCACGGCCTGGTGCGGGATGAGCAGAACCGCAAGATGAGCAAGAGTGCCGGCAATGGCATCGATCCGCTGTTGCTGATCGACCGTTACGGCACTGACGCCCTGCGCTTCGCTCTGGTGCGGGAGGTGGCTGGTGCCGGTCAGGACATCCGCCTGGATTACGACCGCAAGAACGACACCTCCGCGACTGTTGAGGCCTCGCGCAATTTCGCCAACAAACTCTGGAATGCCACTCGCTTTGCCCTGATGAATCTGGGCGGAGAGACCCCCGCTCAACTCGGCGACCCTGAAACAGCGACGTTGCAGCTGGCGGATCGCTGGATTCTCTCGCGCCTGGCCCGGGTCAACCGCGAAACCGCCGAGCGTTACGGCAGCTATGCCTTGGGTGAAGCGGCCAAAGGCCTCTACGAATTCGCCTGGAACGATGTCTGCGACTGGTATCTGGAGCTGAGCAAGCGCCGGCTCAATCCAGGAGAGAACGCCAGCGCTGAAGCACTGGCGGACCAGCGTGTTGCCAAGCAGGTGCTGGCCAAGGTGATCAGTCAGATGCACCTGATGTTGAATCCGCTGATGCCCCATCTCACCGAGGAGTTGTGGCACAGCGTCACCGCTGCGTCTGAGACGACCTTCCTGGCGCTTCAGGCCTGGCCGGCCGTTGATGAGGCGGCCCTTGACGATGATCTCGAGGCCTCATTCGCTGACTTGATCGCTGCCATCCGCGTGGTGCGCAATCTGCGGGCGGTTGCTGGCCTCAAGCCGTCCCAGACGGTTCCGGTGCGTTTCGTGAGTGGCCGCGGCGATCTTGTTGAGGTGCTGCAGCAGGGGATGGCCGACATCACGGCGCTCACCAGAGCTGAAACGGTTCAGGTGATGACGCCCTCTGAGGCGGACGCTGCACCGGTCACCAAGGCTCTGGCTGGTGTCAGCGGTGAGCTTCAGGTGCTGCTTCCGATCGAAGGCCTGGTTGATCTCGATGCCTTGAAGGCACGTCTGGAGAAGGACATTGCCAAGGCTGAGAAGGAGATCAAGGGTCTCAGCGGTCGACTGGCCAATCCCAATTTCGCCGACAAGGCGCCGCCCGCGGTGGTGGCCGAATGCAAGGCCAACTTGGCTGAGGCTGAGTCACAGGCTGCTCTGGCTCGCAGACGCCTGGAGGATCTCAGCTGAGTCGATTCCGACGCTCAGATCCTTAGCCTTCATTCAGCTCTGGTTGTGACCGCTGGACTCTCCACTGATCACGGTCGAAAGGCTGAGCAAGACGTACCGCGTTGCTGACAAGCAGCCTGGTCTGGCCGGCACCCTGCGCCATTTTCTGCGTCGTCGGCAGCGGGATGTGTCGGCGGTTCGGGATGTGTCGTTCGCGATTGCTCCCGGGGAGATGGTGGGCTTTCTCGGCGCCAATGGCGCCGGCAAGACGACCACGCTCAAAATGCTGTGTGGGCTGATCTACCCCAGTTCCGGTCAGGTGCTGGTGGCTGGCCATCAACCCCAGCGTCGCCATCCCGATTTTCTGCGGCGCATCACCCTGGTGATGGGCCAGAAGCAGCAGCTCATCTGGGATCTGCCGCCAATGGACTCGCTGCGGGTCAACGCGGCGGTGTACGGCATTCCGGATCGCGTGGCCAGCAGACGGATTGCCGAGCTGTCAGACCTGCTGGAGCTGGGTGAGGAACTCACCCGTCCCGTGCGCAAGTTGTCACTCGGTCAGCGCATGAAGGCTGAGCTGCTTGCTGCACTGCTGCATGAACCGGAGGTGCTGTTTCTGGATGAGCCGACCCTGGGGCTGGATGTGAATGCCCAGCTGCGGGTGCGTCAGTTTCTGGCCGAGTACAACCGCCGCACCGGTGCCACCATCCTGCTCACCAGTCACTACATGGCTGACATCACAGCCCTCTGCCCCAGGGTGCTGCTGATTCATCAGGGGCAGTTGTTCCACGACGGCCCCCTTGATCGCCTCACCAGTCGTCTGGCGCCGGAGCGCCACGTGCGCCTCGAACTGGAACAGCCAGCGCCTGCGGAAGCCTTCAACGGCTTGGGTCATCTCGACAGCCTTGAGAACTGTGAGGTCAACCTGCGGGTGGATCCGGCCTCACTCACCAGGGTGCTGGCACAGATCCTGGAGCGTTTTGAGGTGCGTGATCTGGAGGTGAATGATCCACCCATCGATCAGCTGATCGGCGAGTTGTTTCGCCAGGGAAGCCTCTGATGCGCATCTTCGGGCTCAATCGTCGAATCGTGCGCGCTCTGTTGGGCAGTCAGTACGCGCACATGCTCGAGTACCGCGCTGAGATCGCGCTCTGGGCCTTGTCGGGAGTGCTGCCGTTCATCATGCTCAGCCTCTGGAGCGGCAGTGATGCCCGCTCCCAGCTGGGTCTGGACGGGGTGGCTCTGGACCGTTATTTCCTCAGCGCTTTTCTGGTGCGTCAGTTTTCGGTGGTCTGGATGGTCTACGCCTTTGAGGAAGATGCGCTGCTGGGCAGGCTGTCGCCTTATCTGCTTCAACCGTTGCATCCCCTCTGGCGCTATGTGGCCTCGCACCTGGGTGAGCAGCTCACCCGGCTGCCCTTCGCTGCCGGCATCGCCGGTGTGTTTTTTCTGATTCAGCCGCAAGCCTTCTGGATTCCATCGCTGGGTGGATTTCTGCTGGCCTGGATCGCCACCTGGATGGCCTTTGCGATCGCCTTTTTGCTTCAGAGCCTGATTGCGTCGCTGTGTTTCTGGAGCGAGAAAGCCACGGCGCTCGAGCGGTTGCTGTTTCTGCCTTTCCTGTTCCTCTCCGGATTGCTCGCTCCTTTGACGGCCTTCCCGCCCGCTGTGCAGGCCTGGGTGCGCTGGACACCTTTCCCCTATCTGATTGATTTTCCAGCTCGGGTGTTGTCGGGTGATCCGGTGGATCTGGCGGCAGGTTTTGCTGCACAGTTGGCCTGGGTGGGCTTGCTTCTGCCGCTGGTGCTGGTGCTCTGGCGAGCCGGTGTTCGGCGCTACAGCGCCATGGGGGCCTGAGATGGGGCGCTACTGGCGAACCTTGCGCCGTTTCTGGGGCACTGCTCTGGCCACGCAGCTGGAGTATCAGCTGAATGTGCTGGTGGAGCTGCTGGCCGTGGTCCTCAGCCTGGGGGGCAGCCTGCTGTTGTTGTCTCTGTTTTTCGGTCCTGGACGCGAGCTGGGCGGCTGGAGCTGGAACCAGGCTTTGATCGTCCAGGGTTTTTACACCGTCTTCGACGGCATGACGACCGCCTGGTTGCGACCGAATCTCGGAGCGATCGTCACCTATGTGCGCGAGGGCACCCTTGATTTCGTGCTGCTCAAACCGATCGACAGTCAGTTCTGGGTGTCCCTGCGCACCTTCGCGCCAGCGGGTCTCTCCGAAGTTGTTCTGGGCCTAGGCCTGGCCGCCTGGGGCGCGCATCAATCCGGTGTCGTGTTGACCCCAGCTGTTCTGGTCACCGTGTTGCTGATGCTGATGGTGGCCGCAGTCATCCTTTATTCGCTGTGGTTTCTGATCGCTGCCACCAGCATCTGGTTCGTGAAGACCTGGAACGCCACCGAGGTGCTGCGAGCCTTGCTGGCCTCGGGGCGCTACCCGCTTGAGGCCTATCCAGCTCCGTTGAGGCTGCTGTTCACTCTGGTGCTGCCGGTGGCTTTCCTCACCACAGTGCCTGCCGAAGTGCTGCTGGGTCGGGCATCATTCCCCCTTCTGGCGCTAGGAATCGTCTTGTCGGCAGGATTTTTCGCGGCTGCCCGCAGCTTCTGGTTATTTGCGCTGAGGCATTACACGTCGGCTTCGAGCTAGCCGAGCTCAATCCGGTTCAGGTTGCAGGGTTGCCTCGATTCAGTGACTTGATGAGTGTGTCTGAATCGGATTCAGGTGCTGGATACAACGTGGTGCAATTGAATGCGAAGTCGGCGCCGCTGCGCTGAACAATTCCAGCGATATCCAGAAAAATTGATTGTTGAATATCGAGCCAATCCTTCCAGACTGTTGTTTTTGTGAAGCAATAAATCATCATGTTGATTGATGATGCATCCCACTCGTTGAAGTTGACGAGAATGCTCTGGCTTTGATCGATGTCTGGGTGCTGCTCAAGATAGCTGCGAACCTCTTTCGTGATATCACCAATCTTGTGCAAGTCTTCATAGCGCAGGCCGATATTGGCAAGGATTCTTCGGTTATACATTTCCCCAGGATTTTGAATCGGATTTGTTGCAAATACCGAATTGGGAATGTAAAGAGGTCGGCGATCAAACGTGCGGATTCGTGTGTAATACCAGCCAATTTTTTCAACGGTTCCTTCCAGGTTGTTTGAGTTGATCCAATCGCCTTCCCTGAAAGGGCGGTTGAAAAACAACATGAACCCGGAAAGAAAATTCTGGCTGATCTGCTGCGTCGCGAACGAGAAACCGATTCCGGCGCCGCCAAGCATCGTGGCAATGGCACCGGAGGGAACGCCAAAGTTCACCATCAGTGCCGCTGTAGCAATGAGCAGCACAGAAATGGTGTAAAGCCTGCTCATCACATTGATCAGCATGGATTCATCCTGCTGATCCTCGATCTGAATCCATCGCCTCATGGATGCAGACATGAGCACCGTCTGGCCGATGTTCATCACAGCCCAGGTGATGCTGGCGATGACCAGAGTGGTGGAGATCCGGTTCACCTCCGCCTGCACGAGCAGACCCAGGCCAAGGTCTTCGTTGAGTTGATGGATGATCCAGCTCGCGTATAGCGAGACACCGAGTCCAATCAGCACAGGGCGCCTGAGTGCCGCCGCAAGATGGCTGCCCATGTTGCGGCCGTGACGGCTCAGGAGTTGAAGCAACAGCCAGGCGCCAAGGAGCGCCAGGGTTCCCATCAGCAAACCGATGTTTGTTTGCAGGAACTCCAGGTTGAACCTGTTGGCGGAATGAGGACCAGGTATGAGATTCGCTTGTCGCCGTGGCGAACCTAGCTCATGTCGTCTGTCAGTTCGCCATCAATGTTCGGCTCCGCCTGTAGCTGGGGCCGGAGGCTGCGCTGCTCGCTGGGCGGCCATTCCATGGGATAGATCTGGCGCTGCGGGAAAGGAATGCTGATGTTGTCTTGCTCGAAGCGCTTCCAGATCGCCCGCCGCAGATCGCTGCCCACATTGAAGGCATCAAGCGGATCTGCCACCCAGAACAGCATTTTGTAGTTGATCGAGGATTCGGCGAATTCAGTGACGAAAGCCGCCGGCGGTGGATACTTTTTCACCTTGGAATGATCGGCTGCGATCTCGAGCAGCAGGTCGATGATTTTGTCGGGGTCGTGCCGATAGGCGGCACCCACCACCACGCTGTCGCGCCTTGAGGTTTCCGTGGCCGTGTAGGACGCGGCCTCCTGGGTGAAGAAGTTCTGATTGGGAATCAGCAGTTCGGCGCCATCGCGGCCGCGTCGCAGCTGTGTGGCGCGCAGACCGAGTTTCCGCACTGTGCAGGGGTCGCCATCAATCATCAGGATCTCTCCGGGTCGCACTGATCCTTCGAACAAGAGCCAGATGCTGCTGATGAAGTTGGAGATGATTTCCTTGGTGCCGAATCCGATGCCCACCGAGAGGCCACCGGCGATGGCCACAAAGGCATTGCCTGTGATGCCGATGTAGTAGGCCACCCCAATGATGCCGATGCCGATCACGCTGTATCGGAACAACAACTCAAGGCCACGCTGATTGCGCTTCTCGACCCCGAAGATCACACCGCTGAGCCAGGCCATCAGTGCGGCTGGTCTGGAGGCGATGGTCACGATCAGGTAGATCGCAACGATCGCGGTGTACACCTTGCCGAGCGTGATCTCGACTCCGAAGAGATTGGCAACGCCAATCCTGGCCAGATTTTCCCGGCTGCCCAGCAGGCTCAGCAACGACAACGTTGCTGTGAACACATAGATCGGTTTGAAAAGGGTGGTTTCCACTTCTCCGATCGGGAAGCGTGGATTGGTCTTTTCCACCAATCGTTTCAAGGGCGTGAACAGATTCCAGCCCAGCCAGAGAAGTCCGAAGTAACGCAGCAGTCCGAAGGGAGCCTGGAGCAATGCGAACACTCCTGCCATCAGCAGAACCAGGGCGGGTCCGACCAGAACGCGGATGGAATCAGGAAAGCGTTGATACAGGCCTGCCCGGTTGAGCATGCGCTGCAGGCGTTGGTTCCGCTTGAGCAGGATGCTGCGCGTGCGTGCAACCAGCACCACGACCAGCACCACCAGCAGTTGGATCAGAACAGGCCAGCGCTGCACAAACGACAGCCAGCTGAGTATCTCGATCAGGATTTCTCCGGGAGCCACCGTGATCAGGAGATCGGAAAGGGTGGAAGTCATGAGGATGGGCTTAATACGGTCTGCAGACGCTCAGCAGCCTTAACGGGCGTTTTCGACCCAAAGATCACATCGTTGACGATGTGTTGGATTGCTTTGGCGAGTCTGGGATTGGAATCGATTGCAGCAACAATTTCGTCGCCGATGCGGAGCTCTTGTTTGGCTTTGAACAAGTAGAGGTTCTCGATTCCAGGGATCTGACGATTGATGATCGTCGCTGCAGCGGGATTCACCGGGTAATTGGTGCGGTACCGCAGAGACCAGGTTTTCTGGGCCCAGGGCTGCACGATGAATTGCATCAGCTCTTCAGCGGTATGACGCTGGCGTGCGCTGGAATTACGACCCAGTGCCCAGACCTGAAGCTTGCTGATCGGCGTCGCGGGGCCCAAGGCGCCAGCCGGCAGGGACGTGACGCCGAGATTGTCTTTCAGGGCCTCCCTGAGTTGGGGTAACTGTGAACTCCAGCAGCTGATCCAGTTGAGTTGGCCGCGAATCAGCTGCTTGCGCAGTGTGGCCTGATCCCTGAGGAACAGAACGTTCTGCTGATAGCTGGCATCCCGCAGCCAGCTCAGCCAGCGCACCAGCTGCTGGGTCTGCTGCGCGGTCGGTTGTTCACCGCGCAGGGAACTCACCAGTGCGTTGCCGGCCTGAAAACCGCTCATGCTCCAGTAGAGGTCCTCAAAGTTCTGGGCGATGCCAAACACCTGACCCTGGCCGCTGGCCTTGGCCATCAGTGTCAGCGTTGTCGGCGGGTCCTTGAGTTTGCGTTTGTCGTAGCAGGCCAGCTGGATGTACTGCGACACCGGCAGTCCTGTGACTTCTCCACGGGAGTTGGTGACCCGCTGCAGCAGACCTGGGGCGATGGCGGTGCGTTGTTCGGGTGTGATCGGCACCGGGTCCAGCAGTTTCTCTTCGGAGAGTTCCTGGATGATGCGGGCATCGCCCATCACAACGTCCGGTCCAAGTCCGCTGTAGGTCTGTCGTCTCAGCTCCGATTCGACGGCAGCCTCTGAATACAGAGCGGGTTGGATGTGCAGTCCTGGGACCACATCCCGCAGGTTGTTCTGAAAGCTCTGAAGACGTTTGCGATCTCTTGAACTGTCTGCGGGGGTGACCTTTTCATTGGTCGGCAGGATGCGGGCCACCCTCAGCAGGCTGATCGGTGGCTGACGGCTGTTGCTGCACGAACTCAGCAGTCCACCCGTGCAGAGAAGTCCCAGCAGCAGGAGTTGCCGGACTGGTGGTCCTGAGAGAGGAGAGGTCATCGGCCGTTCATTTCACCAGTCGGTTGCTGTTCAAGTGGGAAGACCTTGCGTTGTTGTGCTCAAGCTGGTGCCTGGAGATGTTGGTGTGGCACTCCAGCTGACAGCTCTCCCGCTCAACGGGACGCTAGAGCCAGAAGTGGGTTTGGTCAGCGTTCTGATGCCACCGGTTGCCTCAGCCTTGCTGGCACGGTTGCGTGGTTGCTGAGCTGCATGGAACGGTGTTGGCACCGATGGATGAAGGATGGAAGCGATCGCTCATCTGATTGACACCGACGCTCTTGTGGCGTGGCTGTCGTCACCTGCTGGAGCGTTGCTGTTTGTGCCGCTCTACGCCATCTGGGTGACGCTGCTGTTGCCGGGAATCTGGGCTTCGATGCTGGCAGGAGCGCTGTATGGCCCCTGGTGGGGAAGCGTGATCGTGTTCGCTGGGGCGACCCTTGGTGCCGAGGCAGCGTTTCTGCTGGGCAGGCACTGGCTCAGGGGCTGGGCGCAGCAGCGCCTGAGCCGTTTCCCAAAACTGCTGGCCATTGAGAAGGCGGTCAGTCGAGAGGGTTTTCGCTTGGTGTTGCTGACGCGTCTCTCCCCTGCCTTCCCCTTCTCGATCTTGAACCTGGCTTATGGCCTCAGTGAGGTGAGCCTTCGGGATTACAACCTTGGCCTGATCGGGATCATTCCCGGCACGATTCTGTTTTGCGCACTGGGGGCTCTGGCCGGCAGTGCTGCCAGGTTTGGTGAGGTGTTGGCCGGGGAGACCTCGGCGCAGGCCTGGGTGCTTCGGGTTGTGGGGGTGCTGGCCACGGTGGGAGTGGTGTGGCTGGTGGGACGCTCCGCTCGCAAAGCACTGCAGGAGGCAGGCGCCGATGCTCAGGATCCTGAAGCCTGATCGGGGTCGGGCAGGCGCCAGTCACGCAGGGCGGCAATCACAACAAACCAGCCCAGCCGGAGCTTGGCCCCCAGGCCGCTTCTCTGACAGAGATCGGCATATTTGGCCCGACCGCATTCCGTTTTGATCCAGCGGAAAATGGGCGGGCGCTCACTCTGTGCCTTGTTCATGGTGTTGGTGGAAGCACTAAGGCATCACTGAATTTGTTGATCTGATTGGGAATCACGCTGATCGTGATCTTGACGTCATCGAGGTTGAACTCGCCTTTCGCTCTGCTCACGAGGGTTTCGGACAGCTCATTGGCCAAGGCTTCATTGAGCACCCCCTTCGGTGCACTCAAGACCAGATCCACGCTGGCCTTGTTGTTGAGCACCCGCACATTGCTGAACAGCAGCCTCACCCTCTGCCAGAGATAAGGGTTTTCGCTGGTGATCTTGAGCTGATTGACCTGACCTGCTTTGAAGGTGTCGAACCGGCTGACAATTTCCTGCTTGACGCTGAAGTCGTGCAGAGCTGACGACAGGGGGATGCAGAGCAGTCCCAGCAGAGCCATCCACACCAGCAGATTGCGCCAGCACTGAACGATGCTGCCGTAGCGCTGCACGAGGAAGATGAACAGGCTGGCCACCGTGATCCCGATCAGGTTGACCAGGAACAGCAGGAAGGAGCCTTCGGAGATCTGATTGGTGATCCCGGCCACCGTGCCGC
>CAJXFG010000061.1 GCA_913052185.1 uncultured Synechococcus sp. | reverse complement strand
TTCTGGTAATCCCCGAGCCGGTCTCCCACTGGGCCGGTGAACTGGCTGCGGCGTTCTGGCAGCAACCGTCGTCGCGCATGCATCTGATCGGTGTGACCGGGACCAATGGCAAGACCACCACGACCCATCTGATCGAACATCTCAGCCTGGAGTGCGGCCGTCCTGCAGCGCTGTTCGGAACACTCGTCAACCGCTGGCCTGGTCAGAGCGTGACCTCCACGCACACCACCGCCGTTGCGGATCGTCTGCAGGCCCAGCTGGCCGAAGCGCTGAATCGGGGCACACAGGTTGCGGCCATGGAGGTCAGTTCCCATGCCCTGGATCAGCAAAGGGTTGCAGGTTGTCGTTTCGCCTCGGCGGTGTTCACCAACCTCACGCAGGACCATCTCGACTATCACCCGTCGATGGAGGCGTATTTCGAAGCGAAGGCGCGTCTGTTCGCCGATCCCTTTTTGGTTGGTGAAGGTCCCCGTGCGGTGGTGAATGTTGACGATCCCTGGGGGCGTCGTCTGGCGGAGCGCCTCGGTGATCGCTGCTGGCGCTGCAGTTTGGATGACGCAGCCGATCTGAGCATGCGTGATCTTGTGATGACCTCCAGTGGTGTGCAGGGATTGTTGATCACGCCAAGAGGTGAGGGACACTTCCAGTCGCCTCTGGTGGGTCGCTTCAATTTGATGAATGTGATGCAGGCGATCGGCTCGCTGCTTCAGCAGGGTCTGCCACTGCCTCTGTTGTTGAAGGCCCTGCCGCGATTCCGTGGTGTGCCTGGTCGTATGGAACGGGTGCTGCCCTCCTCTCCCTCCTCGGAGCTGCGCCCCGCTGTTCTGGTCGATTACGCCCACACGCCGGACGGCCTGCGCAGTGCCCTACAGGCCAGTCGTCCATTTGTGGATGGACGGTTGGTCTGCGTGTTTGGCTGCGGCGGCGACCGCGATCGTGGCAAGCGTCCTCAGATGGCCTCAATCGCTGCCGAGCTTGCCGATCGCGTTGTGATCACCTCCGATAATCCGCGCACTGAGGACCCTCAGCAGATCCTCGATGATGTGGTGGCCGGGCTGTCCTCCGGAATCGACTACCGGGTGGAAGCCGATCGAGCGATCGCCATTGCTCAGGCGATTGCCATGGCCAGTCCTGGAGATCTTGTGCTGATTGCCGGAAAGGGACATGAGGACTATCAGATCGTCGGGACTGAAAAGCTGCATTTCGACGACCGGGAAGAAGCGGAAAAGGCACTGCGTCGCTGGAGTTAGCTCATGGCTGTGCTTCCGATAACCGCCGAATCTGTTGCGTGAGCTGCTGCATGTCGTTCTCACTGGTGCAGACATGGGTGCAGGCACGCAGGCAGATGGGATCTGCCAGATCACGGATCCAGATCTGTTCACTTCCGAGTGCTTTCACCAGATCCGTTGGTGTGGACCTCGTTGCCTGCCAGTTCATCTGAAAGCTCACCAGACCAGCAGGTGGAGGGCCCTCAAGCAGCGGAGTGACTCCTGGGATGGCGTCAAGCTCCTTCCAGAGATGCTGGCTCTGAGCCTGGATATGCACCAGCCGATCGTTGTCCGATCCTTCCTGCTCGAGCAGCTCAAGAGAGCAGCGCAGGCCCGCCATCAGTGGCACGCAGCTGGTGGCCACCTCGAAGCGACGGCTGTCGTGGTGGAAGGGGTCAGGATCATCAGCAACAGCTCGTGTCTCGTCCTGAAGGCTGCGCCAGCCGATCAAGGTGGGATTGGCCTCAGTGAGCATGCGCTCTGAGATCGCCACTCCACCCAGCCCTTCTGGACCACACGACCATTTGTGCCCGGTGAAGGCGTAGATATCGGCGGCTTTGGCTGCATCGCCGACGGGGATCTGGCCGACGCTCTGTGCCGCATCAACCAGCAGGTAGGGCTTCGCCGGATGCCGTTGCAGCTCTGCTGCAACGGCTGCGATTGGCATCTGTTGCCCGGTGTTCCACAGCAGATGCGACAACACCACCAGTCGGGTTCGGCTGGTGAGCTGCTGTTCGAGAGCCGCCAGGACCTCGCTGTCGGTCTGGTGCTGCTCATCGCGCCCCTGCCGCAGCTGCTTCACGGGCAGGCTGTGGACCTCCAGCTGGTGGCGACGCGCCAGCTCGTGGCAGGCAGCCACGACTCCGGGGTGCTCACAGTCGCTGATCAGAATGTGGTCGCCGTTCTGCCAGGGAAGGCCCCAGAGCGGCAGCACACATCCCGTGGTGACGTTCTCGCTGAGAGCGAGTCGATGCGGCGGTACATGGCACAGACGGGCCAGGCGGCCGCGTGTCTTGTTCACCTCGGCACTGATGTAGGGCCAGATGTCTGTGGTGAATGGGCCGAGCTCCTGGATGCGTTTCCAGCTGCTGGTGATGGCCTCGAGTGATGGCGTGGGCAGAGGCCCCTGGCCGCCGTAGTTGAAGTAGGTCTTGTTGGCCAGTGCGGGGCAGTGTTCTCTCAGCATCGAGTCTCGGGACCTCCTGTCATGATCGCCCCTCAGTCCATCCACTGCGCCGCTCCCAGGCCGCTCGGGGTTGTTGTCCCGGCGTGCTCTGCTCCGCTGGGGAGTTGTTGACTTCAAATCTTGACGCTGCTGCGAGGTGTTCAACCGCGCCATGGCTACGTTGCGTTTGCCTGCTGGGTTGGTATCACCGATGGCGATGGTGGACTGGCTCTGGATCCTTCATCCGGTTCTGGCGGTGGTGTTGATCTATCCGCTCACCGGGGTTGTGATCCGACTGGCCATGCAGACGCGATCCCGGCGACTGAAGACCGCCAAGCCTCCCCCGACCGTGGGACGGGATCACAGTGATCTCGGCCGTTGGCTTGCAGCAGGCGTTGTGGGTCTTGTGCTTGTTGCGCTCACCGTGGCCATCGCCACCCATACGCCGCTGGATCAGTTTCGAGGCGGTCCTGGCCGGGCGTTCACGCTCCTGTTGGTGCTGATCGGAACACTGCTCAGTCTTGGGGCGCTCTGGATTGCGAAGGCTCCTGGCTTCAGGCTGGTGTTTGTCGTGATCACCTGGGCTGGTGTTCTCGGTCTGGGGGCACAGCCGGAGGTCTGGCGTCTCTCCGATGACCCTTTTTCACCAGGGTTCTGGCAATCGCACTACTGGGCAGGAGTCGGCGTTGTGGGCCTGATGCTTTTTTCCCTGGGTGCCAGGCCGGAGATTCTGCGTGACCTGCGCCTGCGTCGTTTGCATGTCACCGCCAATCTGCTCGCAGCACTGCTCTTCGTGGCTCAGGGCATCACCGGCACCCGCGATCTGCTGGAGATTCCCCTGAGCTGGCAGAAGCCGACGATCTATGCCTGCAATTTCGAACTCCGCACCTGTCCGCCACCAGCACAGTGACCGATCGGTGCAACCCCGTTCCTGCTGTTCTCAGGATGGTGTTCTGACTTGAGTTTGTCGGTGAATCAGTCGACTCAGAGCACCTGAACCACTTCACTCACCTCGGGAATGGATTCGCGCATCTTGCGCTCGATTCCCATCTTCAGGGTCATGGTGCTGCTGGGGCAGCTGCCGCAGGCACCCTGCAGACGAACCTTGACCACCGGTCCATCGATCTCCACCACTTCCACATTGCCGCCATCGGCCATCAGGAACGGGCGGAGTTCGTCGAGCACCTTTTCCACGTTTTCAGTGGTGAGCGGCATCGTTTCTGTGCTCATGACCGGATCGGGGTAAGTGCTTTCGCTCAGCGTAGGCAGGCACGTGGCCGGTTGGATTCATACCCTTGAGAAGCAGGATCACCCGACGCGATGGATCGTTACGACGCCGTGCTGGTGGGTGCGGGAATCATGAGTTCCACCCTGGCTTCGTTGCTGCATGCTCTCGACCCGGAGATGCGTCTGCTGCTGGTCGAGCGTCTCGAGGCGCCCGCCCTGGAGAGCAGTGCCGCCGTGAACAACGCTGGCACTGGACATGCCGCCAACTGTGAACTCAATTACACCCCCCAACAGGCCGATGGAACGGTGTCCACCGACAAAGCCCTGGGGATCAACGCAGCGTTCGAGCGCAGTCTGGAGTTCTGGGCGTCCCTTGCCGAACAGGGCCTCCTCGACCCGGGCAGCTTTCTCCATCAGGTGCCCCATCTCAGTTTCGTCTGGGGACACGACGATGTCGCCTTCCTGCAGCAGCGCCATCGTCAGTTGAGTGCCCTGCCCGCATTCGCTGCCATGCAGTGGAGTACCGATGCCGGGGAGATTGGCGACTGGATGCCTCTGGTGATGCAGGGGCGTCGCCCTGATCAACCACTGGCAGCCACCCGCATCGAGCGTGGGCTCGATCTCGACTTCGGAAGCCTGACCCGGGCCCTGCTGCTGCCATTGCAGACCGCGGGAGCGCTGGAGGTGATGTACGGCAGTTCGGTGCAGGGACTGAGGCGAGAGCTCACTGAATCGATGACCTGCTGCGACTGGCAGCTCGAGCTTCGCGGTCCGTCCGGCCGGCGCAGGGTGCAGGCGCCTTTCGTGTTTCTCGGCGCCGGGGGTGGTGCCTTGCCGCTGCTGCAGAGCAGCGGGATTCCTCAGGCTGCGGCCTACGCCGGCTTCCCTGTGAGTGGTCAGTGGCTGGTGTGTGGTGAGCCGGATCTGGTCGAGCGCCACCACGCCAAGGTGTATGGCAAGGCGAAGGTGGGTGCCCCGCCGATGTCGGTGCCGCATCTGGATACCCGCTGGATTGACGGCAAGCGTTCGTTGCTGTTCGGGCCTTACGCAGGATTCAGCAGCAAATTCCTCAAGACCGGCTCGCTGTTGGATTTACCGCGCTCGGTGCGACCCACCAACCTGCTGCCCATGCTGCAGGTTGGGGTCCATAACCTGCCTCTGGTGAAGTATCTGATCAATCAGCTGCGCCAGAGCGAAGCGGATCGGATGGAGGCTTTGCGCGCTTTTCTGCCCGAGGCCAACCCTGAACACTGGAGTCTGTCGGTGGCGGGACAGCGGGTTCAGATCATCAAACGCACGCCCGATGGTGGCCGTCTGCAGATGGGCACTGAAGTGGTCAGCTCATCCGATGGATCCCTGGCTGCGCTGCTCGGGGCTTCTCCAGGGGCCAGCACATCCGTTCAGATCATGGTGGAGGTGCTGGAGCGTTGCTTTGCCTCAAAGCTGGCCACGCAGGCCTGGCAGGAACGTCTCCATCAGCTGATTCCCAGCTACCGCCAGGACCTCAACAGTGACGCGGAGTTGTTGATGCGCACCAGGGAGCGCAGTGATGCGCTGCTGGGTTTAGCCGTCTGAGCTTGCCTGCCTGCGTGTGCGCTTCTGGATCACTCCGGCCAGGATCGCCAGGCCGAACATCCCGAAGACAGCGCCGATCAGCAAAAATTTGCCGCCGCTGAAGATCCCAGCGCCCAGGGCCACGATCGGTGCACTGCTCAGCAGCACACTCACCACCAGCGGCAGAGCGAAGGCCCGCCAGGGGATTCCGCCCAGGCCTGCGGCATAGCTCACGAAATCGAACAGCCCTGTCATCAGCAGACCGGTGAGCAGAAACGGATTGCCTTCAAGCTGATTGCGGCTGAAGCGTTCAATCGTGCTCATTGCCCGCTCTCCCACAAGCTTCTGCACCGGCCCGCGTCCGTAGTGGCTGGCCAGCAGGAAAGCGGCCTGGCAGAAGATCAGATCACAGACCACGATCGTGATGAAGCCTGTCTGGAACCCCAGCAGAGCACCCGCCAGCAGTGAGTAAGCCGTGCTGGGCAGGGCCGGCAGGATGATGCTCACACCCCGCAGGAACAGGATCCCCAGGGGGGCCCAGAACCCCAGTTGTTCCACCTGAGCCCGGATCGGCTCGAGCCCATGCACATTGACGAGGTGGAACAGCACGGCGAGCCCGGCAATCACAGCTGCAATCAGCAGGAATCGGCGGAAGCGCTGCACGGGGAGGGAATTCAATGTGCTGATGACCCTCCCACATCACTGTGATCTCCTGCGAGTTCCGGTATCAGTTGATCGCTCTTCCCGGTTGATCCGCTGCCGCTGTTGCCCCAGGGCTCATCAGCCGCCGCTGCCGCTGAGGTTCACGGTGACGACCCCAGCCGTGATCAGGGCCATGCCCACCAGTTGACCCGTATTCGGCACCTGCTGGTAAGCCAGCAGACCGACCAGCACGATTGCCACGATGCCGATGCCGCTCCAAAGCGCATAGGTGAGACCCATGGGGAGCACCTGCACCACCCGTGACATCAAGGTCATTGAAATGGCATAGGCCGACAGCACCACCAGGGTGGGGCCAGGTCTGCTGAAGCCCTGCGAGAGCTTCAGGCAGGAGGTGCCGACCACTTCAGCGGCGATCGCCAGCAGCAGCAGGACCCAGGGCGTCTTCATCGGTCTGCAACGTCGAGAGATCAATCATTCAACAAACCATTGGTTTGAACAGGGGCTGATTGACAGTGATTTGCCCATGTCTACGGTTTGGTCGACGAGTCGGTCTGGCAGTTTTCCCTGTGATCTGGTCATTTCTCAGCAAGGATGTACGACGCGTTGCTCGCCTGATCGGTCATCAAACGGAGTCTTTGACTTCCGATCAGCTACTCCATGTGCGAGATCTTCTGCGGGCCTCCAGAGATCTAGGTATCAAGCGGCTTGACAAGATCTCGGAAGTGGTGGAAGTCCGCAGATTTCTCAGAGCAGAAAACAGTGAGGCAGAGTCGAGGACGACTGCTTCTGGCAGAGCAGATCCACTGGGGTTACTGCCAACGGAAAGGGAACGGCTGGTCTCTCGGCTGGCTGGGTTCAATGCCGACCAGCTCAGCGATCAGGAGCTGCTGCTGACCAGGGATTACCTGAGTGTGGCTGATCAGATCGGATTGGATGGCATCCGGAACTCAGACCAACTTGAGGAGGTTCGCAAGAGCATTACTGCTTCCGAATCCTCCACGGAACGACCCCCAAATCTGGTGTTGTTCATCCGAGACCAGGTCAAGCCGGAGGATCTTTGGTTACCCCGCGACTGGGCTTACGAGAATCTGCCCACACGTCGGTGGTTGATCGACAATGGTCTGTCCTTTGAGAATTCCTTCACCAACACGGCGATGTGCTCCTCGGCACGGGCCACGTTCTTCACGGGTAAGTTTCCGGCTCAACATGAGCTCGACCTGCTCCTCAGCGACATTGAGAATCCAATCCTCGATTCTCAGGTTCAGCTCAACCCCGACCTGCCCACTCTCGGCAATGTTCTGCTGGATCAGGGATACGACGTCTCATATTTCGGTAAAACTCACCTGAGCAAGACCATCACCCTCCAGGACGGCGAGGTGGTGTATCAGGACATGCTGCCCTACGAGTTCAGTGACTGGCAGGGACCGGATGCGGGTCAGGACATGAATCCTGCCAATGCGGGCGGGGGGTATGCCGACAACGACTCGCGTTTTGTCACTGAGGCCACGGGCTGGCTGGATCGACGCGTCCAGTCGGGGAATGATCGCCCATTTGCCATGGTCGTGTCTCTGGTCAATCCTCACGACGTGTTGTCGTATCCAGAGACCTGGTACAAAGGCGATCCTCAGACGACATTCGGCTACAGCAGGGACATGCTCGAAGGCAGCATCGACATCCTGCCGAAGACGGTGAATGAACCGATCGCATCGCCGATGCCCGTGAAGCAGGGGCTTGATTTCGCCGGCAATTACAAACCCCAGATTCAGCGCGAGTGGCTGTTGGCGCAGGCCAGCACCCAACCGCTTCCGACCGATGAGATGAAGCTCAATTATCTCAATTTCTACGGCAACCTCATGCGGATCGCTGACACCCAGATGGGCGAAGTGATCCTGGCTTTGCGTCGTCACGGGATTGTCGACGACACCATGTTCGTGAGCACCAGTGACCACGGAGAGATGGGCTTGTCGCATGGCGGCATGGTTCAGAAAATGTTCAATGCCTACGACGAGTCGATCCGGGTTCCGATGATCTGGTCGAACCCTCGGTATTTCAAGGGAGGTCAGACATCTGACGCGTTGATCTCGCTTGTTGATTTTCTTCCCACAGTGGCGGGGCTGTATGGCTCTAGCAAGGAGCAATTGGCGAGCTATGACCTTCGTGGCGTCGACTATTCCCCGATCATTCGCAGGGCTGCTGCGGGCTCACCTCTCTCCATTGATGATCTCAACGTGCAGTCGTCGTTGCTGTACACCTACGACGATATTTTTGCAGGGCAAGATCCTGCTAATTCAATCCCAGAGGGTGCATGGGACCATGGAATACTTCCGGGTCCCAACCGTCTGCAGGCGGTGCACACGAAGGATTACAAATACGTTCGCTACTTCTCAGAGAGTGAGAGCTATGACCCGGCGAATTGGCAGGGCGAGTTCTATGACCTCCGACCAGGGGGCGGCGACTACTACCCGAACATTGACCCCATCACCGGTCAGTTGAATCCATTCAAGGCTGCACCTCTGGAGCTGCGCAATCTGGACCCCAAGGCGGAGGCTTTGAGAGTTCTCAATGGTGAGCAACCACTGGCCACCGATGAGCAACGGCTGGCCTACAAGCAGATGTCGCAGCTGCTGGATGACCAGATTGATCGTCGGCTGATGCCCCTGTTGCCCTTCCCTTCGCGCCAACCCACGGTGACTCGCTATCGGGGCGGCTCCGCTGGAGATGCATCCGCGTACAACTACGGCGATCCAATCGTCAGGCTGATGCCGACGGCGAACGGCAGCAACGCACTTGAGGTGGCCTTCAATACCCGGGCTGGCCAGAGCTACAACATCGTGACGCTTCAAAGTCAGATCGATGACGGGGAGCTGGTCATCAGCCGGGATGACGTTCTGGTCTCGAACATCATCGGCACCAATGGCCCCACTTATCACTACATCACGGGTCTTTCGGGTGGTCTGGAGCTTTCGGATCTGGCTGTGGAATGGATCGGTGGATTTGTGCCTCTTGGTTTGTGGGGATGAACGGCGCCGAGCAGCTCACTGCCTTTCTCGCCAGGGTGCGCTCGGACACCGAGCTGCAGCAACAACTGGCGGCATTTCGCGTGGAGCAATGGGGAGACGCCCATCTGCCTCTGGATATCGATCTGGATGCCGTGATTGCTCTGGCCTCAGACATCGGCTTCCAATTTGATCGTGCTGATGTGGTGGCCAGCCAGTGCCGTCATCTGGAGCGTTTTGCGTCCTTCGAGATGGAAAACGCTGTTGTGGCCCGCCGCTACATGGCCAGGATCCAGCTGCAGGTTGACCGGGGCGGAAAACCGGAAGCTCCGATCAGTTATTACCGGCGCTGAGGATTCATCTGGATCGGCGCTGATCCACTGGATAGAAGGCCTCCCTCTGATGGGGATGTCTTGGAGCTGATCGCCGCTCCCTAGGATTGAAGCAACGCCTTGATCA
>CAJXFG010000060.1 GCA_913052185.1 uncultured Synechococcus sp. | reverse complement strand
GTGCGCCCTTGAAGGCAGGCAGAAATGAGTGGTGGATGTTGATCACATTGGGAAATTGCTCGAGGAAGGCACCACTGAGCACTTGCATGTATTTCGCCAGCACCGCCAGCTCCACCCGATGCTCGATCAGCAGTTCAAGAATGGTCTGCTCTGCCTCAGTCTTGGTTTCGCGGGTGACGGGAACATGCACGAAAGGGACCCCGAACTGCTGACAGCAGCTCTCCAGATCAGGGTGGTTGGCAATCACCAGGGGAACCTGCATCGGCAGCTCACCGCTGCGGGCGCGCCAGAGCAGATCAAGCAGGCAGTGATTCTGCTTGCTCACCAGAATCGCCACGCGGGGTTGCTCGTCTGAGAAGTGCAGCTGAGCTTCGCCACCGAGCCGTTCTGCCAGCGACTCCACAGCTGGTGCAATCGCCTCACGAGGCAGACCGAACCCATCGAGATCCCACTCAATCCTGCTGAGAAACAGACCGGCACCGGAATCAGTGTGATGGTCCGCGTGGCGAATGTTGCCCCCGTTGGCTGCCACCCAGCCGGCAAGCTCACTGACGAGAGCCGGACGATCGGGGCAGATCAACTGCAGGATGACCGAAGCGGAGGACAAGGATCCCAGAGAGATGAAAACGTTGATTCTGCGCCCGGAGGGTTCCCCGCGTCTCAGCGAAGATGCAGGTTCAGATCCCTGGAGGTGGCCTGTCGGATCCGAGCACGGATGGTTGGCAATCCGAGACGCTCATGGGCGGCCACACGATGACAGCCGTTGAATCCCCAGAGCTGACCATCCACTTCAAGAAGATCGATCGGTTCGCGCAATCCTTCCTCGCGAATGGAGGCCATCAGGGCCTCCACCTTGTGCTCATCGAGCAATCGCTGCAGAGGTCTGCGAACAGAAGCCAACGGCACCGTGTCCACCCGCATGGACGTCCCCGTTATGACGATGGATTAACCAATTTTAGATGGCGGTTAAAGTCGCCACGATTCATGTGAACTCCGATGCTGAGCGCCCTGCGCCGCGTGGCCGCCTTCTGCCTCTGCCTCGCCCTGTGTTTCGGCCTCGCTGCTTGTGACGGCAGCGCCAATGCCAAGCCTGCCACCATCAGCCCTGATGACATGGCCGTCATCCGCCGTCAGGTGGAGGGGTTCACTGCTGCCAGGGATCGACTGCCCGAGCTTGCCAATCTGGTCAGCGAACGCGACTGGACATTCACTCGCAACCTGATCCACGGCCCCATGCAGGAGGTCGGCCGCGAGATGCTTTACATCAATCAAAGGCTGCTTCCCCAGGACCGAGCAGAAGCCAACAAACTGGCCACAGCCCTCAAGGATGCTCTGGCCGATCTCGATGAAGCCGCTCGCCTCCAGGACGACGGCAAGCTTCAGAAGTACTACGAGGATGTGGTGGCAGGCTTCACCAACTACTCCGTAGTGATCCCTGAGCAGGCCCTGAGCTGAGCGCCTCCATCGCCGTCATCGGTGCCGGTGTCACCGGAACCGGCACCGCCTGGCAGCTTTCCGGGCAAGGGCACAGCCTTCTGCTCATCGATCCCCTGCTGGCGACTCCGATCCCTGAAACGCCAGAGGATCGATCCCTGAATGGCAGCACTGCATCCCTCGGCGTGCTCATGGGTCATGCCTTCCGTCGTTCAAGCGGCCGGGCATGGAGACTGCGCCAACGCAGCATGGCGCTGTGGCCAGCGTGGGTTGAACAACTGAATGCAGCGGGATCTCCACTGCATCTGGAGACTCCACTGATTCAGCTCGCTGGCAGCCCCGAAGAAGCGCAGCGGATGAAACAGCTCGCGGCGGCTCGACCGCAGTCAGGTGTTCGGTTCATCGCTGACCACCTGCTCCAGGACACTGAGCCGGTCTGGCCACACGTCGGCCACGGAGCCATGCTCTCGGAACGCGATGGAAGGATCGACCCTCTCCAGCTATTGAAGGCTTTACGTCGAGGCCTGAACGAACGCAACGTCGCCTTACGAGCGACAGCCGTCGTGGAGCTGCAGCGCCTGAGCAGCAGCAGCAGCCGCTGGCGCATCATCACCGCCGACGGAGGGAATGAAGACGTCGATCTGGTGGTGATCTGCTCTGCTTTGGGCAGCACCGAACTGCTGCAGAGCCTCGGACATCAACGCCCCATGGATGCCGTGCTCGGACAAGTGCTTGAACTTCAGTTGAACGAGCCACCCGAGCGGTGGACAGCTTGGCCGGCTGTGCTCACCTGCGGCGGCATCAATCTGATTCCCCATGGAAAAGACCGCCTGTGGATCGGAGCCACGCTGGAGCCTGGAACGACGGCGAATCAGGCCGCCACAGAGACCATGAAACGGCTCAACGACCTGGCGCCAGCATGGCTGAACGACGCACGAGTGATCGGCCAGTGGCATGGCTTGCGGGCACGGCCCCGCGAGAGACCGGCACCATTGCTGGAAGAGCTCGAAGCCGGGCTACTGCTGGCATCAGGGCACTATCGCAACGGTGTGCTGCTGACACCGGCCACCGCTGAATGGGTCTCTAACCAGATTGATCACCAAATGATTACCAGTCCTTAAAGAGCAAAGTGACGAGCTGAAATAGGTTCGGTTCGGAGAGCGAAAAGCCGCTCGAACATTGTTCTTCAACGAGATCATGCACAGCTCTTTTGCCGCCAGGGCAGTCACAGTCGTCGCCGGAGTGAGTGCAGGGCTCACAATCACCGCATGCTCGACCGGCGGTGGCGGCGAACAGGCTCAAGGCAGACTTTCCGCGGCCGGCGCCTCCTTCCCCGCAGCGATCTACCAACGTTGGTTTCAGGGGCTTTCATCCCAGGGTGTGAATGTCAACTACCAGTCGGTGGGCTCGGGTGCCGGTGTGCGTCAATTCACCGCAGAAACGGTCGATTTCGGCGCCTCCGACAAACCGATGAAGCCAGAGGCCATTGCCAAGGTCAGTCGCGGTGTGGTGCAGATCCCCATGACCGCTGGAGCGATCGCCGTGGCTTACAACAACCCAGGCTGCGAGCTGTCACTCACCCAAAAACAACTGGCTGGGATTTTCCTCGGGCAGATCAAGAACTACAGCGAACTCGGTTGTGCTGACAAGGCAATCAATGTGGTTCATCGCTCCGATGGCTCAGGCACCACCTACAACTTCACGAAACATCTGGAAGCCATTAGCCCTGAATGGAAAAAGGATGTTGGTGCAGACAAATCGGTGAAATGGCCCACCGGGGTGGGTGCCAAAGGCAATGAGGGTGTGTCCGCTCAGCTCAGCCAAATCGCCGGCGGCATCGGCTACGTGGAATTGGCCTATGTGAAGGGTGATCTCCAGGCCGCGGCATTGCAGAACGCTTCTGGCGCCAAGGTGAAGCCCACCAATGCCACGGCCAGCGAAGCTCTGGCTTCCATTGACCTCGGCCCCGATCTGATCGGAGGTAACCCCAATCCCAAAGGGGGCTATCCGATCGTCACCTTCACCTGGGTGCTGGCCTATGAGACAGGCAACGACGACAAAACGGCAATGTTGAAGAAGACCTTCAACTACATGCTTTCCGAGGAAGCACAGTCGCAAGCTCCAGAGCTGGGCTACGTCTCTTTGCCACCTGAGGTTGTAAGCCAAGCCAAAGCTGCGGCCGATTCCATCAACTGAACGATCGCACCCTCTGGATCAACTGCGTCTCGACCAACTCGCGAATCAAAAGGGAGCGGATGCTCCCTTTTTTGTGCAATAAAAAACCCCGTCTGTGATCAGACGGGGAACGCTGAAAGTGGATTCAAACCAGGAATGATCTGATCACTTCGATTCGGTGAACTCGGCGTCAATCACGTCATCACCGGAATCACCGGATCCCGATGCACCACCTGCACTGGCTCCAGGGTCACCGCCTGGAGCAGCACCGGCTTCTGCGCCGGCCTGCTGGTAGACGGAGGCTCCAACGGTGTAGAGCTCCTGCTGAAGTTCCTCAAGCAGGGTCTTCATCGCGTCGTAATCCTCCTTCTCAGTGGCCTCCTTGAGCTTGGTGCGCTTCTCCTCCACCTTGGTCTTGGCGTCTGCATCGACCTTGTCGCCAAGCTCCTCCATCTGCTTCTCAGCCTGATAAACGAGGGTTTCAGCCTGGTTCTTGAGATCGATGCGCTCGCGCTTCTCCTTATCAGCGCTGGCATTGGCCTCGGCATCCTTGACCATGGTTTCCACCTCGGAGTCGCTGAGGGTGGAAGCTCCGGTGATCGAGATGGATTGCTCCTTGCCGCTGCCCTTGTCCTTGGCGGTGACGCTGAGAATGCCGTTGGCATCGATGTCGAAGGTCACTTCGATCTGAGGCACGCCACGGGGAGCCGCGGGAATGCCATCCAGACGGAAGGTTCCCAGGCTCTTGTTGTCGGACGCCATCTCGCGCTCACCCTGGAGCACGTGAATCTCCACGTTGGTCTGGCCGTCCACAGCGGTGGAATAGGTCTCAGACTTCTTGGTGGGCACCGT
The DNA here is from genome assembly GCA_913052185.1 of uncultured Synechococcus sp. Classification (GTDB taxonomy): domain Bacteria; phylum Cyanobacteriota; class Cyanobacteriia; order PCC-6307; family Cyanobiaceae; genus Synechococcus_C. The sequence continues at coordinate 4,906 of CAJXFG010000060.1, read as the reverse complement.
GGTGTTGCGGGTGATCATCTTGGTCATCACACCGCCGAGGGTCTCCACACCCAGAGAAAGAGGGGTGACGTCCAGCAACAGGATGTCCTTGACTTCACCGGCGAGCACACCGCCCTGGATGGCAGCACCCACGGCCACCACTTCATCAGGATTCACGGTCTGATTGGGGTCCTTACCGGTCACTCGCTTGACCAGTTCGAGCACTGCCGGAATCCGGGTGGATCCGCCCACCATCACGATCTCGTCGAGCTCACCGGAAGAGAGCTTGGCGTCCTTGAGCGACTGCTCAACGGGAACGCGGCAGCGATCAATCAACTTGGAGGCCAGCTCTTCGAACTTGCCGCGGGTGAGGGTGAGGTCGAGATGCTTGGGGCCTTCTGGAGTGGCCGTGATGAACGGCAGATTGATCTCACTCTGAGTGGCACTGGAGAGTTCAATCTTGGCTTTTTCAGCCGCCTCGGTCAGACGCTGGAGGGCCTGCTTGTCCTGACGCAGATCAATGCCTTCGTTTGATTTGAAGGTGTCGGCCAGGTGATCGACGATCACCTTGTCGAAGTCATCACCACCGAGGTGGGTGTCACCGGAAGTCGACAGCACTTCGAAGACGCCGTCGCCAACCTCAAGAACCGACACGTCGAAGGTGCCACCGCCAAGGTCAAAGACGAGGATGCGCTCGTTGCTCTTCTTGTCGAGCCCGTAAGCCAGCGCAGCCGCGGTCGGCTCATTGATGATGCGCAGCACCTCAAGGCCGGCGATCTTGCCGGCGTCCTTCGTGGCCTGACGCTGGGAATCGTTGAAGTAAGCGGGAACGGTGATCACGGCCTGGGTCACCGATTCGCCGAGGTACTTGCCGGCATCCTCTGCCAACTTGCGCAGCACCTGTGCGGACACCTCTTCAGGAGCGAACTGCTTCTCGAGAACAGGGCATTTCACCTTCACGTTGGAGCCGGCCTTCTCCACCGAGTAACTGACTTCCTTCGACTCCTCGTTCACCTCATCGACCCGGCGACCGATGAAACGCTTCACGGAATAGAAGGTGTTGTCGGGGTTCATGACCGCCTGACGCTTGGCGATCTGCCCCACCAGTTGATCCTGGTTCTTGGTGTAAGCCACCACCGACGGCGTGGTGCGGAAGCCCTCGGCATTGGCGATCACGGTGGGCTTGCCGCCCTCCATCACCGACACACAACTGTTGGTGGTTCCGAGATCGATGCCGACAACCTTGCCCATCCGTGCCTCCTTGCTTCGTGTAATGACTGATTAGATCCTTTGCATCTTCGGCAGAGGCAATGCCTCCAGGCGAGGTGTGGTTCCCGAACAGGGGGATGACGCAGCAGGCTGGTGAGCAGGATCGCGCTACTCCGAATGATCAGCGGAACCACGGGACTGATCGGCTTGCTCGGGCAACCGGTGAGCCATTCCCTGTCACCGGTGATGCACAACGCCGCGCTGAAAGCGATGGATCTCGACTGGCGTTACCTGGCGTTGCCCTGCGACGCTGAGAATCTTGAGGCGGTGCTCAACGGACTGCAGGCGGTGAGCTGCCGCGGGCTGAACGTGACCATCCCGCACAAGCAAGCGGTTGCAGGTCTCTGCCGGGAGCTGAGCCCACTGGCCAAGCGACTGGGTGCCGTGAACACGCTCACGCCTCTCAGAGAAGGAGGCTGGCATGGCCATAACACCGATGCCGAAGGGTTTCTGGCACCGCTGCAGGCACAGACAGAACAGTGGCAAGACGCCGAAGCCGTTGTGCTGGGCTGCGGCGGCAGTGCCCGAGCCGTGGTGGCGGGGCTTCAGCAACTTCCTCTGGCGGCGATCCATGTCGCCGGGAGACGCCCTGATGCACTGGAAACTTTCCTGGGAGACCTGAAGACAGATCAGAACAACGGAAGCGCGCCGCTGATCGCCATGGCCCTCGAACCCGAGGCAATCAGCAGAGTCTTGAAGACAGCGAAACTGGTGGTGAACACCACTCCGGTGGGCATGCAGGGTCATGGGGATGACAAGGCCATGCCGCTCGGCCGAGATCTCTGGACGGCTGTTGATGCATCCACGACGCTTTATGACCTGATCTACACACCACGACCGACTCCCTGGCTTGCGTTGGGGCAACAAAGGGGATGCCGGACCATCGATGGCCTGGAAATGCTGGTTCAGCAGGGAGCTGCCTCGCTGCGGCGATGGTCGGGCCGCGCGGATGTTCCCGTTGCACTGATGCGGGAGGGCGCCCTTCGAAGTCTGGATTCGAATCAGGCTCAGCCGGAACAATCTCCGACCTGAATTCACGCCCTACGCTCAAATGACTCTCGAGGCTGCGATGCCGATACCCGTCTGGCAACGGTTCCTGGGACTGCTGGTGTATGTCTTGCCCTGGAGCGATGCCATCCCGTTTGCAAGCCATCTGATGGGTCAGTTTCCCTGGATGCAATGGCTCACCCTGCCCGCGTTGCCTCTCGTGTTGCTGGAACGGGGCATCCCCTTTGGAAATCTGCTGGTGTTCTTCCTGCTGTTTCTGGCGGTGGTGCGCAATCCGAATGTGCCTTACTTCCTGCGCTTCAACACGCTCCAGGCCCTGCTGGTGGACATCATCGTGGTGCTTCTGGGCTATGCCTTCGCCATCCTGCTGCAGCCGCTCAGCAGCGGTCTGATGCTGCGCACACTGTCCAGCACGGTGGTGGTGGCGGTTCTGGCTGTCGTGATCTTCGCTCTGATCGAATGCGTGCGTGGCAGAGAACCCGACCTGCCCGGATTGAGCCAGGCTGTGCGCATGCAGCTCTACTGAACCTGTCAACCCCAAGGAGATAGGCTGTTGCATCCGTCGCTCACTCGTTGAGCCTTCAGTCCCTGTCGGATCTGTCTCCATGACCCAGCAGCCTTATTACGAGACCATGTACATCCTTCGTCCGGACATTCCGGAGGAAGAGGTTGAGTCTCACCTGACCAAGTACCGCGACATCCTGGTGGAAACCGGTGCTGATGTGCTGGACAATCAGATGCGCGGCAAGCGTCGCCTTGCCTATCCGATCGCCAAGCACAAGGAAGGGATCTACGTCCAGCTGAGCCACAACGGTGACGGTCAGCAAGTGGGTGTTCTGGAGAAAGCGATGCGTCTCAGTGAGGACGTCATCCGCTATCTCACCGTGAAGCAGGACGGACCTCTTCCCGCTCCCCGTGTGGTTCCGGGCAGTGAGCCTGCAGCCCAGCCAGAAACAGCCGAAACCCCTGCCTGATCTGAAGGCATTGTTGAACTGCTGGCCGGGCGATAGCGTTCGGTCATGCAGCCTCAGGACGCCGGCCATCAGGCACCATTGCCCCTCTGGAACGCCCCTCCAGAGGAACTTTTTGCTGACAGTTCAGGACAAGAGCTTGAAAACGATGCTCTGCGCGCGCGCATCGATGAGCTCGAGCGAATCGTGGCGGATTACGAATCCCTGCTGAGCGAACTTCCCGAGCTGTTTGAGCGCAAGTTTCAGCAACGGCTTGACCCGCTGATGGAGCGCTACCGCCTTCTGGCGAGAGCTCAGCAGATGCTGGGAGAGCCAGCTCTTCCTCTGATCGAGGAACCTGCAAACCCACTGAAAGACGCGGCCATTCCCTTTCTGGAACGCTGGCGCAGCAACCGAGAAGCATCTCAGCGGCGTTCCGATCGGAACGCCGCCTGATTCAGGTCCTGACGTCCCGATCGCTCAGCGACGGTGGGCTGCCGACCAGAGTCTGGTGGGAAGCCCCCAGACGTAGATGAATCCCTCAGCCGCGCGGTGATCGAATTGATCCTCGCTGCCATAGGAAGCCATCTCAGGCACATAAAGGCTGCTGTCACTGGAGCTGCGGCCGGTGACAATGGCGTTGCCCTTGTGCAGACGCAGACGGACTGTGCCGTTCACATGGGTCTGGGTGCGATCCATGAATCCATCGAGCGCTTCCTTGAGCGGTCCGAACCAGAGGCCCTGGTAGACCAGATCAGCCCACTGCATCTCCAACTGCCGCTTGGTGCGGAGCACATCGGCTGCCAGGGTCAGGCTCTCCAGTTCCTGATGGGCCTGAATCAGCAGCAACAAGCCGGGGGTTTCATAGATCTCACGGCTCTTGATCCCCACCACCCGGTTCTCGATCATGTCGAGCCTGCCGATGCCATGCATCCCTGCCAGACGGTTGGCTTCACGGATCAGCTCAACGGGTGCCAGCCGCACGCCGTCAATGCTCACCGGATTCCCAGCCTCGAAGCCGATTTCAATCTCCTGCGCCTGCGACGGTGCCGCATCAACGGACACGCTCATGGCAAACACTTCTTCCGGAGGCGCAACCATCGGATCCTCAAGGGGACCCGCCTCAACGCTGCGGCCCAGCAGATTGAGGTCGATTGAATAGGGAGACTTCTTGCTCACGGGAGCGGGGATCCCGCAACGCTCGCCATAGGCGATCGTTTCCTCACGGCTCATTCCCCATTCACGGGCAGGTGTGAGCACGTTCAGATCGGGAGCCAGGGCAGCAATCGCCACGTCGAAGCGCACCTGATCGTTGCCCTTGCCGGTGCAGCCATGGGCCACGGCATCGGCGCCGACCTCCCGCGCCACCTCCACAAGGCGTCGGGCAATCAACGGCCGTGCCAGTGCTGTGGACAGCGGATATCGGCCCTCGTACAGGGCGTTGGCGCGAATCGCAGGAAACGCGAATTCCTCAATGAACGGCTGGATCAGGTCACCGACCAACGATTGACTTGCCCCGGCTTCCAATGCTTTGAGGCGAATCGGCTCCAGCTCATCGCCCTGGCCGAGGTCGGCAGCAAAGGTGATCACCTCGTCCACCCCCCACTCCTGCTTGAGGTAGGGAATGCAGACACTGGTGTCCACCCCTCCGGAATACGCGAGCACAACCTTCTTGGCGCGTCCCATCAAGCGGACTCCTG
>CAJXFG010000059.1 GCA_913052185.1 uncultured Synechococcus sp. | reverse complement strand
GTTTGAGGGGCGTGTGGCTTCGGCCTTGCGAGTTCAAGTCTCGCCATCCGCATTTCTCTTCCAAAAGCTGATCCGCTTCGCTTGACGTTCCGATCCACGGATCCAACGCTCTCTGTGGTGTTCGTGTCCAACGGACCCGGCGAGCTGAGCACCTGGGTTCGCCCGTTGGCGGAACAGCTGCACCAACAATTGCTGCTCAGACCCAGAGCCATGCATTCGCCTCTCGGCCTGAGGTTGGTGCTGGTGCCATGCCCCAACGCCACAGGTATGGAAGCTGAGGCTGCCGGCCGCTGGCAGCAGTTTGATCGCATTATTCCTGCGGCTCAGTTCTGGTCTCTGTTGCTTCATCCGGCTCGGTTCGGTCATTGGCCCGCTCAAGGAGTGGTGGTCTTTCTCGGTGGCGATCAGTTCTGGAGTGTGTTGCTCTCCGCACGACTCGGTTATCGACACATCACCTACGCCGAATGGGTGGCCCGTTGGCCGCGTTGGAATGACCGCATTGCGGCGATGGCTCCGGAGGTGCAACAGCAGTTGCCGAAGCGCTTTCGTTCGCGTTGCAGGGTTGTGGGCGATCTGATGGCCGACCTGTCCAGCCATGCCAGAGCAAGCGATCCTTTGCCTGAAGGGGAATGGGTTGCGCTGCTGCCGGGATCCAAGCCAGCCAAACTCAGCGTGGGTGTTCCTTTTCTGTTTGAAACCGCCGATCGATTGAGGGCGAAACGCCCAGGCTGTCGATTTCTTTTGCCCGTTGCACCCACCACCAGTGCTGAGGACCTGCTCCGTTACTTAGGCCCTGCCAATCGCATCGCGGAGGGGTATACGGCCGGTGTCAGCGAGGTGCTCCCCCCCGGGGATGGCTGGCCCTGGAGGCGCCTGCTGACCGAGGCCGGCACACTCATCCATCTGCAGGAGGACCCGCCTGCCCATGGAGTGCTGAGTCAATGCTCACTGGCACTCACCACGGTGGGTGCCAACACGGCTGAACTGGGAGCTCTGGGAGTGCCCATGATTGTGCTGGTGCCCACCCAGCATCTGGGTGTGATGCAGGCCTGGGACGGTTGGATGGGCCTGTTGGCTCGCTTGCCTGGACTACGGCGACTGATCGGCCTTCTGCTCAGCGCCTGGAGGATGAGAAACCATGGTCTGCTGGCCTGGCCGAATATTTCCGCAGGCCGGATGGTGGTGCCTGAGCGTGTGGGCGCGATCACGCCTGAGCAGATCGCAGCCGAGGCATCAGGCTGGTTGCAGCAACCCGAGTTGCTGGAGGGTCAGCGCCTGGAGCTCAGGGCACTGCGCGGACAGCCTGGTGCGGTGGCTGCACTCGCCGAGGAGGTGAGGAGCCTGCTGCCAAAGGCTCTTTCCGACTAGCTTTTGATACCAAGACAATCGCAGTGCATGTCCACTCCTTCGACCTTCGGCGGCGATCGCGTTGAACGCTCCCCAGAGGAGTGGATGCAGCAACTGACGCCTGAGCAGTTCCAGGTGGCTCGCCGGGGGGGCACCGAACGAGCCTTCACGGGTGCCTACTGGAACCACAAGGGTGACGGCGTTTATCACTGCATCTGCTGTGACAGTCCGCTGTTCAGCTCCAGCACCAAATTCGATTCCGGTACGGGCTGGCCCAGTTTCTGGCAGGGGGTCAGTTCCGGAGCCATTGTCACCAAGGAAGATCGCAGCCATGGAATGGTGCGCAGGGAGATTCTCTGTGCCCGCTGCGATTCCCATCTCGGACATGTGTTCAGTGACGGCCCTGCTCCGACCGGCCAGCGCTACTGCGTCAACAGCGCTTCACTGCAGTTCAAGGATGGTGACAACACCTGAGACGACCGCTGGGTTCACCGCCCTGGCTTGATCGGTCAATTCTCAAGGAAAGGTCCGCTACCAGGGATCTTCCACAGGCTCTCCTGGAGCCTGATCAGGTAGCTCGCTGTCCCAGGACCTGCGGGACTTCGGTTCGAGATCCAGGGGTTGGCGCTCCATCGGCTCCACATCCAGGGGTGCACCCGGGCGTTCCACAGGCCTCCTTGATGCCGGACGGGGACGATCGTCGTAACGAGGGCGTTCCTCGTAGCTGGCTTGTTCCCGTTCGCGCAGAGGGTTCTGATAAGGGGAGGGATCGGGATCCCGGTAAGACCGGTCTTCCGTTTCCAGGTTCCGGTAGCCGCGATTGTCGGGCTCGGGTTCTCGGCTGAGATATCGCTCCGGCTCGCGGTACGACTCCGATTCTTCGATGGGGAGTTCGTCGAGGTAGCGGCGCCTGCGGAACTCCTGTTCCCGTGGCTGTTCCAGCTCCACATATTCCAGTTCCGGTTGCTCGGCTTCGAACCGTTCAACCTGGGAGGCCTCGAGCTGGCGGGGTGCTGTCTCCGCGGGCTGGCCAGAGCTGAGCTGGTTCTCGACGGGCACCACGTTGAGGCGGTAGCGCTCCCGTTCCTGCTCCTCCCAGCTGGGCCCACCCACTCCAAGCTTCTCCAGAAAGCCGCTGTTGAGTTGCTTGAGTTTGTCTTCGGCTCCCTCGTACACAATGATTCGGTCAGCACCGCTGCTGACGATCTCGTCGACGGGGATCTCCCAGGTGCTCAGCACCCCTTCACCCAGCAGAGGAACCCCCACGGCCCCCATCACCAGGGTGGTCAGTTCACCGGTTTCGATGTCGAAGGAGAAGCCCAGGACGCGGCCGAGTTGCTGCCCCGATTCCGTGATCACCTGGCAGTTGATGATCCGGCTGTAGCGATCGGCTGAGAAACCATCGCTCAGGGAGTCGGCTGAGTCGACAAGGATCACATCTCCGACCTGACGGATGCGGTCGAGGGGCATCCAGCGCGGCAGACCCGGCAGGAACCGGGTGAGCGGGTTGTCGCGCAATCCCAGCGCCACCACTTCCCGGCGGTCAATATCCACCACCACTTCACCCACAACGCCCAGGCGACGGCCGCTGTCGCGGGTGATCACCTGGGTACCCATCAGTTCCGACCTCAACCAGAGGCGATCACTGGGCACGTTCACCAGGGGGTCATTCGGAGTTGACGACAAGCTCAACCGCAGGCCTCAGCCGGAGGGATTCGTGACATTTTGGCGCAAGGACCCGGCACTGGCTGTTCAGGCTGCATCAGGAAGCCCCACGACCTGGGTGTGAGCACCCCTGGCCTGGGTGACGCCGATGGTGCGGGTGGAGGCACCGATCATCGGTCTGCGGTGGCTCACCACCAGGAACTGAGCCTGTTCAGCCTGGCGGGCAATCAGGGCTGCAAGGCGCTCCACATTGACCCCATCCAGGAAGCTGTCCACCTCGTCGAGGGCATAGAACGGCGATGGACGGAAGCGCTGCAGGGCAAACAGAAAGCTCAGGGCTGTGAGCGATTTCTCTCCACCGGACATGGCCGCCAGACGCCTGACAGCCTTGCCTTTTGGATGGGCCACCAGTGTGAGCCCCCCTTCGAGCGGATCATCCGGGTTGTCGAGCTGAAGCTTGCCGTCGCCATCGGAAAGGCTCGCGAAGATTTCGCGGAAATGGCTGTCGACCGCCTCAAAGGCCTCCATGAAGGCCTCCTGCCTCAACGTGGCCACGGTTTCGATCCTGAGCAGCAGCTCCTCCCGCTCCTGGCTGAGCACATCCAGCCGTTCACCCAGATCGCCAAGGCGCTGTTCGAGTTCCTGCAGCTCCTCCAGGGCGAGCATGTTGACCGGCTCCAGGGCTTCCATGCGCAGCTGCAGTTGCTGCAGGCGTTCCTGAAGACTCTCCAGACCATCCTCGCGCAGCTCGTCGGGGATTTCAGGCAGTGGATCAGGCAGGGTGGACTTCAGCTCTTCCAGGCGCAGTCCGCCATTGCGAAGCTGCTCCTCCAGTGAGGTGCGCTCCTCGCGCAGGCGCTCCAGTTCCCAGCGTGCCTGCTGCAGGGCCTGCCTCTGTTCAGCCACTGCCGCCTCCGCTTCATCCCTGGCGCGTCGCTCCTCCCCGAAGCGGGTTTGCAGTTCCTGCTGCTGCGTTTCCAGAGCCTGACGGCGGGTTTTCAGAGCCTGTTGCTGTTCACGCCAGCGGCCATGGGCTTCGGCGAGTGCCTGAACAGCTTGCTGAAGCGACTGCTCCTCCCGTTCGATGGCCTGCTGCTGATCGCCGAGTCTCTGTTGGCTGAGCTGTCGGTCGCGTTCCTGTTGCAGCAGCGCATCGCGTTGCTGTCGCGCTGCCTCAAGGCCGGAATCGGCCTGTTCCAGTTCCTGCTGCAGGGCCTGCCAGCGTTCGGCATCACCATTGGCCTCAACAGTGGATTCCTGGGCATTGAGCTGATTCAGTTCGGCTTGCAGCGGATTCAGGCTGGCCTCGAGCTGATCCAGCCTCTGGCGATGGTTCTGCTGGGCCTGCTGCAGCTCGCTGAGTTTGCGCTGACGCTGCTGCACCCGTTCAAGCAGTGGACCATGGGAACGCTTGGCGGCCTGGCGTTCCGCCTCCAGAGCGGCCTGACGCTGCTCCAGCTGACGCAGTTGCGGTCGCTGTTGCTCCACCGCCTCCAGCAGTCGCTGCTCTTCCCTTCGGCAGGCGGTGAGGGTCTCTCCCAGTTCGAGAAGGCGCTGCCGCAGTGGCGCCGCTTCATCGCCATCACTGCTGGCACCGAAGCTCAGAGCTCCTCCGCGCTGGGAGAAGCTCCCGCCTGTCATGGCGCCGCTTTTTTCGAGCAGTTCACCCTCAAGGGTGACGGCCCGCGACCGTCCCAGGAACTGCCTGGCGCTCCCCAGATCCGTGAACACCTGGGTGTCACCGAACACATAGGCGAACACATCGCCGTAGATCGCTTCGTAGCGGATCAGATCGACAGCTCGTCCCACCAGGCCGCTGCCCCCTCCTCCCTCGGGGCGTCTGCCGCGGGCGGTGGCGGCACCGCCGCCAGGAGCGCGGATCTTGTTGAGCGGCAGGAAAGTGAGTCGACCGGCGCGGCGACTCTTGAGCAGATCAATCGCACGAGCCGCGATGCGGTCGTCGTCCACCACCACCTGGCCCATCCTCGCGCCGGCAGCCACTTCAAGAGCCAGGCGATGGCGTTCGTCCACTTCACCCAGCTGTGCAACGTGACCGTGGATGCCTTCCAGGCCTGATTCGAGCAGCAGCCTCAAGGCACCGGTGCCCCTGCTTTCCTGGATGGCCTCACGGCGGCTGTCGTGACGTGCAATCTCACGTTCCAGTCGTGTCTGTTCCTGCTCGAGCCGGGACCGAGTGCGCTGCTGGATCGCCACCGACTCCAGTAACTGCTGGAGTTGTTCTCTGCCGCTGCGGATCGACTCCAGCAGGGTCTGCCATTCCTGCTCAAGCCGCTCCAGCAGGGTCTGGACCCGCTGGTCTTCCGCGCCGTCCTGATCCCGTTCCTGTCCCAGTTCCAGCAGACGCTCTTCGTCCTGCCGGAGACGTTCCCGCAGTTGTTGGCGTTCCTCCTGAAGCGGTGAGACGCGATCCTGAAGTTGCTGGCGTTTGCCGGAGCGCTGCCGCTGTTCCTCGATCCAGGTGCCTGAGCGACCGGCCACCTCGCCAAGCCGACGCCGGGAGAGTTCCACGGCCGCTTCCGCATCCCTGCAGGCCTGCTCGGCTTTCTCCAGCAATCCCTGATTGGCGTTGAGGCGCAGCTCGTCCGTTTCGCTCTGGAGCTGGCCGCGGCGCGCCTGCAGCTGATGGCGCAGTCCCTGCAGTCGTTCGCCCTCCTGCTGGTGCTGGCTGGCCTGTCGCTCCAGTTCGCGGCTCTGTGGATCCAGACCCGCCAGTTCGGCCTGCACGCTGAGCAGCTGGTCCTCGCCCAGCGCCTTGACGCTCTCCTGCAGGGTCTGCAGCCGTGCCGCTGCCTCCTGCAGGCTCACGTCGCGTTGCTCAATCGAGCGGCTGTCGCTCTCCTCCTTGGCGCTCAGGTGTTGTTGCCGCTGCTGCAGTCGCTGACGTTCAGCCTGCGCCGCCTCGAAGGCCAGCACCAGCTCCTGTCGGCGGCCGAGCTGCAGCTGCTCCTTGAGCTCCTGATAAGCCCTGGCCTTGGCGCAGTCCTTTTCAAGCCGCTGACGTGCTGTCAGCAGCTCCTGCTCCACGATGCGGCAGCGCTCCTGGCGCTCCTGCACCTCATCGAGTTTGCGCCGTGTCTGTTCGATGCGGGTGTCGAACAGCGCCACGCCGGCCAGTTCATCGATCAGGCCGCGGCGATCGCGGTTGCTCATCGAAACGATGCGGGTGACATCTCCCTGCATCACCACGTTGCTGCCTTCCGGATCGATGCGCAGTCGGCGCAGCTGGGTCTGCAGTTGCTGGAGATTGCACGGAACCCCATCCGCGCTGTAACTGCTGCTGTAGGACCCTCCCGGCATCACCCGCAGCTTGCGTGTGACGGTCCATTCCTTCTGATCAGGGCGAATCCATGGCCCCTCCTCCGGAGGCTCCAGCCCGTCCTCAGCGGCGTCCGGCTCCCATTCGGACAGGTCGAAACGAACGCTGACCGTGGTTTCGGCTGATTTCCCGGCTTTCAGCACATTGCTGTTGACCAGATCAGGCAGGCGATCAGCCCGCATTCCTTTGCTGTTGGCCAGGCCAAGACAGAACAGCACGCCATCGAGGATGTTGCTCTTGCCGGATCCATTCGGGCCTGTCACCACGGTGAAACCGGGTTCCAGGGGGATGCTCATCGCCCCCCCGAAGGACTTGAACTGTGTCAGCCCGACCTGATTGATGTGGACCAACAGGGGCAACGGCTGTCAGCCGTCTGAAATTAGCGGAGCCTTGAAAAAGCTCAAGTGCTGTTTGCAGGGTCCTGTTCGCAGCCGGTGCTCAGACGGCATTGCTCTGATGAGATTTCCAGAACAACCGGGTCGCACAGGCCGATCACGGCCATCCCTTCCAGTTCCACACGGACGGGCAGGCTGGCATCAGCGGGCAGGCCGCTGCGCATGGTGCCCGCCACGACCCGGCGTGCCCAACCCCTGCCGCCGGAGACGTCCGCAGCCTCCCGCTCCAGCCACACCAGTCGGTGGGGCGGCAATGGTGTGGCCCTGACCGCCGCACCGTTCAACCGGGGAATCGCTTCCAGCCGCCAGCTGCGGCAGCTGTCCCCGTCCTCGAGCAACAGGTCGAGGTGGCACCCCCCGGGGTCGTCCGGGGCACCGAAATGCTCCAGCAGGGCGTAGCGCAACGGATGGCCCACCAATCCCAATGGGTGTCATCTCAGAGTTACCACCCTTACCCTTCGGTTGGCCGTCAGGATCGCCATGGATTCAGCTCCTTCTCCAGCCGATGCGCCTGAGGATTCCCAGGATCTGTCGTACCGCTTCCGTGACCGCTTCGAGACGCTTCTGCCGGAAATTCAGAAGCGTTGGCCTGAAGTCACCCATCAAGCTCTGGAAGCCACCCGCGGCAGTTTCGATGAGGTGGTTCATCTGATTTCCACCCACAGCGACAGGGCTGCCGGCATCGTCACCGTTCAGCTCGAGGAGCTGCTGCATCAGGCCGGAGACCGCACCCGCAACCTCAGTGACAGTCTTGATCCCCTCGAGGAGCAACTTGAACACCTGCTGGATGAGCTCAACCGCACGCTGAGGCCCAAGCTTGAGAAGCCGGTGCGCGATCGACCGCTGATGTCACTGGCCGTTGCAGCTGGTGTTGGTCTGCTGGTCGGTGCCCTGCTCTCCGGCGGTCGGAGGTCGTCATGAGCGAGCTTCCACGCTCCGAGCAACCTCGCTCCCGCGGGCTTGGTGCTGCCGCGCGAGTCACGGCACTCGCTGGCTCAGTGATGGATCTGCATGTGCGCATTGCTCTGCAGGAAGTGGATCGTGAGAAACGGCGCCTGATCAGTGGTGGCGTTTTTCTGGCCATGGGGGGCACCCTGATGCTGCTGGCGCTGGTGGCTGCGGAAGCTGCACTGCTGGTGTGGATGCTGGAGTCGTTGGATTGGTCGTTGATCCAATCACTGCTGGTGTTGGCGATCCTCAATGTGGTGGTCGCAGGATTCAGCCTGCGGATTGGCGGTGGGCTGGCCAAAGGGCCCTACCTGCCTCAGACCCTGGAAGGGCTGATCCGCACCACGCGTGCGGTGCTCGGGAAATGAGCTGTGGGCGATTCAGGTTCCCTGGGTGGTTGAATCCGCAGCGCGTCTGTTCAGCTCGTAGTGCAGCCAGCGGCAATCCAATCCACCGTTGCTGACTGGGATCCTGCGCTTGGCTTTGAGCCGCAGAGCTCCCGTCAGCTCCCGATTACCGCTGAGAAGCCATAGATCCCAGCCGCCGTAATCCCGCTTCAGAACCGATCCCAGTTCTCGGTAGAGCTCCTGCAGTTCGGTGCTGTCGCCCAGCCTCACCCCATAGGGGGGATTGCAGACGACCACTCCCGGGTCGCCATCGGGGGCAGGCGCTTCTCTGAAATCACTGGCGATGATCTGGACTACGTCCGTGAGTCCCGCTGCGCTCACGTTGTCGCGGGCCTGCTGGGCAATCGCAGGGTCCTGCTCAAAGCCCATGATGCGAGGTGGATTGGTGATGGTCTGCTGCCGTTTCCGGGCTCGTTGCTGTTCGCTCTCCCACAGCTCCTGGTCGAAATCCGCCCACGTCTCCAGCAGGAAGCGGCGCTGCAGGCTCGGGAATCGCTGCAGTGCCATCGCTGCGGCTTCAATCAGCAGTGTTCCTGAACCGCAGCAGGGATCAGTCAGGGGACTGGTTCCATCCCAGCCGGTCAGCTGGATCAGTCCTGCAGCCAGGTTTTCCTTGAGTGGCGCATCGCCAACGGCAGCGCGATAGCCCCGGCGGTGCAGGCTGCCGCCGCTGCCGTCGAGGCTGAGGACCGCATCACCTCGATGCAGGTGCAGGTGCAGGCAGAGATCGGGTTCATCCAGGTCGATGGACGACCGCTTGCCCCAAAGATCGCGCTGACAATCGATCACAGCGTTTTTCACCTGCAGTGCGGTGAAGTGGCTGTGATTGAGTCCTGGGGCTGTGCCGGTCACATCCACCCGGAAGCTCATCGATGGAGGAAGCCAGTGTTCCCAGTCGAGGGCCTGTTGGATGCCGTCGTAGAGCGAATCACGACCGTCGCAGCGGAAGCGTGCCATTTCACGCAGAAGCCTGAAGGGCAGCCGGCATTGCAAATGAAGCCTGTAAAGACAGGCCATGTCTGCTTGAAAGCAGGCGGCACGGCGCAAGGGTGTGACCTCTTTGGCTCCGAGGGCCTCTAATTCCTGGCTGCCGATCTCCTCAAGACCCTGGGGCAACACTGCGACGCCCTGAATCCGCTGCGACGCATGTCGGTGATCACTCCCCAAAATCCTGTGCTCCGCTTCAACACTGCTGTCAGAATGACAACGTCCGGTCTTGACCGGACTAGGTGATCCACACCAGTGTTTCGGACAGCGGTTCGATTCCGCTCAGCTC
>CAJXFG010000058.1 GCA_913052185.1 uncultured Synechococcus sp. | reverse complement strand
TCTGGTGCGGACGTGTTCTGCCATCGGATGGCCCCGTCCTGATCGGGATGGATTCCCGCTGCAGCGGTTCGATGGTGGTGGCCGCTCTGACTGCAGGGCTCACGGCTGCAGGACGTGAGGTCTGGACGCTTGGACTCTGCCCCACACCTGCGGTCCCTGGTCTGATTCGTCGTTTTCAGGCATCAGGTGGTCTGATGGTTTCGGCCAGTCACAACCCGCCTGAAGACAACGGCATCAAGGTGTTCGGGCCAGATGGCAGCAAGCTTGGTGCTGACTTGCAACACCGCATCGAAGTCGGTCTGCGTGGAGAAACGGAGGCTTCAGCTCCGATGACCGCCTGCGGTGCTGCCAGCCACCGTGCTGAATTGCTGGAGCATTACCGCGACAGTCTGCTGAACAGCGTTCAGCACCAACGCCTGGATGGCGTTCCGATCGTGCTCGATCTTTGCTGGGGTTCAGCAACCGCCTGCGGTGCTGAGGTCTTCCGGTCACTGGGGGCCGATCTCACGGTGCTGCATGAAGTCGCCGACGGCCAGCGCATCAATGTGGGTTGTGGCTCCACCCATCTCGGACCGTTGCGCCAGGCGGTGATTGAGCGGGGTGCGGCGATGGGCTTCGCCTTTGACGGTGATGCCGATCGGATGCTGGCGGTGGATGGTCGTGGCCGTGTTGTCGACGGCGACCACGTGCTCTACCTCTGGGGTTCTGTGCTTCAGGAGAGTGGTGCGCTGCCTGATCAGCGTCTGGTTGCCACGGTGATGTCCAACCTTGGGTTTGAGCGGGCCTGGCAGGCCAGAGGCGGACAACTGGAGCGGACTCCCGTGGGCGATCAACATGTGCACGCTGCGATGGTGAGCAGTGGTGCAGCACTGGGCGGCGAACAGTCGGGTCACATTCTTTCGTCTGCTCACGGATTGGCAGGCGATGGGGTTCTGACGGCGCTTCAGCTCGCCACCCTCTGCCATGGACAACAGATGACGCTTGCGGACTGGCTGGACCGCAGCTTCCAGGCTTATCCACAGAAGCTTGTGAATGTGCGTGTGCCAGACCTTGAGCGTCGCAAGGGGTGGGCCGAGTGTGCCCCTCTGCGCGATCTGGTCGATGAAGCCGAGCGCTCGATGGCTGGAGACGGCAGGATTCTGGTGCGTGCGAGCGGCACCGAGCCTCTGCTGAGGGTGATGGTGGAAGCAGCCGAAACCGAGGTGGTGGATCTCTGGACCGGTCGTCTTGCTGAGGCGGCCGATCGCCATCTCAATGTGGCCTGAGGCCGGCAAGTTCAAGGGCACAGGTCAGGGCTCCATCGCAGGCATCCCCACCTGATGATTGCCACTCGCTTCCGGGCAGCAACTCGTCGACCGCTGCGTTCACCAGTTGACGAAACACCGGCAGATGCTTCAGAGCACCCCCACGAGCGCCCAGTGATGGAGACTTCAGGTTGAGCGCCTTGGCTGTGGCTGCTGTCGCCTCAGCCAGAGCGGAGGCCGATTGCTGCAGGATTGTCCGTGCGGCTTGATCCCCCTGAGCAGCTGCCTCGTCGACCAGCGGTGCCAGGCTTGCCTGATCGGCCACCCCATGGCCTGGGCTCACCACGAGGGCTTTGAGGTCGGTGGCGCTGCGACAGCCGAGGGCACTCCAGAGCCTTTCGCGCAGCGTGCTCTGGGAAGCACGGCCATCGGCCATTCTCACGCTCAGTTGAAGCGCATGGTGGCCAATGTCAAAGGCAGATCCAGCGCCATCCAGACGCCAGCCCCAGCCTCCGCAGCGGTGTTCCCGACCATGGGCATCCCGGCCAACCACAATCATTCCGGTGCCGCTGATCAGCACGATGCCTGCCTGATCGGGGAACGCGCCCCGCAATGCGGTGCGTTCGTCGCCCGTTGCCAGACAGCGGGTTTCCGGCAGATGTAATTCTGAAGCGAGCAGGGCCCTGCCTCTTGCCTGAAGGGGCGTCCCAGCCTCGATCCCGCTGGCCCCGATTGCGGCGGCAGTGATCGGTTCTGCGTCGTTCGGATCCAGTCCCAATCGCTGCGTCCACTCACGTCGGGCACTGTTCAGGCTGGAGCGGATGGCCGTTCGGAAGCGCTCTTCAGCGTCAGCGGCATCAAGGTGGCTGACCCCAGGTCCTGAGCCCTCGCCGAGTCGCTGCAGCGCACCGTTCTGCCAGAGACTCAGGCGGCAGCGGCAGCTTGTCTGCCCTGCATCAAACCCGGCAAGGATGAAGGATCGCTGGTTCAAGGGTTCCGGCGCATCTGGCTCAGGGTCGCAAGGCAGAACCAGCCGCTGATCTGCACTTCGGGGCGGAAGAAGATCGTGTCGGCTGCACCCTGAATCAGCAATCCGGCGATGGCCGCCAGGCAGCCCAGGCAGGGAAGCGCAAGATCAGACTCTGCAGTCAGCGCTCGCCAGCCATTGCGCAGACTGGCAACAGCGAGCCCCAGACAGGTGATCAGGCCTGGAATTCCTGTCTCGACGAGAATCTCCAGAGGGACTGAATAGGCGCTGAGGGCGTTGAATTTCGGTTGCTGGTAGAGCGGGTAAACACTGTTGAAGGCAGCATTGCCCGGGCCGATGCCCAGCCAGGGGCGGTCCTGGATCATGTCGATCGCGGCCAGCCAGACGTTGATGCGGAAATTGTTGGAGCTGTCGCCCCGACCTGCCAGCAGGCTGGCGACTCTTGTGCGGATCGGTTCCACCTGCGTGGCAGCGAAGGCCAGCAGTGCGCCGCCGACGGCCAGCAGGGCTAGGGGGAGAAGCCGGCGCCACAGGGCTGGCCAGTTGCGGATCTGTCGAAGCAGCAGGAACAGCAGCAGCGCACCGACCGAGGCCACCATTCCCAGCCAACCTCCACGGCTGTAGCTGAACAGAGTCGCAGCACAGCCCAGGATCAGGGCTGTGCCCGCATAGAGCTTGGAGCCCCAGCCACGCCATCGGATCATCGCCACCATGGCGATGGGCAGGATCGGAACGAGGTAGCCCGCCAGCAGATTGGGATTGCCAAGTGGTCCGTAAATGCGGATGGTGCCCTCCGCCACGGAATTGGGATCTGCCCAGAGAGCCAGTTCCTCGGTGGGCGCGTACAGCTGACGCAAGGCCAGCACACTGCTCAGCAGAGATCCTCCCAACAGGGCTGCCACCAGTCGATCCCACCACTGAGGTCGGACATTCAGCAGCTGGCGCATCAGTGCATAGACACCGAGATAGCTGATCAGCTTCAAGAGCCCTTTGGCTGCGGCGCTCGGAACCGGTGACAATCCGGTGGCCAGCACGGCCACTGCGAGGAACAGCAGCAGCCAGCCACTGATCGCGCCGAGGCGTCCAGGCGTTCGGGTGAGTGACCAGAGCAGCCAGAGGACTCCGCATGCCAGCACGATCAGTCCGAGGCCGGCGCGAGTGAGCACCGGCAGACCGGCCATCAGCAACATCAGAACAATCCCAGCCAGGTCGCTCAGCCGCTTCTGCTGTGCTGGTGAATCGGGCAGAAGTCCTTGCCAGCGCAGTAACCAAGGGGTCGGGGCCGAAGCCTCAGCCATCAGTGATCGAGAGGTACATCAGCGGGATTATCGACCCGTTGCCAGGCGACTTCCAGTTCGTCCCGCTCAGGCGGTGGCTGATGGTTGCGGCGGTAGAGCACCCTGTAAGCGGGCAGCCCCTGTTCCTGCACGTAGCGCTCCCGTTCCGTCGGCACCGGCAGAGGGTTGCTGGCTCGCCAGGGACGGGCGTCTTCGCTGGGGCGGTCGAAGCAACCGCTCAGTTCCACCAGCGCGACCATCGGTTCGATCACCTCCAGCACATCGCTTTGCAGAAACAGCTCCCGGCTGGGACCGAGAGCCGCAGCAATGGACAGCAGCAGCGAGGGTTGCATCACCCGTCGTTTGCGATGGCGACGCTTGAACCAGGGGTCCGGGAACTGGATGCTCACCAGCCGCAGCTGATCCTCCGCCAGCTCAGCCAACCAGCCCTCCAGGCTGATGTTGGCGTTGCAGAACAGGTAGTGGAGATTGTGCAGCGCGAGTCTGTCGCGGTCACGCTGTGCTGCCAGCACCAGCGGACGTCTGATCTCCACACCCAGATGGTTCCAGCTGGGCCTCACTGCTGCCAGTTCCAGCAGACACACGCCGCGGGCGCAGCCGATGTCGAGATGGATGGGGCGAGCCGCGTCATCGAACAGCTGATCAGGGCTGGGCAGCTCCAGAGGAAGTTGAAAGAAGCGGCTTAGGGGATTGACGTGCTGCCGCATCAGGACTGGTTTGCACCCGAGGCAGCATCGCAGCGCAACAATCCCCAGCAGGCGGTGTAGCCGTGCAGGTGTGTGGCACCTCCCAGCGGGCCGATTTCGCCATTGCAGAAGCTGCCGGCCACCGGGAGCTGGGGAAACACATCACGGGCGATGCTCACATCGCCATCGGGACTGCCGAACAAACCGTTGCCTCGGCCAAGGCAGGCGAACAGCAATCCCATCAGCGGCGTTGCGTCGCCGCCCTGGTCACGTTTGTGCTGCAGCAGCTGGCGGGCTTCCATCCGTGAGGCCTGCGCTTCGCGCAGCTGGAACTGCACGTTCTGCCCGGCACGGACGCGATCGGCCACGGCGACCGCGCCATTGCGGGGATCGACGCCGATCAGATTGCGCACCAGAAAGGCTCTTTCGGGTCGATCGGCAATGGCACTGCCTTGATTCAGGCCCGCCAGCACTGCGTCGGCAATCAGCTCCTCGCGTTCCACACCCAGGAACAGTGAATGCTGCACCAGTTCTCTGTCTTCAGCGCTGAGATCGGCCAGCACACGCTGCAAACAGGCCACGGGACTGGCCTTGCGATCACCGTCACTCAGTTCAAGCAAAACGTTGCGTTGAGCCTGTTCGATGGCGAACACCGGTCCTATGGGGCGACATCCCTGGGCGACCACGGGGTCGAGACTCCAGCTGCCGCCAATGCTCACGCCGACAGCTCCGCCGACGACCTGATCCCCCTGGAGCAGGGAGCCATGATCGGCGTTGTGAGGGACGGCGATGCCGCCCACTTTGGCGATGCCCGGGTAGGCGTAATCCAGTCCGCTGACCAGATCATTGATGGCATTGCAGCTGGGATCGAGCAGCAGCAGCATCGAACGGCAGTGGGCAGGGTTCACCCCGACCCACTCCTGCCAGTTCAGGGCGGCTCCATCAAGATCGGGCAGCTGCGTGCTGTCCAGTTTGAAGCTGCTGATTTCAGCCCCTGGAAGGTTGAGCAGGCAGACGCTGAGTGCGGCACTGCGTTCAACCTCATGGGCTTCGCCCGAGGATGTCGTGCCCACGACGCCACCACCAAGGCATCCGAGCCAGTGTCGGGCGCTCAGTCGCTTCTGCAGCAGCGGCAACAGGCGCGTGAGATCGCTTGCGAAGTGACTCGAGACGAACACCAGTGCCAGATCCGCTTCAGCAGGGCCCAGAACACTGGTCACTTCCCGCGCAGCCTCCTCAAGAGAAGTCTTGCTGGAGAGGGCGTTTCGGCATCGGGCCTGCGGCCCGCGGCTCCGGAACCAGTCGAGAGGATTGAACGGAACCATGAACTGGACCCTACCAATCCTGTGGTCTTGCTGGATGACCGTGATAATGGCCCTCTGATGTGCCTGGTCGGTGTCTGATTTCACAACACGCACCCTGGTGTGGCTGACGTATCGACTGGGGGCAACGATTGCGCTCGGGATCCCGCTGGTGCTGTTGATCTGGTCAGGGATGCGACGCGACCCTGCGCTGGTGCGGCTACTGGGGATTTACTGGAAAGTGGCGAGCCTGCTGGCCATCAGCGTGCTGCTGCTCACCGATCAACGGCCGATCGGCTACCTCACGGCATTTCTCGCACCACTGCTGATGGCTGCATCACTGTGGTTCTGGGTCGATCTCAACGAGGAGCTGGCCGACAGCCCCCCCGGCCGTGCGTTGCCGGTCACGGTGCGGATCTGGCGATGGGCTCTCACGCTGTTCGCTTTGTTCGCTGCCGTCATGTCCGGTTCCGCGCTGGGCTGCACCCGTCAGCTCGGGACGGATGCCTGTCGGGTTTGGCTGGAAGCCCCGCAGGGTCTGCATCGCGTTGCCGAACGGGTGTTTGATTTCGTCTTCGGCGGTGAGTGGACGATGGCCGTGGCCGCTTTCATTGGCTATGTGGCATTGGTTGCCTATGTCGTCGGTCTGCTGCAGTGGGCTTTGGTTCGTCTGCCCAAGCAGGGAAGGGTCGCCGGGGATTTCTGACCATGGACCCCATCGCTCTGGTTCAGGAGCTGGAAGAGCGCACGCGTCTGAGTCCCGATCGGGTGGTGAGGTTGCATGGTTTTGTGGACGATGAGCCGTTTGAACTGTTGATCTTCCGAGGCTTCAGCAGCAGCACAACCCATCCAACGGCGTTTGATCCCGATGCTTCGGTGCTGCCGGACGGAACCCGTCTTGACTGGGCTGAACTGCTCCAGGGCCCCCTGGATCCTCACGGTGAGACCCGTCTTGTAGGCCCTCTGAATCCGCAAGAGCTGGCTCAGGCCAGCTGGTGATTCCGCCGCTCGAGGACGCTGCCGCACCGCCCACACAGACCCGGATGATCAGCGGACTGGCCGACATCACCTTCGTAGTGCCAGCAACGTTCGCATTTGATTCCTCGCGCCCTGCTCACCTCGATCAGCGCCAGGTCATCCTCCTGACTCGCGAGCAGTTCTGCCCAGGGCTCGCCACCGATCTGAAGCTGAGAGACCAGCAGCCAGTCACGCAGGCCATCCACTTCGACATCGCCGTTCTCGTTCAACCAGCTCAGCGCTGTCTGCAGCTCAGGTCTGTGGGCTTCGAGACGGATCGAGGCCTCCAGGGATGCGCCGAGTTCCTGACGGCTGCGACAGTCCTCCAGCACTTTGTTCACCGCTGCGCGTAGGTCGCGCAACTGCTGCATGGGATCGCTGAGGCTGGGATCCCGCCAGTCGGCAGGAACCGTGGGCCAGCCACGGTTGAAAATCGACGTCTCCTCCACCTTGTAGGGGAGGTTCTGCCAGATGTCTTCGGCCATGTGGCACAGCACCGGAGCGATCAGACCAGCAAGGCGTTCGATGATCAGCGACATCACGGTCTGGCAGCTTCGGCGTCGACGGTCTGCAGGAGCGCTCACGTAGAGCCTGTCCTTGGCGATGTCGAGGTAGAAGTTCGACAGGTCGGTCACGCAGAAGTTCTGCAGCAACTGGAAGAAGCGGAAGAACTCATAGCTCTCGAAGGCTTCTGTGATCTCATCCATCACCTCTGCAGTGCGCTGCAGCATCCAGCGGTCCAGCAATGGCAGCTCCGCCACTGGAACGGCGTCACTCGCTGGGTTGAAGTCGTGCAGGTTGCCCAGCAGGTAGCGACTGGTGTTGCGCACCTTGCGGTACACATCGGCGAGCTGGCGCAGGATGCCGGCACCAATCGGCACATCCGCGGAGTAATCAACCGAGCTCACCCAGAGTCGCAGCACATCAGCGCCGTAGGCAGGCTCCTGCTTCTGGTTCTTGCCGCCCTCGATGATCACCATCGGGTCGACAACGTTGCCGAGCGACTTGCTCATTTTTCGACCTTTCTCATCCAGCGCGAAACCGTGGGTGAGCACCCGTTGATAGGGGGCGTGACCATTGACGGCAACGGATGTGAGCAGTGAGCTCTGGAACCAGCCGCGATGTTGGTCCGAACCCTCCAGGTACAGATCGGCGGGGTAGCTGAGGGTTTCTTTCTTGCTGGAGACACCTGCCCAGCTGGAGCCGGAGTCGAACCACACATCCATGGTGTCGGTGCCCTTGCGCCACTGGTCAGCCTGGTCGGCATAAGCGGGCGGAAGCAGATCAGCCTCGTCCTTCTCCCACCACACATCAGCACCGTGTTCGGCGATCAGCGCTTCGATATGAGCCAGGGTGTCGGCGTTGAGCAGCACATCGCCTCCACTGCGGTTGTAGAAGACCGGGATCGGCACTCCCCAGGTGCGCTGACGCGAGATGCACCAGTCACCGCGCTCCTTGACCATGGCTTCGATGCGGTTGCGACCTGAAGCGGGAGTCCACTCGACCTGATCAATCGCATCGAGGGCCTGCTGGCGGAAGCCATCCACGGAGGCGAACCACTGTTCTGTCGCACGGAAGATCGTGGGCTTTTTCGTGCGCCAGTCATAGGGATAGCGGTGGCCGTAAGCCTCCTGCTTCAACAGAGCCCCGGCAGTTTCGAGCGCTTCGATGATCGCTGGGTTGGCGTCCTTCAGGACGTTGAGGCCGGCGAAGGCGCCTGCCTCCTGCGTCAGTGTTCCTGCCTCATCCACAGGGCAAAGAACAGGCAGGCCGTTTTTCTGACCTGTGTGAAAGTCGTCGACTCCGTGGCCCGGTGCGGTGTGCACAAGCCCTGTTCCTGATTCGGTGGTGATGTAGTCGCCGCCGATCACAACGGGACTGGTGCGTTCCATCAACGGATGGCGATAAGTCAGCCCCGCGAGCAGCGCTCCCTTCACCGTGGCTTTGCGGACGAGTGGTCGTTCGAGGGTGATGGCGAGGGCCTCGATCAGATCCGCGGCGACCAGAAGCAGTCGCCCCTCGCCATCGTCGGCAAGGGCGTAGTCCAGTCGTTCGTTCACCGAGACCGCCAGGTTGGCCGGCAGAGTCCAGGGAGTTGTGGTCCAGATCGCCACCTGAAGAGCCTGGCCAAGGGCATCGGCATCGCTTGGCAAGGTGATCCCCTCTGCTTGCAGGGTGTCGCGCAGGACCGGGGGCAGTTCAACCGCTGGGAAGGCCACGTAAACGCTTGGGCTGGTGTGGCCATCGGGGTACTCGAGCTCGGCCTCCGCCAGCGCTGTTCGCGAACTGGGGCTCCAATGCACAGGTTTGAGACCCCGGTAGATGTGCCCTTTGAGAACCATGTCTCCGAACACCCTGATCTGTGCGGCTTCGTACTCCTTCTGAAGAGTGAGGTAAGGCTGTTGCCAGTCGGCCCAGATGCCCCAGCGTTGAAACCCCTTCATCTGGCTGTCCACCTGCTTGCGGGCGTAGGCGGCAGCCTTTTTACGCAGCTTGATCGGGGTGAGTGCCTGGCGCTGATCGGCATCCATCGACTGCAGCACCTTCAGCTCGATCGGTAGGCCATGGCAGTCCCATCCAGGGATGTACCGAACCTTGCGTCCCCGCAGGATCTGATACTTGTTGATCACATCCTTGAGCACCTTGTTCAAGGCATGGCCCATGTGCAGGGGGCCATTGGCGTAGGGCGGTCCGTCGTGCAGCGTGAAGATCGGCCCTGGGTTGTGCAGGCCCAGCTTCAGATCGATCCCCTTGTCGGCCCAGAAAGCCTGCAGTTCCGGTTCCCGCTTCACGGCATTGGCGCGCATGCCGAAACTGGTCTGCAGCAGGTTGAGCGTGTCCTTGTAGGAGGGACGTCCTTCGGCGTTGG
>CAJXFG010000057.1 GCA_913052185.1 uncultured Synechococcus sp. | reverse complement strand
TCTACAAATCCCAGGGCGTCTCGATCGACGACAAGCACATCGAGGTGATCGTGCGGCAGATGACCAGCAAGGTGCGGGTCGAGGATGCCGGCGACACCACGTTGCTGCCAGGTGAGCTGATCGAGCTCCGTCAGGTGGAGGACACCAATCAGGCAATGTCGATCACCGGAGGCGCTCCCGCCGAATTCACTCCGGTTCTGCTGGGCATCACCAAAGCCTCCCTCAACACCGACAGCTTCATCTCCGCCGCCTCCTTCCAGGAGACGACACGGGTGCTGACCGAGGCTGCCATCGAGGGCAAGAGTGACTGGCTGCGCGGTCTCAAGGAGAACGTGATCATCGGTCGCCTGATCCCTGCTGGCACCGGTTTCAGCGGCTTCGAAGAGGAGCTGCGTGCGGAAGCCGGTCCCCATCCCGACATCCTCGCCGAGGATCCCGTCGGTTATCGACGCATGCAGAACCTGCGACCGGACTACACCGTTGACATGCCTGCCGCTCCGGCAGCCGATGCTTCCGCGGTTCTCGATGACCCCAGTGATGCTGATCTGGAGGCCACCCGCAGTCGCCATGGCATCGAGGCGGGAGCCAATTTCGCTGCCTTCGCCCGTCCTGACGCAGAAAATGAGCTGAAGGAAGAGCAGGTGGTCGATGCCGAGGCCGTTGAGGGTCTCCAGGAGGAAGGTCTGCTCAGCGATGAGTGAGATCTGCGGTCGCCAACGCGTCCGTCACCCAGTCCCTATCAAACTCTGCTCTGAAGCCGGTTGCGTGCATGCTTGAACCCACCACAATTCCCATTCGTCGTCTGCCTCGGTATGGGTTCCACACCCATACCGAACGGCTCAATGGTCGAGTGGCCATGCTCGGGTTCATCGCATTGCTGGCGGTGGAAATCAAGCTCGGTCACGGCCTCCTGATCTGGTGAGCGAAGCTCTGCTCGGTCGCAGCGCGGCCGAGCTTCAGGACTGGGTGGTGTCCCAGGGGCAGAAAGCCTTTCGCGGGCGTCAGCTCCATGACTGGCTCTACACCAAGGGTGCGCACTCCCTTGATGACATCACCGTTCTGCCAAAAGCCTGGCGAGCAACCCTCAGCGATCAGGGCGTCAGCATCGGTCGTCTGAGGGAAGTGCATCGCTCCGTCGCGTCCGATGCCACCACCAAGCTCCTTCTGGCCACTGACGATGGTGAAACCATCGAAACAGTTGGCATTCCCACGGACCAACGTCTGACCGTCTGCGTGTCCAGTCAGGTGGGCTGCCCGATGGCCTGCCGCTTCTGTGCCACCGGGAAAGACGGTCTGCAGCGTTCACTGCGAACCCACGAAATCATCGACCAGGTGCTCAGTGTGAGGGAGGTGATGGATCGCAGGCCCTCTCACATCGTGTTCATGGGCATGGGTGAGCCTTTGTTGAACAGCCGTGCTGTGCTGGAAGCGATCCGTTGCTTAAGTGATGATCTGGGGATCGGCCAGCGCCGCATCACCGTGAGCACGGTGGGGGTGCCGAAAACCCTGCCTCAGCTTGCGGAGCTGGCGATTGAAACCCTTGGCAGAGCTCAGTTCACCCTGGCGGTCAGCCTGCACGCTCCCAATCAGCGGCTGAGGGAGGAGCTCATCCCCACCGCCAAGGCCTATCCCTATGACGTCCTGCTCGATGATTGCCGTCATTATCTGGAGGTCACGGGACGACGGGTGAGCTTCGAGTACATCCTGCTGGGAGAACTCAACGACCACCCTGAACATGCCGAGGAACTGGCTGACCGCGTCGGTGGGTTTCAAAGTCACGTCAACCTGATCGCCTACAACCCGATTGAAGAGGAGGAGTTTCAGCGACCCTCACGCGATCGCATCGAAGGATTCCGCCGTGTGCTGGAGCGCCGCGGCGTTGCCGTGAGCCTTCGTTCCAGCCGAGGCCTTGATCAGGATGCGGCCTGTGGACAGCTGAGGCGATCAAGGCAGAAGTAAGGGAGACTGCGGCTATCCGCGCGGCTCCATGGCTCCGATCGACTGGATCATTCTGATCGTGTATCTGGCAGCCACGCTGGCGCTTGGTCTCTGGCTGGCCCGCCGCAACCGCGGTGAGGACGATTATTTCGTTGCGGGTCGCCGTCTCAGCGGCTGGCTCGCCGGTGCCTCCATGGCGGCCACCACGTTTTCGATCGATACCCCTCTCTATGTCGCCGGCATCGTGGGCACGCGTGGCCTTGCGGCGAACTGGGAGTGGTGGGGTTTCGGGCTGGCGCATGTGGCGATGGCCGTGGTGTTCGCACCGCTGTGGCGGCGCAGCGGGGTGCTCACGGATGCGGCTTTCACGGAGCTGCGCTATGGCGGACCTGCAGCTGCCTGGCTGCGGGGCATCAAGGCGTTCCTGCTGGCGCTTCCTGTGAACTGCATCGGCATCGGTTACGCCTTCCTGGCCATGCGCAAAGTGGTGGAGGCGTTGGGCATCGTCTCCAATCAACCGGTGGCCGCAGCAGGTGGAATCTCCGACACGCTGCTGCTGCTCAGCATCGTGGCTGCCCTGGTGCTGGCCTACACCGTTGCGGGCGGCTTGTGGGCCGTGGTGATCACGGATTTCGTTCAGCTGATGCTGGCGCTGCTGGGTGCAGGAGCTGTTGCGTGGGCCGCAGTCCATGCAGCGGGTGGCATGGGATCGCTGCTGGATCAGTTGGATGCAATGGGTCGTCCTGAGTTGTTGTCGATCGTGCCCTGGCGCTGGGGATCGCAAGGTTTCGACTGGATCGGCGGTGCCGGCATCAGCGTGTCCACCTTCCTCGCCTACCTCACCGTGCAGTGGTGGAGTTTCCGCCGCAGTGACGGTGGTGGCGAATTCATTCAGCGGATGCTGGCAACGAAAGACGAGCAGCAGGCGCGTCTGGCCGGTTGGGTGTTCCTGGTGGTCAATTACCTGGTTCGCAGCTGGTTGTGGGTGCTCGTGGCCCTCGCTGCTTTGGTGTTGCTGCCGGATCAGAGCGACTGGGAGATGAGCTATCCCGCACTGGCGGTGCAGTTGTTGCCTCCAGTGGTTCTTGGTCTGGTGGTGGTGTCACTGGTGGCTGCCTTCATGAGCACTGTGAGCACCTCCGTGAACTGGGGTGCCAGCTATCTAACCCACGATCTCTATCAGCGTTTTCTTCGCCCGAATGCCTCGCAGCGGGAGCTGTTGCTGGTGGGTCAGTTGATGAGCGTGATGCTGTTGGTGCTGGGTGTGGGAACGGCTCTGATCAGTGACAGCATCGGCACGGTCTTCCGTCTGGTGATCGCCATCGGCACCGGGCCTGGAGTGGTGCTTGTTCTGCGCTGGTTCTGGTGGAGGATCAATGCCGCTGCGGAGCTCGCGGCCATGCTCTGCGGCTTTGTGGTCGGACTCACCACCTCCGTGGTGCCGCTGTTTCAGATCAGCGACTACGGCCAGCGGCTGATGCTCACCACACTGCTCACGGCCGTGGTCTGGATCATGGTGATGCTGCTGACACCGCCGGAATCCCCGGCTGTGCTGGAACGGTTTGTGCTCAAAGTCCGTCCCCCAGGACCCGGATGGAGCCGCTGGCGTCGTGGCCTCGAGATGACCGCTTCGGAATCTCTCTCAGATCTGATTGCCCGTTTCCTGTTCAGTTCCGGATTGCTGTTCGGTGCTCTGCTCGGATCAGGCGCGTTCCTGTTGCATCAGCAGCTGCTCGGTTGGTTCGGCCTTGTGCTGGCGGTCGTTTCTCTGGTGCTCCTGCGAGCGACCGGGCGCTCCGCGGCTCCCGTCTGATCGGGGCGGCAGTCAGAATGATCTGAAATCCGGCAGTGATTTGGCTTTTTTCCGCAGCACCCTGCTCCCCATCCTGATCGTGGCTCTGTTCGCGCTGGCCTTGGTTGCCGTGAGTGCCCGTATCTGGCTGCCTGGCGACATGCTGGCGCCTGCCCCGATCAGCTGAGATTACGATCGGTCCATGGGCGATTCATCCGGTATTCAGAACGAGGACCTCATGGCCGAGCTGGCCATTGATCCTGATGTGCTGGCCCGTGAGCTTGCTGCTGAGCTCATGGGTGATCCGCTGGATGAGATTGCGCCGGATGATCCCGAAGGGGATGCGCTGGAGGCGGTCCGTGCCTGTGATGAGGGCCTGGAATGTCTCAAGCAGGGGCATGATCAGCGTCTACAGGGTCTGAGGGTGTTCTGTGAACACCGCGATCCACGAGCGGTGCCACTGCTTCTCCCCCTGCTGGACGAAACCTGTCCGGTGGTGCGAATGAGTGCTGTCTATGCACTGGGCCGCAACCCTTCACTGCAGGCCGTGGAAGCACTGTTGCGGCTGCTGCAGCTCGACAGCAATGCCTATGTGCGCAAAGCCACGGCCTGGAGCCTCGGGAATTATCCGGATGCTCCTGTGATCAATCCATTGATCAGGGCCTTGCAGGTGGATGTGGCCTCCGTGCGCCTCTGGGCTTCTGTCTCACTTGCGGAGGCCGGCAGCACCTCACCTGTGAAGGCGGATCTGGCGGCAGGACAGCTGTTGCTCAGCCTTCGGATCGACAGTGAACCGGTTGTGCGCAGCAACTGCATCTGGGCTCTGGGACGACTGCACGATCAGCTGGTGAAGCCCCGTCAGGATGAGCTGGTCGAGGCCTTTGTGGCCGCGCTCCTGCAGGACCGCGAGACAACCGTGCGCGATGAGGCCCGCACAGCGCTTGAGCAGCTCGATAACCCTGAGCTGGTGGATCGTCTCCAGACGCTTCTGGATGAAGGTCTGTTGATCTGATCCGATCCCGTTACAGGGAACTCCGGCTCCAATCACTTCCCCTTAACATGCGTTCAATTCTGTGATGGTGCATGCCTCAGCGCACAGTGCGATTTCGCATTCGTCCCGATGGTCGTGTGGAGGAGCGGGTTGAAGGAGTCACCGGTGACGCCTGTCTGCAACTCACCGATCGTCTGGAGGCAGCGCTAGGCACCGTTGAACGGCGTCAGTCCACCTCTGAGGCCTTCACCTCCACCCAGCCCGTCACTCAGTCCCAGTCCGTCGAGCCTTCCTGATGTCTCACTTCAGTACCGTCAAGACCGAACTCCGTCAGCTGGCTCCGCTGAAAGGGGCACTCGAGGATCTGGGCTATACCCCCGGCGACGACCAGCAAACCGTTCGCGGCTACAAAGGACAGACCGTTGAAGCTGAGCTGGCAGTGGCTGTTGACGGTGGTGCCGACTTCGGCTTCCGCTGGAATGAATCGAATCACGCCTATGAGTTCGTGACCGATCTCGACCTCTGGCGTCAGCCCGTTCCTGTCGAGCGTTTTCTCTCCCGTCTGACTCAGCGCTACGCGCTGCGCTCGGTGCTTGAAGCCACGCGTCAGGAAGGTTTTGATGTCACTGAGCAGCGGGATTGCCAAGATGGTTCCATCGAGCTGGTGGTGACCCGTTGGGATGCCTGAAGCAGATACGTTCTCGACATCATTGATTCAGTGACTGATCCAGTGGCTGCCGCCTATGGCGCAGCCTCCTTTGAACGGGATGAGCGGACAGGTCTGGAGCCGGTTCTTGGTGGAGCACTCCAGACCAAGGCTGTTTGGGTCGACGAAGCCGCTTGCATTGGTTGCCGCTATTGCGCGCATGTGGCCACCAACACGTTTGTGATCGAGCCGCATCTCGGCCGTTCACGGGCGGTTCGCCAGGATGGTGACACCTCCGATCGCATTCAGGAGGCCATTGAGACCTGTCCGGTGGATTGCATTCACTGGGTTGCTTTCGATGATCTGCCCGGACTGAAGCTTCAGCTGGATGCGCAGGAATTGCTGCCGATGGGAGTCCCTTCGCCGGCCAGGCCACGTCGTCAGCTCCCCCGCAACAGCCATCAGGGTTGATGCCCATGTCTTCTCTGCCAACCCGACGCTTCGGGCGCACTGAGATTTCCATGCCCGTGCTGTCGCTGGGGGGCATGCGCTTTCAGCAGAGCTGGAGTGATCTTGAGGTCGCTGCGATCACAGCTGAATCCCAGCGTTTGCTGCAGAGCACCCTCGAACGCGCGGTGCAAAACGGCTTCCATCACGTGGAAACCGCCCGCCATTACGGAAGTTCAGAGCGACAGCTGGGCTGGGCTTTGCCGGATTGTCCTGATCCTCACCGAATCCTGCAGACCAAGGTTCCACCTCAGTCGGATCCCACGCTTTTTGAGGCCGAACTCGAACTCTCCTTCACTCGTCTGAATGTGGATCGCGTCGATCTGCTGTCGATTCACGGCATCAATCTGCATTCCCATCTCGATCAGACGATCCGACCGGGAGGTTGCCTGGATGTGGTGCGTCGCTGGCAGGCAGAGGGCCGGATCGCCCACGTGGGCTTTTCCACTCACGGAGACACCGCACTGATCGTCGATGCGATCGAAACGGGTGTCTTCGATTACGTGAATCTGCACTGGTATTTCATTCGTCAGGACAATGAGCCGGCCATTGCCGCCGCCAGCCTTCAGGACATGGGCGTGTTCATCATCAGCCCCACCGACAAGGGGGGACACCTGCACACCCCTGGTCCACGCCTGCTTGAGCTGACCGATCCCTTGCACCCGATTGTCTTCAACGATCTGTTCTGCCTGCGTGATCCACGCGTGCACACGCTGAGTGTCGGTGCGGCGCGTCCTCAGGACCTCGACCTGCATCTCGAAGCGGTATCCCTTCTCGATCAGGCTGACGAGCTGGTCGTGCCGATCGAAGCCCGTCTTCATCAGGCGCAACGCGATGCTCTCGGTGCCCCATGGCTGACCAGCTGGAGGCAGGGATTGCCCGAATGGAAGGACACCCCAGGAGAGATCAACCTGCCATTGCTGCTGTGGTTGTACAACCTTCTCGAAGCATGGGATCTGGAGGGCTTCGTCAAGGCGCGTTATGGCCTGCTGGGTCGTGCCGGCCATTGGTTTCCGGGAGCCAATGCTGATGCGCTGGATGCCAACGTGAGCGAGGAGCTGCTGTTGTCGGTCCTGAGCGACAGTCCCTGGAGGGACCGCATTCCCGGTCTCCTGCGCAGCCTGCGCGCGCGCGCGGGTGGTGCGCCTCAGGAGCGGCTGTCGTCGTCCTGAACTCCAAGCGGCATCTTGGTGGGCAACCCTGTGGCGCGGGGATATTTACCGGGAGTTGCTCCATCAGGCCCGAGTCTGATCAGTGTGCGAGAGCCCCTCTGAGAGGGAAGTTCCATGCGTTGCAAGCACAGGGATCGAGCTTTCAGCAGCCTGAGCGCCGATTGCAGCTCCGCCTCATCGGATTCATTCCAGCGCCCGCGGTACAGCAAAGCCTCACCTCCCTGGCGCAACAACGGCACGAGGTATTCAGCCACCACCGGCGCTGCGCCGACGGCGCGGGCCATCGCCAGATCAAAGGTTCCTCGACAGCGGGGATCCTGACCAGTGCGCTCGACTCGTTCCGTGCGCACCAACACCCGCTGTCCCAGTCCCAGTGACTTCGCCATGGCGTCCACCGCTGCGGTCTTGCGTCCCACCGAATCCACCAGCGTCACCTCTGCGCCGGGAAGAGCAATGGCCACCGCCAGTCCAGGGAAGCCTCCGCCGGTGCCCACATCGATGCAGCGGCGAGGTGTGTCAGGGCTCTTCAGCTCAGGCAACAGAGGCCAGAGGCTGTCGAGCACCTGAGCGATCCAGAAATCCTCTCCCTCCACCAGCCGGGTGAGATTGACGCGGCTGTTCCAGTCCTGCAGCAGCTGTTGCAGGTCAATCAACTGCTGCAGTTGCCGGGCGTCGGGCTCCCACCCCAGCAACGACCAGAGCTCGGGGCCCGGAATGGCGAACGGCGATGTATCCGGCATGGCGGCCTGACCGTCACACCTTTCTAGAATGCCGTTGAAGCCAAAGGCGCTGTTCAACGCAATGGCCCCTCAGGCTCAGAACATCACTTACTACGAACGTCTGGGTGTGTCTCGCAGCGCGGATGCAGACGCTCTGCGTCAGGCTTTCCGTCGCCTCAGCAAGGCGGTGCACCCCGACACCACCCGGCTGCCGGCTGAGGATGCGGCCCGCCAATTCCGTCTGCTCAGAGAGGCCTATGAACAGCTCGCCGATCCGCGGCGCCGCCGTCTTTACGACGCTGCTCTTCGGGAACAGGAAGCGACCCAGCAGGTCGTGATTCCTGCATTGCCGGTGCCGCAGGCCATCGGTCAGCGTCGTCCCCTCTCCGGTGGTGAGTGGCTGTCGCTGCTGCTTCTGCTGGGGTCTCTGCTGCTCTGCCTGCTGCTTGGTGTGGGAGTGGCCTGGAGTCGAGGACTCGATCTTCAGGTGCAGCCGAGTTGGCTGGTTGAGGAGCAGACTCAGCTGAGTGAGCCGCAACCCGGTGATTCCGATGGCATCGCTCCCATCCGCGGACACGCCGCTCAATCAGCACTCCCTGCGGGCACTTGAGCAGTGGTTGCAGGCGTTGGGCGCCACCCGCAGTGATCAGGATCCCTGTGACTGGATCTGGGAGCAGCCTCGCTGGAGCGCGCTGCTGCGGCTGGATCAGCAGGATCTCGGAGTGACCTGGACTTCTGAGCGCCCGCCCCGCTGCTGTTCCTATCCCTATGGCCTGACCCGAGAGGACGTTGAGGCTGCATTGCGTCTGGGACCCTGACCGCGGGGGTCAGGCAGCTCATCGATCAGGGAGAGCATCCAGTCCGTTGTGCAGAGCGTCGTAGCACTGATCCAGCTGAGCGTCGCTGATGCAGAGCGGTGGAAGCAGATAGACCACATCCCCCAGGGGACGGATCAGCACACCCTGATCTCTCACCAGACGTCGCAGCACTTTGCCTGCAGGATTGAGATAGCCCTGCTCGGCTTCGGTCACCAGATCAAAGGCGGCGATGGTGCCGCAGAGCCTGGTGCGTTGCACTCTCGGATGGCTGGCCAGCCCCTCCAGCCTGCGCTGATGGCGGCGTTCGAACTGTTCATGACAGGCAGGATTCGCTTCGAGCAAATCCAGGCTGGCGTTGGCTGCTGCACAGCCGAGCGGGTTGGCGGTGAAGCTGTGACCATGCCAGAGAGTTTTGGTCGGATCGCTGCCGAGGAACTCCTCAAAGATCATCTCGCTGGCCATCGTGATGCCCATCGGCAGAAATCCAGCGGTCAGTCCTTTGGACAGCGCCACCAGATCCGGCTGGATTCCTGCTCGCTGGGAGGCCAGCAGGCGGCCGCAACGACCAAAACCGGCAAGGACCTCATCAGCGATCAGCAGGCTGCCGGCGCGTCTGACCTGTTGCTCCACGGCCTGCAGGAACTGGGGCCGAACCATGCGCATGCCGCCTGCGCCCTGGATCAGCGGTTCCAGAATCACCGCTGCGGTCGGGGTTTGCAGAGCCTGCTCCAGATCATCGAGAGCCTGCTGTTCCCTGGTGTCCACGTCATCGTCATTCCAGTGGGTATGGGGCCAAGGGACCCGTCTCACCGGAAACAGCA
>CAJXFG010000056.1 GCA_913052185.1 uncultured Synechococcus sp. | reverse complement strand
CGTCATCCGATTGGGGAACAAAACCATCGGACACGAATCTGGCCTCGTAGCCGGCCTCACGACAGAACAATTCAATCTCTTCGCGATCGAGGGCTTCAACAGCGGGAGTTGGGAAGTCCTGCGCTTCAAGCAGACCGGCGTAGCGATCGGCATCGTCGCGGTTCTCAAACATCAGCACCACGGTCTGACCCGAGAGCTCGAGGGAGTGAATGCCTTCGCTGTCCTGTCCTGCGTCGTACAGGAGCACGTGAACCAACATGCTGATCAATCGTCAGCAGCAGTCTCTCATCGGAACAGCGGCTTAAAAAGCGTTTGCTCGCTCCAGACTGAGCTCCTGAAGTCGCTGATAAAGCGCCCGTTCATCGTCATCCAGCGATGCTGGAATCACGATCACGATCTCCACGAGCTGATCGCCGCGGTCATCGCCGAGTTCAAGGCCCCGCCCGCGCAATCTCAGCAACCGCCCGCTGGAAGAACCCGGTGGAACCTGGAGTGTCACCGGTCCTGAAAGGGTGGGCACGTCAACGGCACATCCGAGAGCAGCATCCGGAGGCAACAGCTCCAGTCGATAGTGCACACGCAGACCATCGATCCGCAGCCCGTCGTCCGTCATCACCCGCAGATGCAGGAAATGATCGCGTCCTCCTGGGGCAACACCCTCAAGTCGCAGCCGCCATCCGTCGCCGGCCCGAGGCGGAGTTCCGACTTCAACAAGAGTTCCATCACCGAGCTCCAGCTCCACGGTTGTTCCCTGCAGGGCCTGATCAGGAGTGAGGTCAACCACCGTTTCCAGATCATCCTCACTGCGAACAGGAGGAGGTGGCTGCGGTGATGTCTCAGGCCAGTGGGCTTCAGAAGACTGATCAAACCCAGCACTGTGATCGGGTGATGACTCACCTGGGGGCTGATCTCTTGGTGATGCCTCCCGGCGAACGGATTCACGCTCAAGACCGAGAACCACCGCCAGATAATCCTCAAAATCCGGGAACCCACTGCCGAAGGGATCCGTGGTGGCATGACCACCGCGTTGTCGCGATTGCCATTCCTTGCGGCGGTCAGGATTGCTGAGAACCGCGTAGGCCTCGTTGACAAGCTTGAAGCGCTCTTCAGCATGACGGTCATTGCCGTTCAGGTCGGGATGCCAACGCCTGGCCTCACGCCGAAACGCCCGCTTCAGAGCCTCTGGAGCAGCACCAGGCTCCAGACCGAGCAATGACCAGTAGTCCGGTTCAGCGGAAGTTGTCATCGTCCCAGGGGTCCATCCCCCTTCTGCTGCCTCTCATCCGCCCGTCGTAGCGAGTCTGCGGAGATGCCCAGGGGTCGTCGTCCCAGTCATCCTCCGCGAACAGCTCGTCTTTGAGGGTGCCAAGCGTGCTTTTCAAGCCCTGCAACGGCCCAGCCTCGATCTGACGCTCAGCCGTCAGGCGTCGGTTGAGACCGAACAGGGCCTCCTGCAGACCGCTCACAGCCATCTCAAGCTCCTGCAGGTCGTCCTGCTGCAGCAGGTCCTGAACATCGCGGACGGACATCTCAACCGCTCGCTGCTGCCGTTCAGCTCCATAGGGGCCCAGCTCCAACGCGGCATCGCGGAGACGCCGCTCAGCCTGAGCCACCAGAGTCATGGCCGAATTGCGTCGCTCAATCGTGGAGCGCTTACGGCGGTCTTCATCAGCGCGGGCTTCCGCCTCGGCAAGCAAACCCTGAATTTCATCCTCACTGAGCGTCGAGCCTCCCTGGATGGTCACCGACTGTTTGCGGCCTGTTGTCCGGTCCGTGGCACTCACCTGAAGAATGCCGTTGGCATCAATGTCGAAGGCAACCTGGATCTGAGGCACCCCCCGTGGAGCCGGTGGGATTCCGGAGAGACGAAAACGACCCAGAGACTTGTTATCGGAGGCCATCTGGCGCTCGCCCTGCCAGACGTGAATCTCGACGGATGACTGATTGGGTTCGGATGTGCTGAACACATCCGATTGACGGACGGGGATCTGGGTGTTGCGAGGAATCAACACCTTCATCAGGCCACCGATCGTTTCCAGACCCAGCGACAGCGGTGTGACGTCATTGAGCAGCAGATCACGCAATTCACCGGTGATGATTCCTGCCTGGACAGCTGCTCCGACAGCGACCACCTCATCGGGATTGACCGACTGGCAGGGATCGTTGGGAATCAGAGTTCTGACCAGCTGCTGCACCATCGGCATGCGGGTGCTTCCGCCCACGAGCACCACGTCATCAATGTCTTCAGCAGCCCAGCCGGAATCTCGAAGAGCGGACTGCACAGGAACCAGCAAACGATCCAGAAGATCGGGGCAGAGACCCTCAAAGGTTTCCCGATCCAGCGTGGTTTCAATGTGCAGAGGACCATCAGCGCCAGTGGCGATGAAGGGCAGGGAGACCGGGGTCGACGTGACCCCGGAGAGCTCCTGTTTGGCCTTTTCCGCAGCTTCGGTCAGACGTTGCAGCGCCTGACGATCGCGCCTGAGGTCGACCTCATGCTCCTTGAGGAAGGCTTCGGCCAACCAATCAACGATGCGTTGGTCAAAGTCATTGCCGCCCAGCTGGGTGTCACCGTTGGTGGCTTTGACATCAAAGACCCCGTTGGCGATTCTCAGCAGCGACACATCGAAGGTTCCGCCGCCGAGATCGAACACAAGGGCTCGACGCACGGCACTGCGGTCAAAGCCGTAAGCGAGGGCAGCGGCGGTTGGTTCATTGAGGATGCGCTCAACAGTGATGCCTGCCAGACGACCGGCATCTCGGGTCGCCTGGCGCTGGGCATCATTGAAGTAGGCGGGAACCGTGATCACCGCGGCTTCAACTTCTTCACCGAGGTAGGTGGAGGCGTCATCCACAAGCTTGCGCAGGATGCTGGCCACCAGCTCTTCAGGCGCGTACTCCCGCTCGGTCTGCGGACAGGCCACACGCACGTTGCCCTGGCTGTTGGAGCGGACCGTGTAGGGAACCGTGAGCGATCCATCGTCGAGCTCATCCCAGGCCCGACCAACAAAACGTTTGAGATTGGAAAAGGTGTTGCGTGGATTGAGAACCAGCTGACGACGTGCCGGTTGACCCACGAGCAGTTCATTGTCCTTGGTGTAGCCCAGCACGGAAGGGGTCGTCCGGGTGCCCTCCGCATTGGCAATCACCAGGGGCCGCCCGGCCTCGAGAACAGCCACGACGGAGTTGGTGGTACCCAGGTCGATTCCGACGATCCGGCCCATAAACGCCTGTGTGGAGTCCCACGGTAACGGCCCAGACCGCTCTCACCCAGCCCCTGCAAACGGAATCCCACGGAGCTCGTTAACAGATCCTTAGTGATCCCGGCCCGGATGGACCGGTACGTTTCTCTGGTTGGACCCAACAGAATGGTCAGGCCGTTGGAGCTGTATCGCTTAAGGCGACGCCCGCCGACTGAGAAAACGGTGGATGCCGGTTTCAGGGTCCTCGCAGTTGTTCTGGCATCGGTGGTGGCCGTGCTGCTGCTGGCCATCCTCATTGTGGTGTTCTGGGGATCACTGCAA
Organism: uncultured Synechococcus sp.; assembly: GCA_913052185.1. Classification (GTDB taxonomy): domain Bacteria; phylum Cyanobacteriota; class Cyanobacteriia; order PCC-6307; family Cyanobiaceae; genus Synechococcus_C. Next base: position 5,953 of record CAJXFG010000056.1, on the reverse strand, counting down.
TCGATGGGCCGCTACGGCTGGTCATTCCTGGTGACCTCCAACTGGAATCCCGTCAAAGACGAATACGGAGCCTTCACAGCCATCTACGGCACGCTGGTGACATCGCTGCTTGCACTGCTGATCGCGGTGCCACTCGGTGTGGGAACAGCGATTTTCATCACCGAAAACATCATTCCTCTGAAGATCAGATCACTGATCGGCTTGATGGTGGAGCTGCTGGCAGCCATTCCATCCGTGGTGCTGGGCCTCTGGGCCATCTTCGTGATGGAGCCATTCATCAAACCGTTTCTTGAGTTTCTGCACACAACTCTCGGCTGGCTGCCACTGTTTTCAACCAATCCGATGGGGCCGGGAATTGCACCGGCTGTGCTGATTCTGGTTGTGATGATCCTGCCGATCATCACAGCGATCTCCAGGGACTCACTCAACCAGGTGCCTCTGAAGCTGCGGCAAGCGGCCTATGGCGTCGGAACAACACGCTGGGGTGCAATCTTTAACGTGATGCTTCCAGCGGCAATTTCGGGAATTGCCGGTGGGGTGATGCTTGCCCTGGGGCGTGCCATGGGAGAAACGATGGCCGTCACCATGATCATTGGCAACTCAAACACCTTCAGCTGGTCGCTGTTAGCACCCGGAAACACCATTTCAGCCATGCTTGCCAATCAGTTTGGTGAAGCGGACGGAAGTCAGGTTTCGTCGTTGATGTATGCAGCATTTGTGCTGATGATCCTCACCCTGGCGGTCAACGTTCTGGCCCAGTGGCTCGTGAAACGCTTAAGCCTCAAGTACTGAAAATGACACTTTCAACGACCGCCGATCTGCGCAACAACGTTCCTGATCTCTCCTACAAACGGGGACTTTGGCGCAATGTCTTCAACAGATTGATGACCTCTCTGGCAGCACTGTTCGCTGCCATTGCAACGCTTCCATTGGTGGCGGTGCTGGCTTATGTGCTGATCAAAGGCGGAGGCATGCTCAACCTGAGACTGTTCACTGCGCGATCAACTGGCCTAGAGGGAGGTGGTATCGGCAATGCCATTATCGGCACCGTGATCGTCACCTTGCTGTCGGCCCTGATCGCAATTCCAGTGGGCGTTGGGGGCGGAATTTTTCTCGCCGAGTATTCACGGGGTGGGGCTTTTGCCCGTTTTATTCGATTCGGCACCAACGTGATGGCGGGAGTTCCATCAATCATTGCCGGCGTTTTTGTTTACATCGTGATCGTGCAAACGCGAATTATTTTTGGCAATTCCCATAGCGCAATTGCGGGTGGCATAGCTCTATCAATCTTGATGTTGCCGACAGTGATCAAAACCACTGACGAGGGGCTCAAGCTGGTACCTGATGATCTGCGTCGCGCCGCTCTGGGCGTGGGTGCGTCCCGATTTGTCACGATTCTGCGAATCACGCTGCCCTCCGCCTTCACACCGATTGCCACGGGGGTTGTGCTCTCCATTGCTCGAGCAGCAGGAGAAACGGCACCTTTGATCTTCACGGCCCTATTTTCGCCCTTCTGGCCCAATGGAATCGATTCTGTCTTTGAACCAATCGCAACCCTTTCGGTCTTGATCTACAACTTTGCAACTTCGCCATACCCGTACCAAAATGAGCTGGCCTGGGCAGCGTCGTTTGTTCTTGTGCTCTTCATCCTGATCATCAATCTTTTCGCAAGGTGGCTGGGACGATTTGCCGCCGGTTGAACCAAGAATTTTCTTTCCATAAAGGGGTTTCCCCACTTTTCAACAGAGACAGCCAGCCGTCATGACTTCCATCAGCACGCCAAGCACCGAAGTCTCCCGAGACATCTGCCTCTCGATTCAGAACACCACGATCAGCTATGGCAGCTACGAGGCTGTCAGGAACGTTTACTGCGATATTCCTCGAGGAAAGGTCACAGCATTCATCGGACCATCAGGCTGCGGAAAATCGACGGTTCTGAGAGCTTTGAACCGTATGAACGACCTGATCGAGGGGTGCACCCTGAAAGGACGTGTGCTGTTCGATGGAGCCGATCTCTATGCCCCTTCGGTTGATCCAGTGGAGGTGAGGCGTCGCATTGGAATGGTGTTTCAACAACCGAATCCCTTCCCAAAGAGTATTTACGAAAACATTGCATTCGGTGCTCGTATCAATGGTTATACAGGAGATATGGATGAACTGGTGGAACGCTCTTTGCGCCAAGCCGCTGTCTGGGAGGAATGCAAAGACAAGCTGAATGAAAGTGGTTATTCACTGTCCGGCGGGCAACAACAACGTCTTTGCATTGCACGGACGATTGCCATTCAGCCTGAAGTCATTCTGATGGATGAACCTTGTTCAGCGCTGGATCCGATCTCCACCTTGAAAATCGAGGAAACCATGCATGAGTTGAAAAAGAGCTTCACGATTGTGATCGTGACGCACAACATGCAACAGGCAGTTCGCGTCAGTGATATGACTGCTTTCTTCAATGCTGAAGCGGTTGACGGAGGCTCAGGAAAAGTTGGCTATCTAGTGGAATTCAATGAAACAGAAATGATCTTCAATTCCCCGTCGCAACAGGCAACACAGGATTATGTTTCGGGTCGGTTCGGCTGATCGACGTTCTGGCTCGTTGACTGGATTTGTCAGTCTCAGTCAGTCATTGACGCATCAGCCATTCACGATCCTTTGCTGATGTGGGCAATAAAAAACCGGTCCCATGGGACCGGAGTGAAGCGGAGAGGGAGGGATTCGAACCCTCGATAGAGTTGCCCCTATACAGCATTTCCAGTGCTGCGCCTTCGACCACTCGGCCACCTCTCCAGGGGCTCGTCTGGCACGTCAGAATGTAGCAGGGCGTTTCCATCTGCACTGAATGAGGCCGACTCATCGGGTCACCATCCATTGGAGACAGCAGGGACGGGTGATCTCCCATGACGTGCCAGAGGGTGATTACATTCTCCAGAGCTTTGAGAAACAGGGAGATCCTCTTCCTTTCTCGTGTCGAAACGGATGCTGCACAAGCTGCGCAGTTCGTGTCCAGGAGGGGGAACTCGATCAGCAGGAAGCCATGGGGCTTTCGAGGGAACTGAGAGCCAAGGGTTACGGACTGCTCTGCGTGGCAAGAGCCATTGGCCCTCTGGTCGCGGAGACTCAGGATGAGGATGAGGTCTATGACCTGCAGTTCGGTCGCCACTTCGGGAGAGGATCAATCACGCGTGACATCCCCCTTGAGGAACTCGAAACCTGGAAGGAATGACAAACCAGCATCTGGATTGCCGTGCAGCGGCCGCAGACGCCGGCCTGACGGATTCAAGGCTTGAAGAACTCAGCCAGGTCGCCAGAGCGACAGCTGATCTGGGTGGTTCTGTGCTGATGCAGCATTACGGCCAGCTCGTTTCCATCCAACAGAAAGCGAGAGCTGGGGATCTGGTGACGGATGCCGATCTGGCCGCAGAAAAGGCCGTGCTCACAGGCCTCGCCGAAGCGACCCCCGACATTCCTGTTCTCGCTGAGGAATCCGGAGCACAAGGGGATGTTTCGGGCCTGTGCTGGTGCGTTGATCCCCTCGACGGCACAACGAATTTTGCCCATGGCTACCCGTTCTTTGCCACCTCCATCGGGCTGCTCTGGAGGGGTCTGCCCATCCTCGGAGCAGTGGCTGTCCCGTTTCTGCAGGAAGTGTTCTGGTGCTGTCCAGTCACCGGCGCCTTTCTGAATGACCAACGCATCCAAGTGAGTCAGTGCTCATCACTGGAGGACAGTCTTCTGGTGACCGGTTTCGCCTATGACCGAAGGGAACGATCGGACAACAACTACGCGGAGTTCTGCCGACTGACCCACAGAACAAGGGGCGTGCGTCGTGGTGGAGCCGCAGCCGTTGATCTCGCTTATGTGGCCGCCGGACGGCTGGATGGTTACTGGGAACGGGGTTTGTCTCCCTGGGACCTTGCCGCTGGGGCGGCATTGGTGGTGACCGCAGGCGGCGAGGTCAGTGATTACAAAGCCGCAAGCTATGACGTGGCTTCCGGCCGCATCCTTGCCACAGGTCCTGCACTGCACACGGCTCTTCAACGTGAACTCGATGATGTCGAGCCTCTGTCAGAACAGCTCTACGCCAGTTGAAACCCCAGCCGTGGGATCCTGATCGGAGCAGCGACAGGCGCGATGGCCCTGCAACCCGCCTCAGGCGTGAGAGATCTCAATCCTCAGCAGGTTCAACGCAACCAGGAACTCAGGGAAACACTGGCCGCGGTGTTTCGTCTTTGGGGATACGAGGAAGTCACGCCTCCCAGGATTGAACGGATGGACACGCTCAAGGCTGGAGGAGCCATCGACAGCCGAGACATCGTTCGACTTGTTTCGGATGAACCACTGGGCTTGAGACCAGAACTGACCGCCTCCATCGCCAGAGCAGCCTGCACAAGGCTGTTAGAGCGTCAACGACCACTACGTCTCTGGAGTTGCGGAACGGTTTTCGAGTCCAGAACCGCCGACGAAGGCGGTCAGTGCATTGAGGAGAACCTGCACTGCGGGGTTGAGCTGTTCGGAGGCCTGGGTGTTGAGTCGGAACTGGAGTTGTTCAGTCTCTTGCTGGCATCGCTGAAGGGTCTGAACCTGAACGCGAGCCATCAACCAAGGCTGTTGATCGGACACACCAGCCTGATGGACCTGTTGCTCGAACCCTTTGAGTCGAAGCAAAGACACAGGATCCGCACCTGCCTCAGTCAGTACGACCGACTGGGACTGCAGGAGCTGGGATTAGAGCGCGCTGCCCATCACAATCTGGCTTACTGGCTTGACCGACGAGGCAGTCCCCAGGACATTCTCAACGCACTGGATGCGCAGTATCCGAATCAAACGGTGCTGAAGCAGCTTCAGAGACTGTTCACGCATCTGCGCCCTCTTGCTGAACAGTTGGGTCTGACACTGCAACTCGACCCCACATTCCAACCTCATTACGAGCTTTACGACGGAATCGTGCTGCAACTGGTCTGTCAGGGAACGTCCGCTCCGGTTGTGATTGCGCGCGGCGGACGATACGACTCACTGGTCAGGAGACTTGGCGGTGAAGGCGCTGAGGCAACCGGTCTGGGTTTCAGCTACTGCGTTGATGACATCAGAGATCTGCCGGGTGATTCGATCACCACAACCCATGAGGAGACCGCGGCACTGATCTGTTATGGGCCCAAACAAACTCTGGAGTCGGCACTGCAACGCCAGATGGCTCTGCACCAACAGGGAAGGATCAGCGTGCTGGATCATCGGGCCTGCAGCGATCACGCTGAAGCATTAGATCGACTGAATCAGTCGGGCTGCGACAGTCTCGAATGGATTGATCCCTAGGATCAGTCGGCACTGAATGGATGCATGGCCCACACGATCGTGACCGATGTCTGCGAAGGCGCGGGCGATTGCGTCGACGCCTGCCCTGTCGCTTGCATCACACCTGGGGACGGTCAAAACACAAAAGGAACTGAGTATTACTGGATTGATTTCGATACCTGCATCAACTGCAGCGTCTGTCTACAGATCTGCCCCATCGAGGGCGCAATCCTGCCCGAGGAACGATCAGACCTCCAACGCCCACGGACACGCTGACGTACGGAAAACTCACCAAGGGACCTCTTGATCAGCAGCACCCACCCTGACTAATTTTTGGCAAGCTCATGCGTGCTGATGTCGGTGCTTGAACAGGGTCAGATTCAGATCCATACCGAAAACATTTTTCCAATCATCAAAAAGGCCGTTTACTCAGGCCACGAAGTATTTCTAAGAGAACTTGTCAGCAACGGTACTGATGCCATTAGCAAGCGCCGCATGGCAGCAATGGCAGGCGATTGTTCTGAAGGAGATGAGGGACTGATCAACATCACTGTTGATCGAGAAGCGAAGACGGTCAAAATCAGTGACAACGGAATCGGCATGACTGCCGACGAAGTGAAAAAGTACATTAACCAGGTCGCCTTCTCCAGTGCAGAGGATTTTCTGG
>CAJXFG010000055.1 GCA_913052185.1 uncultured Synechococcus sp. | reverse complement strand
TTTTGCACGTCTCAACAACGTGAAGTGTTCTAGGTGCAGAGCGACGGCAGCAAAAGCATCAAGGAAACGCTGCAACCTGTGCTGAAAACACTCCGTGACCTGTCGGAAGTCCATCGTGGCGATCCCGAGTCTCTGCTGATGCTTTTGCGAGATCTTGAGGCGCTCCACCGCGACATCCAGGACGGCGCCTTTCGAGAAAGCCTTCCCGAAGATCGCCAGAAACTGTTCGGACTGCTGAAAACGATGGAACGCAGTGGCGGCTGGCCCTACATCCCACGCCTTCAGTTGCGCACCTTCATCGATCTGCTCGAACAGGGTCCTGCCGACATGGCTGCTTGAGCTCCAGCAGTCGATCAAGCAGCCGATGGGACAACACGAGCTTGTCTTCAGTGGGACACAGCTGCTGACGATCCCCCGGACCCAGCAGCCAGCCGCCGTTCAAAGCACTGTCAAGCCCCTGACCGGGACGATCGACGGGATTGACCATCAACAGGTCACAACCCTTGGCGTGATGCTTCCGACGGCCCAGCTCAAGCATTTGCTCATCGGTTCCAGTCAGAGCGGCGAAACCCAGCAGAGCCTGACCTTCGACACGGCGCCTGACCAAGCCCTCGAGCAGATCAGGGACCAGCTCCCAGCCCTCCTCAAGCGACGCAATCAGTTGGTCTTTCGGCAGTTTGTGACCATCAACTGCACAGGCGCGACGCAGATCAGCCACAGCAGCACACATCAGAACAGCATCCGCATTGGGCTGCAGTTGATGAAGGGTGTTGTCCATGGCGGCACTACCGACCACTGAATGACATTGCAGTCCTTCCAACCAGGACTGCGGGACCTGAAGAGGACCATGCACCAGGTCAACCGTTGCACCTCGCAAGTGAGCAGCCTGGGCCAACAAAACCCCCATGCGGCCGCTGCTGCGGTTGGACAGAACGCGGACTGAATCCAGAGACTCCAGGGTCGGGCCGGCGCTGACCAGCACATGCCTGCCACGCCAGTCGGATTTGATCAGACCGTCCGCATCGACCTGCACCAGTGCACTGGCGGCAGCCAGTTCAATCCTGACTGGGTCAGCCATGCGACCCGCGCCGACGCGATCGCAGGCGAGCAGACCGCCCTGCGGCGCCAGGGGCAGAACACGGGGATCTTCATGAAGAAGACCCCAGTTGCGCTGGACGGCAGCGTGATTCCACATGGCCGTGTTCATGGCAGCAGCAGCCAGAACAGGGCACTCACAGGCCAGCAGAAGGCTGGCCAGCAGGCCCTCTCCATCGCCGTGAACCCATCGGGATAACGATGTGGCACTGAGCGGAGCAACCACCACCAGATCCGCCCATTCAGCCAGTTCGATATGCAGTGGACGTGCGCGGCAGGCATCCCACTGATCAGCATCCTGCAGACAGGGCTGACGACTGAGCGTTGCAAGAGCCACAGGGCTCACCAGGCGGGCAGCGCTTGCAGTGAGCACACAGCGAACCTGGGCGCCAGCCTGCACGAGTGCACTGACCAGCAGTGGCGTCTTGACGGCCGCGATGCTCCCACAGGCAGCCACCAGCACGCGTCGTCCCTGCAGCAGCCCAGGCATTGGCTCAGTCCTCGTCGAAAGGTTCCTGATCGATCAGATGGACGTAAGGGGCGGTCAGCTCCGGACGATGAATCGCAAGGGCCCGGAGCAGATGCCAGTCGCCAAGGCCTTCGAAGGGGGTTTGGTAGTCGTCGTACTCAAGACGGCGCGCCAGCATGGCGACAGATGCCTCATCAAAAGACGCCAGTCGCTCCGGAGTGATCGGCATGAGCGCATGCGGCACTTGTGTTCATTTTGCCTTCAAAAGCGTTCGAACAACGGCGCTAAGTTGCGCTGCGCGGGGAATTAGCTCAGCTGGTAGAGCGCTGCGATCGCACCGCAGAGGTCAGGGGTTCGAATCCCCTATTCTCCATCCAGGTCTCAAGAGATCAAGGTTGAACTGGAGTGCAGAGGCAGAAAAATCGCTCAAGGAAGTTCCTTTTTTTGTGCGACCGGCAGTTCGCCGAAGGATTGAATCCATGGCACAGGAGCGTCAGCTTGACTGCATCGATTCAACGTTTTACGCCGAGGCCAGGGCGATGTTTGCCAAGCGCTGAATCATGATCAGGCCCACCCTTGGTTATCGGCGCGCGATCAGACCTTCCCTGCTCATGGCGCTGAGCATCACGACTTATTTATCAGTGCTCGTCAGACCTTCAGCTCTGCTGACGTACGGCCTGATACTTCTTGCCTGGGGTCTCTCGCGACGCTGATTCATGGCACTGAGGGCACCCATTCAGGCCATGCGGTAAAAGAGAGGCTGAGAAAGCCACGATTGATGTCTCAGTCGAAAAGAGAACAGGTAGTGAGCCATCTGCGCTACATCCGCCAGGAACTGCGGGAAATGCATCAAGGGGTCATGGAAGATGGCCTGCTCCCGGAAGCCGGCGAAGTGCGTGGCGTCATGGCGCAAATGGAAGCTCTGCTTGAACTGCTGGAGGGCAAAAGCTCGCGCAAAGCAAAAGCCGAATCCAACTGATCCTGAAGCCTGCCCTTGCCAAGCAGCTCCGTTCAGGCTTTTCTTTGGACGTGCTCATCACGGGGCCGGACAAAATTCGGGCTTTTTGCATCAAAAGCCTCAATATGTAGCGGTTGATAGAGGCAACTACGCCACAAATGGTGTATACATTGTCTGGCAGGGTTCGGGCCGGGTGATGGGGATCATCGGTTGTAGTCCCTGCCTCTTTTTCAAGGGTTCGCCAAGTTGACAGCGCGTCTGCAAACAACTCGCCTGCAACAAACCCTGGGTGAATCGGCGTCCAGGCTTGATCAGTGGGCGACCAATCCCTGGCGAAGGTCATCACTCCTGCTCATCGCACTGACAGGCAGTTTCATGATCGGCAATGGTGTTGCGGCTGTCTCCGGCGCCCTTTCATTGATGGACCCTGTGGCTGCGATGCTCAGCGTCGGCCTGATGGAAGTCATGGTGAGGGTGAGACGACATTGGGCGAAAGATCGCCGCAGTCACCTGGGTCGGCAATTGCTCGATATGACGCGAATTGGGTTGCTGTACGGACTGCTACTTGAAGGCTTCAAGTTGCTCTGATCTGCGTTGCGTTGCTTTCTACGCAGACAAAACCCTTCGGGATCCATACGCTGAATTGAGATTGTTGGCGTTGAATCCATGGCTGGAGAGCATTTCTTCCTCGAGCTGGATCCACCGGAAGAACGGCTGCGCCATGCTCCCCACGTCGTGATTGTGGGCGGCGGATTCGCTGGAGTGCGTGCTTGTAAGGCACTCGCCAACACAGACGTTCGCATCACCCTGATCGACAAACGAAACTTCAATCTGTTCCAGCCTTTGCTTTATCAGGTTGCGACAGGGCTGGTCTCCCGGGGTGATGTGGCGACACCTCTGCGCCAGCTGGTGGGACGTCAGAGCAATGTGCAGGTCCTGCTTGGGGAAGTGACCGAAATCAAGCCGGAAGACAAGCAAATCGTCTTCAGCGGCAAGGCGTACAGCTATGACCACCTCGTGCTGGCCACAGGATCCGGCAGCACGTTCTTCGGCCATGACGAGTGGCGGACCTTTGCGCCGCCGATGAAGATCCTGGAGCACGCCGAGGAGATCCGTCGGCGTCTGCTCATGGCCATGGAGCAGGCCGAACAAACTCCCGACCCTGAGGCGCGCCGCTTCCTGCAAACAGTTGTGATCGTTGGCGGTGGCCCCTCTGGCTGCGAAATGGCTGGTGCCACCTCCGAGCTGATGCGCAACGCCATGCGCAAGGAATTCCGGCAGCTGAATCTGGATGACACCAGGATCATCGTGGTCGACCCAGGTGACCGCGTTCTCAGAGCCATGCCGGAAGAGCTGTCTCAGGCAGCGCAGAAATCGCTGACAGCTCTTGGTGTGGAGTTCCTGTTCAAGGGACGTGTGCAGAGCATGCAACCCGGTGAAGTGATCGTTGGGACCCCTGATGGGGAGCGCCGTCTGCAGGCAGCCACTGTGATCTGGACTGCCGGCGTGCGGCCCTCTCACCTGGGAAGGCAACTGGCGGATGCCGTTGGATGCGAAACCGATCGCGCCGGACGCGTTGTGGTGGAGCCTGACTTCTCCATGAAGGGGCATCCCGAGATCCGGGTAGTGGGAGACCTCTGCTGCTACAAACACACCCGCGACGGAAACCAGCTGCCTGGCATGGCGGGGCCGGCCACCCAGGCCGGGGGCTTCGTGGGAAAGGACATCGCCGCGATTGTTTCAGGCGGATCACGGCCCAACTTCAGCTGGTTTGATTTCGGCAGCATGGCGGTGCTGGATCGTGTGGATGCCGTTGCTGACCTGCGTGGCTTCAAGTTCAAAGGCGGTTTCGGCTGGCTGCTGTGGGCCGCTGCCCACCTCGCCTTCATGCCCAACGAGGAGAATCGCTTCTCACTCCTGCTCAAATGGATCTTTGCGGTGGTGTCTCAGGCCAGAGCCTCGATGCTGCTGACCGGGATGCCCAGTCAGCACATGGGTCTGGATTCCCCCGATGCTGCATTCCCGATGGCGCCAGGGACCGGGCCATCGATCTCCGAGCCTGGGGCTGCTCTGCGGGCTGCAATGGACTACTACTCCAATCAGGTCTCCGGCCTGAGGCCTCAGCCCAGAGCAGGAGAGTCCACAGAGGATCCCGCCGCTGCCATCAAATAAAGCAGCGCCATCCTGATCGGAATGCCGTTGCTCACCTGACTCTCCACCAGGTTGGAGCTCAGGTCATCGAGCAGAGCGCCACTCATCTCAATCCCCCGGTTCACCGGGCCGGGGTGCAGCACCGGAATTGAGGCTCCCGATCGAGCCAAGCGCTCATGGCTGAGGCCGTAATCACGGTGGTAACGGTCCAGCGCGCTGAGCATGTGCTGACGCATGCGTTCCTTCTGCAAGCGAAGGGTCATGACGGCATCAGCCCCCTCCAGGGCAGCATCAAGGTCGCGACAAATGGTCAGCGAGCCACGCTGCGCCACGGGATCCACGGTCTGGCCAGGCGGGGGCTCCGCCAGGAAGTCACCGAAAGCATCCGGCACCAGCGTGGGTGGACCACACAGCACGACATCAGCGCCGCAGGCACTCAAGGCCCAGAGATTGGAGCGGGCCACACGTGAATGCAGGATGTCTCCCACAATCACGACGCGCCGACCCTGCAACGCCTCCGGCAGAGGATTAGCTGCATCGAAATGATGGGCCAGGGTGTAGAGATCAAGCAGCCCCTGACTGGGATGACTGTGCAGACCATCGCCGGCATTGAGAATCACCGTGCGATCACCAGTGCGTTCCAACGCTTCAGCCAGTTGGCGAGGAACACCGGTGCAGCGATGGCGCACGACGAGCATGTCGGCTCCCATCGCCACGTAGGTGCGTGCGGTATCGAGCAGTGACTCCCCCTTGCTGAGCGAACTGCTGGAAGGCGAAAAACTGGAGACGTCTGCCGAGAGACGCTTGGCAGCCAGCTCGAAACTGCTGCGCGTGCGCGTGCTGGGCTCGAAAAACAGAGTGGCCACCAAGCGCCCCTGCAACGCCGGCAGCCGACGGGCACCTGTGACCGGCATCGACCGGAACCGATGGGCCAACTCCAGAACAGTCGCGAAGTCTTCCCTGGAAAAGGCCGCGAGATCAAGGATGTGTCGGTGTGTCCAGGTGCTCAACTGAACGTCAGCTCACCTGGTTTGATCGTAGATCCGCAGTGTTCAGCTGCACAGCGAACCAGCGCAGAAAGCTTCTGCGAGCTTCGGGGAGCGATCTCCGCGAGCGCGTTTGCTGACACTTCGGCTGGCCTGGAGGTACCAGCGCAGAGGCAGATTTTCGCCCTGACTGATCCCGATCCGGGTGGTGGTGACCAAAGCAGGATGGGTCAGCTCGACAGGGCGGGGTGCAAGCCAGAGATCACTGTCACCGCAGACCGACAGGGCATCACAACCGCGATCGATCCCGAACCGTCGGGCTAGCAGACCCGGACCGGCAGCAACCCGTTCGGGTTCATCCGGGAGCGCCACCGCACGCAGCAACACTCCGTTCGCCCATTCAGGGCGGTCGGTCACCACATTCACGCAGTGGTGGATGCCATAGCTCACATACACATAAAACCGCCCTGGCTCTCCAAACAGGGTTTCGTTCTGCGGTGAGCGGCGCCGGTAACCGTGACAGGCAGGTTCATCCTGTGAATACGCCTCCGTCTCCACAATCACGCCCCACAGCAAACCTCCATCCGCTTGGCGTTTCACCAACCTGCAGCCCACCAAGTCAGGTCCCACCACCTCCGCTGGGCGGCAGAAGAAGGATTTGGCAAGCGCTGGGAAATCTTTGCTGATGTGCTGGGTGGCTTTGGGAGTTGATTGGCCAACACATTCCATCCTGATCACTCTCAAAAACAACCGACAAAAAACGACCTAGATCACATCAACGTGAGTGAATTTCCTCAGTGTGTCCTGGCCAAACCATCTCTCAGGGGCCAAGAAGGCAGCGAGCGAGGCAAGAAACTGCCAGCCTGAAAGCCTTGTTCACCGTCAACAATGAATCCAGCGCTGCAGCAACGGCGAGAGTTCTGCTTTCTGGTGCTCGCTGGGCTGTTCCTGGGAACGCTGGGCATGCTCAACATCCTCGGCCTCACCAGGTTTCTCGAACTGGGGCACATCGGCTCCTGGCCAATCGTGGTGGCCGTTGGCGCTCTGCCCTACCCGATCACCTTTTTGTGCACGGATCTGATCAGCGAGCTCTGGGGAGAGAAGAGAGCAGCTCAGGTTGTTTGGGTTGGGCTGCTGCTCAACGGCTGGGTCGTGCTGATCCTTTGGCTGGGCGGAGTCCTGCCTGGCGTGGAGGGTGCTCCAGATACCACCTTCTTCGAGATCCAACGCCTGGCTTTCGGATCCGTACTCGCCTCCATGGCCGCCTATCTCACGGCCCAGTTCGTGGATGTACGCATGTTCCATTTCTGGAAACGCGTGAGCAACGGCAAGGCCCTCTGGCTGCGCAACAACGGTTCAACGCTGGTGAGTCAGCTGGTGGACACCAGCGCTGTGGTGCTGATCAGCCACTACGCCTCGGGGGTTCTGCCTGTGAGGCCGGGTGAACCGGTGGCTCCGCAACTGGTCTCGTTCATCGCCAGCGGCTATCTGTTCAAGTCATTCGCTGCACTCGCGGACACTCTTCCGTTCATCTGGATGACAGGTCGACTGAGGCAGTGGCTGGAGATTCCTGAGAGCGGCAGTGAGATCGGTGGCGATGACGATCCCTGCATGCAGGTGATGACAAGCAGCAATCCCCTGCCAGGCTTGGAGAAAAGGATCTGACGCCATGGATGCTGCACTCTCCGGCTTCAACCTGGGCACCGTGCTGTTGTTCAGCAGCGGACTGTTTGTGACCGCAACCCTGTTCTTCGGAACCCAGGGCGGCTACTACAACACCGATCAGTACGACGGCAACGGCACGGCTCACTGAAGCAGCCACGCTCATCCGATCCTCCAGCCAAAGCCATGCTCGGCATGCCTTCCACGCTCCCCGGCCCGGCCGCCAGCACCGACGCCATTCGACTGGCTCTGCAGAGTTGGCCCGACATCGATCAGTATCTGCAGTCCTGCAAGGGAGTCATCATTCCCCTCGGCTCCACAGAACAGCATGGCCCGACAGGAGCCATCGGCACTGATGCTCTCACCGCGGAGGCGGTGGCACTCGAACTGGGACGCCTGAGCGGTGTCCTGGTGACCCCTGTGCAGGCCTTCGGCATGGCCGAACACCATCTTGGATTTGCAGGCACCATGAGCCTGCAGCCAGCAACCTTGCTGGCGGTGATGCATGACCTTGTGATGTCGCTCGCCACCCATGGCTTCGAGAGGATCCTGGTGGTCAATGGCCATGGCGGGAACATGGCCACAACCAAGGCTGCCTTCGCTCAGGCCTACGGCACCGCGACAAGCCGCGGCCTTGAGGTGGCTCCACGTTTGCGCTGCAGGCTGGCGAACTGGTTCATGGCAGGGCCGGTGATGCGGCGCGCCCGCGAGCTCTACGGCGACCGCGAAGGACAACACGCCACCCCCAGTGAGATTGCCGTCACCCTGCATCTCCACGAGAGCCTGGTGAGCAAGCAGCGTGCCCTGCCGGAAGCAGCACCTTGTGGCTCGATCCATGGACCGGCGGACTTCCGTCGCCGCTACCCCGACGGCCGCATGGGATCTGACCCTTTCCTGGCCAGACCCGAGCACGGCGAGGAACTGTTGAACACAGCGGCGAGGGCGTTGCGCGAGGATCTTGAAAATTTTCTCACCGCTGCATGAGCAAGATCACCGCCGACGACGTGCGCAAGGTGGCCCAGCTGGCGCGCCTCGATCTGCCTGAAGAGAAAATCACCACCTACACAGGGCAGCTCGAGCGCATCCTCGATTACGTGGATCAGCTTCAGGGTGTGGACACCGAAGGCGTGCCTCCCACCACCCGAGCCGTGGAAGTGATCAATGCGACCAGAGAAGACAAGGTGGAACCCACCCAGGTGCGGGAGGAACTTCTGGATCAAGCTCCTTTGAGGGAGGGAGACTTTTTCAGGGTTCCAAAAATCCTCGCTGAATGATCAGCGAGACGATGGGCGCCGCTGCTCGGTTTTGATCGCGATCTGGTTGACAAATCCAAGCCAGGGACGCTGCAGACGTCGCAACGGCATGAATCGGGCCACGCGACGCATTTTTCCTCTGCGACGTTTGTGACTCCGCACTCCAACCAGGATGTCGTAGAGGAAGTTGTATCCGTCGCGCCGCGTCTCGAAAATTCCCAGGCGTTGTGGCGAGCCCTTGGAATCCAGTAAAGACTTTGTGGCCTCATAAGCAGGTTTGTAATCAAACCAGGGAATTGACGGCCAAAGATGATGAATGAGGTGGTAGTTCTGGCCCATGATCAACCAGTTCATCAATCTGCCGGGATAAATCCTGGAGTTCTTCCAGCGGTTGCGTGATGTGAACGGTCGATGCGGCAGATAATCAAAAAACAAGCCCAAAGTGACTCCCACCATCAGAGCTGGAGCGAACCAGCAGTTGAAGATGAAGGGGAGAAACTGAAACTTGGCAGCAGCCAGCACAATCACCAGAAACACACTGCGCTCAAGACCCCATTGCATCAATTCCCAGCGCTTCCACAGCCTGCGCTGGAAGAAAAACCACTCGTGATAGAAAAATCTCGGAGCGATCAGCCACAGGGGCCCGAAGGTGCTGACGATGTGATCCGGGTCGTTTTTCGGATCATTGACGTGGGCGTGGTGCTCAAGGTGGACCCGGGTGAACACGGGAAAGCTGAACCCCAGCAGGAGTGCTGAACCATGGCCCATGGCCTGGTTGATCCAGGGAACGGGATGCGCCGACTTGTGGCAGGCGTCATGGATGACGGTGCCTTCCAGATGCAGAGCCAGAAAACCGGTGGTCAACAGCACAGGCAGAGGCCAGCCGGCTGAAAACCACCCCCAAATGGTCAGAGCAGCGAGCACATAACCGCCGATGAACAGCCCCAGAGTGAGGTTCAAAGCGGCTGGTGGTGCCAGGAACTCTCTGGGCACGGAACGCAACCGAGTCTCAGCGCCTTGCGTTGTGGGTTGTGCGAAGGCCTGTGTCATCAGCGAAGAGAAATTGGCTGACCGCAGTACGTGGAACCAAATTAGGGAAACGGATGCCCACCGGGGGACTTGAACCCCCACGACC
>CAJXFG010000054.1 GCA_913052185.1 uncultured Synechococcus sp. | reverse complement strand
TCTGAGCCGAGGCAATCCATCGGCTGGAAGCTGCCGCTCACTCGCCAGTGGTGGGCGGCGTCGCCAATCCTGCGCACTGCCATTGGCCTGCAATCGATAGGCCCGACGCTGTCGAGAAGCGACATCCATCAACAGCTCCCCCTCCGGCGCAATCCACTGATCCGCTGCAACCGGGCCCGAGCGTCCATCCCAGGGAAGCGCACGGGTTGCGGAGGGTTCGACAACCCACCACTGGCTGATCGCCGCAGTACTGCGCACGTCTCTGAGAAACTTCGGCGGCGCTGGGGAATCCCGGTGCTGCCAACGACGGCCGTCAAAGCTCTCGTGCACCAGCACACGCCAGTAGGCATTCACAGGCATGACGGCTCCCTCAGGCACCGTCATACGGGCAGCGGAGGCTTCCACCGATGCCAGTGTCGCGATGCTGAGCGGATCAAGATCAGGGGAGAGCCCGGTGACCGCGCCACGCGTCGGGCCAAGCTGCGTCGTCCATAACGGAGGAATGCGCGGCACAAACAGGAACAGCACCAGGGCCAGTGGCAGAGCTGCCGCCAGCAGCTGAAGGCTGCGTTGCAGTAATCCACGGAATGACAACATCCCCTGCAACTCATGACTGAGCAGACCTGCGAGTGCGCTGCAAGCGGCGATCAGCTGCAAGAGCGTCGCCATCAGGCTTTGCAGCTGCGCCGCCAGCAACCCTGCAGCCAGCAACTGCAGCAGCGCCACAAACCGACGATCAAAAGGCCTTCGGGACTCCCTCAACTTGAACATGGCGCAGATCACCAAGGCCCAGGTCGGCCACGTGAGAGCTGATGCAAAGTTCAACGCAAAGCACTGCAGCAGCAGCGGCGGGAAGGCACACCAGGCCAGCACTCCTGAGCGCACTCCACGGATCATGCTGTTGCCAATGCCTCCAGACAGGCATTGCGATGGCGCAGACCCAGGCCTGGTGCCAGGGTTTTACCGCGCAGGCGCAGGCCGTATCGCACACCCTGCTGATGCAACTGCATCACCCGCTGAGCCAGATGCTCCACAGCACGATCCAATGGAATCCCCGACGCCGGCTCCAGCATCCACTCCTGATTGCTGGGATCGGTGAACACCTTCGCCTGCAGTGGCCGGCCCTTGGCGGCACCGGTCCAGTCAACAACGGCTGGTCTCTCCTGATCGCGCACGTCGCGCAGATCGTGCCATTCATCCAGACCATCGCTGGACTGGGACGCTGGCTGCTCACCCACCGGCCCCGAGCGGCGCCGCGGCCAGATCAACTGAGCCTGGGGAGGCAACCAACGCGTCCAGCAGATGAACAGACCCAGCGGAGCAATGGTCTCGATCTGCAGCTGGGGTGGCCGCTGCCAGCCACGGCACTGCGGAGTCCAGGGCAGGGCCAGCGTGGAAATACCAGCCGACAACTGAAGGTCTGCAGCCTCGGAGCCGTCGCGGAAGCGCAGACGCAGCGGAGGCCGAGGCGAGCGGGTTTCCAGAATCAGCGGGTAGCCGGTGGGTTCCGCGGCAAAAGCGGGTGCCGGCTGGCCGCAGCGCAAAGTCAGACCATGCAGGGTGTCGTGGGTGAGAAACATCGCCAGCAGCATCAGGCCCAGCATCAGAAAGCCCAGCATCAGGGTGCTGTTGCTGGCGGTCTGAATCGCCACCAGCAGGAGAAGCGCCGACGTGGCAAGCCAGAGGAGACCGAAGCGGCTGGGAACGATATAGAGGGATCTCAGGCCAAGCCTGATGTCATCGCAACGCATTCACCCGCTCCAAGAGATCGTTGCTGAGGGGCGTGCCTGCGTTGGCTGGACAGCCGGCATCAAGGCGATGCTCCACCACGGCCGGCAACACCGCCTGCACATCGTCGACCAGAACGTGATCCCTACCGTCGATGAGTGCCCATGCACGTGCAGCAGCCACAAGCCCCTGGCTGGCCCTGGGAGACAAACCCTCCTGGCCCTGGCGACTCGCCTCAACCAGATCGAGCACATACTCCAACAGTTCCTGGGAGCAGTACTGAGCCGTACAGCTCTGCTGCAACTGAAGCAGTGTCTGATCATCAACCCCCTGAAGGCTCTCCACCGGAGACCCATCACCACGGAGCAACTGACGCTCCGCATCGCGGTCGGGAAAGCCGAGACTCACGCGCATCAGGAAACGATCCAGCTGTGCCTCAGGCAAAGGGCTCGTGCCCACCTGATCCAGACTGTTCTGTGTGGCGATCACAAAAAAGGGTTGAGGCAGTGCATGGCTGGTGCCATCGATGCTGACGCGACCGGCCGCCATCGCCTCCAGCAGTGCGCTCTGGGTGCGAGGGCTGGCGCGGTTGATCTCATCGGCCAGCAACACCTGGGTGAACAGGGGCCCCTGCTGGAAATCAAAGGTTGCGTCAGCCTGATTGAAGACGTTGATCCCGGTGAGGTCTGCAGGCAGCAGGTCACTGGTGAAGCTCACCCGCTTGAACGCCAGCGAGAACACGGTTGCCAAGGCTTCGGCCAGGGTCGACTTGCCCATTCCGGGACGGTCTTCAATCAGCAGATGCCCCCCTGCCAACAGGCAGCTGAAGGCGAGCCGCACCTGCTGCTCCTTACCGAGCAGCACACGACCAACGGCGTTGGTCAACGACAACAGCTCAGCAGTCACAGAGGAGTTCCACCAACCTCATCAACAGGTTGGCAGGCCGTTTGCAGCACCAGTCGCGAAGGCTGTTGCCCAGATCCGTGCTTCACCAGCCAACCAGTCAAGAAACACTCGGAGCTTGCTCTCGAATCAGGTTCCAGGCCTCAGTGGCAGTATCAGCGAACTGGAACAATTGCCGATCTTCATCATCAATCAGACCTGACTCGGCCATGAAGTCGAAATCGATCACTCTCGACCAATACTCTGTACCGAACAGAATGATCGGCATCGCACGTTTGGCCCCAACCTGCCTCAGGGTCAGCACCTCAAACAGTTCGTCCAATGTTCCGAAACCTCCGGGGAACAGAACCGCCCCAACAGAGCGCATCACGAAGTGAAACTTACGCAGCGCAAAATAGTTGAATTTGAAGCACAGATCTGGAGTGATATAGGGATTTGGATGTTGTTCATGGGGAAGATCAATATTGAGCCCTATCGAACGACAACCCGCATCAAAGGCTCCGCGATTGGCCGCTTCCATGATTCCGGGGCCACCACCGGTGACGATCACATGGGATGAGCAACACGGTGTGGCGTTGTCTTCAGACTGACCGTGCCTGGAGGCCAGAAAGGCAAACTCTCTGGCTGCGTCATAAAACACTGAAAGCTCAACCAGCTTTCTGGCTTTGTGAACCCTGCGCTGCAGCGATGTCGAATCAGGATCCGCCTCAAGTGCGATCAGAGCGTCTTCAAGCGACGACTCGGCAGCGGACCGCTCCTGAAGGCGGGCACCTCCAAACACAATGATGGTGGAGCTGATTCCAGCCTCTTCCAGCCGGAGCTCAGGTTTGCTGATCTCCAGCAGCATCCTGACCCCCCGCATCGAGGCACTGTTAAGCAGATCAAGATCCTGGTGAGCCAGTTTGTAGGTGTTGGAGTGAATGATCTGATCCAGGTTCCTTGCAACGAGGTCCTGGTGCTCATGGAGGAATTCAGAGTCGCTTGGTGCTGATGACATCGAGGAAGCATCCCTGACAACAGACTGGCAAGCCCATCAAGGGCCAACCACTCCGATGGCATGGCATCAGGGCGACATCGGTCTGCTCCACCTGCAGCTGTGAACTCAGGGAACCTCCTTCAACCCTGGTTCCACCTGCTCCAGTTGCTGCATCGTCAATGACGATCTGAACAGCAGAGGGAGTGGTGTTGAACCGGCCTGAAACGCCTCACCACCGGCGGGAGCAAGGGGAGGCGTCCCGGCCTGATCCAGCAGATGCCTGTCAAAGAAGAGTTTCGCCATTCCCTGAAGTTCCTTTCTGGCAAGGGACTGGTCCGGGCCGGTGATCACCGCTGGCAGGTTCGAGGTGGCATCAAGGAATGACAGATGCGTGCCGTTCTTCTGAACCGCCAGCACCGAGCCTGGCTGGCGAAGACTGGTGAACGGTGTGAGCTGCTGGGAGACCGGCGGCGCGAACACATCCTTCATGCCAGCAATCACCAGCATCGGCACTGCCACACGCGACATCGACTGACTGCTGAAAATCGGATTGGTCACCGGATTCACCGCGACGGCAACCTTCACGCGGGGATCGCGGAAACTCGTCTGCTTCACCACACGACCGGGTGCTGTGCACTGCCAGACGATGGCCGGATTGAGAACCACGGTGCGGGGGTCATTCAGCTGCTGACAACCGCGCACCAGGTTGGGCCAGTCCAGTTCGGCGCCGGCAAGGGCCGTGACCGTATACCCCCCGAGGGACTGACCGAGCACACCGACTCGCTGCGTGTCGACGCGGTTCCCCCAGCGCTTCTCCACCTGATCGATCAGCTCGCTGACGGTGATCGGCTGGCGATACCAGGCATTGGCGGGAGGGATGGCACCAGTGCCCTTGATGGCGGCCGTCATGGTGTCGGCGCTGGTGAAGGGAAAGTCGAGAGAGGCCACCGCATAGCCATGACTGGCCAGGGTCTCTCCCACATACAGCAGGGCATTCATATCGGTGTTCAGGCCTGGCGCAAGCACCACCAGCGGGGCCTGGCTCCGAGCCGTTGCCGTCTGGGGCAGGTAGGCACCGGCCTTGATGCTGTCAACAACACGACCTTTGAAGCTGAAGGACACCTGCTCAAAACGGGTGCTGCCTGGTTGTGCTGCTGCCAGAAGATCCGGACCGGACTCCGGAGTCCCACCCAGTGCGCTCAGCCGCGCATACAGCTTGTTCTGGAGATTGAACTGCTGAGTGAGCGAACGCAGCAGTGAGCCGACAGCGCCCACATTCACCGGGATCGTGGGCAGTGGATAGGCCTGAAGCACATCAATGAGGCTCAGGCTGTCGCCGTTGGCAGCACCCTCGATCAAGGCCGCAGCCAGAGCATGACCCGCCACATCCGTGGGCTGATTGATCAGCTTCACCAGCTGCTGAACCGTGCGCCTGCCCAGGGCTGTGGAGAGATAGTTCGATGCCATCACGGCATTCACAGGCGCCGACTGGTTGAGGGCCTTGCGCAGTGCCTGCTTTTCGGAGGGCTTGAACAGGCGAAGGATGTCGGCGAGCGCGGTTCCAGGTGGTTTCCCGGCCGCGTAGTCGGCGAGTTCATCGATCGGGATGGATCGCTCGAATTCACCCAGCTGAAAACTGATCCTCTCGGCGGACATTGCCGGGGCTGCGACGGCACCGAAACCGATCACCGCGGAGAGAAAGCGCTTCACATCAAACCAGCTGTTCAGGGGAAATTAACCCTTAACTGCTGAATGGCCCAGCTTCAGTGTCTTGCGAACACTGAAGCGGATGGTTCAAGACACTGCGCAAGCCGTCAGCAAACCTCAGATTCCCACCTGGACATCATCAATCAGCAACTTTTTGATTCCAAGCCTCCACATGCAGGGTTTGACAATCTCTTCTAATTGCAGCGTTATACGCCTTCATCTTTTCAGGATAGGAAACGAAGATCGCCCGCCAAGCCTGTCCTGAAGAGGTCTTGGCGTATTCAAAAGCTTCATCCCAGGCCATCCCTTGCCTGTAGGCATCACAGCGATGTTCAGCATGCTCTTCCGCCCACACCGAGTAAGCGTGCTTGGAGTAATCCACGCCGCCTCCACCGCCTCCATGGCCAAACAGCAACGGCACCATTGCCAGGGGAAGAGCCAGTGGGAGCTGCACAACAGTCGATCAAGTCCATGGACAGACTATTGACCTGACAAGCGACGAAGAAGCATGGTTGTCGATCAACCATCGCTGGTTTGAGCATCAACTGTTGCCTGCGACTGCGGTGATCGGCACGCAGCAGCTCAGAGTCTGATCAGGGATCTTGACCCGAGAAGCCATTCCGAAGTGGATCTGATGTGAGATCAAGTTCATCGAGCATTTCAGGTGTGCAACAGGCAAGCTCTGGGACGCATTCCTCGGGAATCCCCAGGGAGCTCGCTGCAGGCATCAGCGCCTGGAATCAACCATGACTGAACCCACGAATGATCAGTTCGTGTACACCATTCACAGCACGGTCGAAGCTTCTCAACGCGAGGGCTATCAGATCATTCAGGATCGTCTGAATCGTGCCGCTCAGGCGTTTCACGGTTACCTCGGTCAGGACGTTGTGTTTGATGATTGCGTTGGTGGCGCAACGCTGAAGGTGACCACCCATGTTCGCTTTGAGGAACTGGAGCAGTGTCTTCACTGGCTGGACAGTCCGGAGCGGAGAGCGTTGATCACGCAGGCCGAAAAACTGGTCGGCTATCGCTACCGCTTCCATCTGGATGCAAGCTCGTTCGACCAGTGGATTCAGATCAGGGGACCATCGCGAACTCCCATCTGGAAGGTCAACCTGCTGGTCTGGCTGGCGTTGTATCCGTCGGTGATGCTGCTGATGTGGCTCGGAGGATCAACGCTGGGGCAGTTGCCATTGCCCCTCAACATGCTGATCAGCAACTTGATCACGGTGTTGCTCAACGGCTACGTGCTGGTGCCATGGCTGAGCCGCATCTACAGCAACTGGATGCAGACAGCGTCCTGGCGCTGGAATCTGGTCGGTTGCAGCACCATTGTTGTCGCTCAGGGGCTTTTGCTGCTCCTGTTCTCAACGGTTCCAGGGCTTCCCTGGAACGTTTCTCTGCCTTGACCAACCCAGCGAGGAGTCCATGCAGCTCACTCGTTCGGCAGGCCATGGGTGGAAGGGCAGCTCACCTGTCGGAGTCTTCCCTGCCATTGGCTACGGCCTGTTCGACATGGCTGGAAACGTCTGGGAATGGACGGAGAGCGCCTGGCAGGACCATCCAGGTGTGCATGCCTGCTGCTCAGGCTCTGAGACCGGTTCTGACCTGAAAATCATCTAAGGCGGCTCAGATCTCTGCTCACCCCAGTCCTGCCTTCGTTTCCGCTGACTCTCCAGGAACCTCTGACAGCGAGCTTGCAAACAAACGCTTACATCTCCCAGACCAGAGCATTCTCACGCGCCACCTGCAGGATGTTGTTGCGTGCATTCGCCTGCAGCTCAGACGGATACCAGACACCCGCAGGGATGGTTGGATCACTGCACGAGAGATCTGATCGTCCACGCAGGATCTCCAGTGCAAAGGCGGCCGTGGCCTGACCAACGCAATCCTCGAGATCCGCATGCACGCACCGCAGGGTGACGGTTTCGGGCTTGTCTGAACCGGCCACAGCCTTACCGTCAGCATCGACACGCATGGCATTGGTGGCACCAACGAGCTTGTCGACCACCCTGATGACAGGCATCGAGACCACTGCCAGACCCTGCATCGCAGCGCGATTGAGCAGCCAATCGCTCGGCAACAGTTTGATGGCCGCGAACAGACTGTTCCAGACCCCTGGTGCGGTGCCGAAACGCGACGCGCAGTTGGCCACACCCAGCGACTCCACAGTCGTTGGCACATCGGGGTTGTCGAGCAGAAAACAGGCGTGCTTACCAACCCCAGGTCCGAAGTCGATGCTGCGACGCTCGGTCCATGGCTGTTTGTAGGTCAACGCTCCATTCACGTAGGTCAACACCCTGGAGGCCAACAGCAGAAAGGTGGCACTGACGATGGTGGGCCCGGCACCCCCGGTGCCGGCTGTGAAAAAGCTCAGCTCCACCCGTTCGCAGGCCTCCGAACCGCCAAGCCGTTCCACCGCCCTGGCCGCCATCAGTGCACTGACGCCGGGCCAGATTCCGCAGGAGACCACTGCTGGAATCCCCGCGGCAGCAGCCTCGCCCGAGAGCGTCTTGGCCTGACGGCTGAGGGCGAATTCATCGCAGACATCGCAGTACGGCACTCCCGCAGCGATGCAGGCCCGCAGCAGATCAGGTTCTGAACGCCCCTGAAAGGGACCGGCGGTGTGCACGACCAGCTGGGCTCCGCGCACGACCGAAATCAACGATTCCGATCCCCCCTCGAGATCCACCGGCCTGAAGACGAGCTCAGGCAGATGGAGGCGACGCTTGACCGCATCAAAATTGGCTCTGCTGCGACCACCGATGGCCAGCCTGAGCGGCTGATCTCCACCGGATCGGCCAGCCAGCCTGTTGAGCCAATGCAGTGTTGATGCACCCACGCGCCCATTGCCGCCGATGACGAGCACATCCAATGTCGACGACGACTTCATCACTCCAACGCGCTGACTGTGGTCAATGGGCCATCAGGCCGCCTTCCTCATCCCTTGGTCGGGTGTCCTGCACCAGCAGACTCAGGCCTGCAGCAGCCACCATTCCCACCACCACCACCGCATACCCCTGCAGCTCCTGCATCGATGAAGGCCGCGTCCCCGCCGGCAGTCCCCACTGGGAGAACAGACCGACGGCGGGCTGCACAATCACCGGGAAGAACATCACGATGAAATTGACGAAGGCCAGTGTGATCGCTCGCGTATGACGCTTGGCGGTGTCGGCCACCATCACAAAAGCGAGCACCTGACTGCCGGAGGTGAATCCCAGTGCGGCCACCAGCACGCCAACAACAGTGACCGGAAGGCGACTTGTGAAACAGAGCAGCAAGGCGAAGCAGGCGGCACTGATGGCACCTGATGTGAACAGCAGCTTGCGACGACCAATGCGATCCGACCAGTGGCCGGCGACCACGCCGCCGACCGCGAAACCGATGAACACCAGGGTGGTGATCAGGCTGGCCTGGTCCTTGGGCAGACCGGCCTCAATGCTGAAAAAGGACACCCCCCAGAGATCACCGACCACGGACACCGGGAGGTAGACACCCGCAGCGGCGAGGGCGAGAACCCACAGGTTGCGTTTGCGCAGAATCCGATTGAGCTGGAATCCCATCGGTTCAGGACTGCTCGGATCAAAGCCGTCCTCCCGCATCAGTTCGACAAACCAGCTCGGTCGTCTCGGCAGGTAGCGCCAGATCAAGCAGGCGATGATCACGCCCGCCACCGCGCAGATCAACAGCGGCATCCTCCAGCCGAAGTGATCTGAAATCAGCAGCAGGGGCAGCTGCGCCGTTGCCGCACCCAGGGTGCCGATGCCTGTGACCATGCCGGGAACCATTCCATGGCGCTGAGGCGGAAGCCAGATCAGCGAGAGATAGATCACACCCAGGTAGGCCACGGAACTGCCCAGTCCCTGAAGGAAGCGAGCCAGCCCCATCAGGGCGATGTTGTCGGTGATGGCGAACAGCACACATCCGAGCGCAACCAGCAGCGAAGCCGGAGCCGCGATCGCACGCACGCCATGGCGATCCAGCAGACGGCCGACGAGCAGCTGAGCAGGGGCATAGGCCAGGAAATAGAGACTCATGGCGAAACCGAACGCGGCCTCACTGGCGCCCGACACCCCTGTCAACTCGGCATGCAGCACCCCAGGGGCAACCCTGGCAAAGAACTCGTAGAAGTAAAAGAGAGAGGCGATCCCGAACAACATCCAGGGGCGCCAACCCTGCCGGGCACGCTTGGCACGCAGATGACAGGCCTTGAGATGACGCTGAGCGGCGTCATGCGCTGGCCTGCCTCCGGGCGGTCGTTCTGGCCTCTGCATCGACACGAACACTGCTCAGCGGTCGAACCCCGCTGATGAATGAGCTGCACCCCTTGCTAGCCATGGTTGATGGGGATGCCTTTTGTCTGTCAGCGGGCTGAATCGGGCAGAAGCCTGGCGCCAAACCGTGCATAGAGCGCAGGAATCACCACCAGGGTGAGCAGCGTTGAGGTGATCAGACCGCCCAGCACCA
>CAJXFG010000053.1 GCA_913052185.1 uncultured Synechococcus sp. | reverse complement strand
TCGCCGGTGGATCGCCCGCGAGGGCAATGGCGCTGTTCACCAGCACGGCATCGGCGCCCATCTCCAGAGCGGCAGCGGCCTCACTGGGGACGCCGATACCGGCATCCACCACGACCGGGACGCCGGCGTTCTCGATGATCAGACCAATGTTCGAAGCATTGCGCAGTCCCTGCCCGGATCCGATCGGTGAGCCCAGCGGCATCACCGTTGCGCAACCCACCTCCTCAAGCCGTTTCGCCAGCAGTGGATCGGCATTGATGTACGGCAGCACCGTGAATCCTTCTTCCACGAGCTGTGTGGCAGCTTCCAGGGTTCCGAAGGGATCCGGCAGAAGGTGCCTGCTGTCGGGGATCACCTCCAGCTTCACGAAGGTGTTGTCTTCCTGACCCGCCAGCTTGGCCAGCTCACGGCCAAGCCTGGCCACACGCACGGCTTCATCGGCAGTGGCACAGCCTGCGGTGTTGGGCAGCATCCAGATGCGGTTCCAATCGATGGCTTCCATCAGCCCTGCATGTCCTGCTGCAACGGTCTGTACACGCCGGACGGCGACGGTCACCATGTCGCAAGCGGAGCGGTCGAGACTGTGCTGCATTGCCTGCAGGCTCGGATATTTGCCCGTGCCGGTGAACAGCCTGCTGTGAAACTGCCGACCACCGATCAGAAGCGGGTCGGTGCTGGACGGGGTCGAAGCCATTGAAGGAGCAGCGGACTGGTGGGGAACCGGATCGGAAGTCGAACAGGCCACGGTTGAGGGACCTACCCTGCGGCCAACATTCGTTCTCGTCACTCCCATCACTATGGACATGAACGCGCCGATCGAGATTCCGGCGATGTTCGAACCGTCCCTGCCTCTGGACGCTTCCGCCTTGCAGGAGCCATTTCAGCTGGAAGGTTTGGTTGAGCGTTTTGATCCGATCGCCAGGGCAGCCAATATCGCAATGTCAATGCCGCGTGAGTGGTGTGGCAGTTACCTGTCGTTCACCAGTGGCGACAGCATTGATGTGAAACTCACACTGGCAAGCGTTCAACCCATCGGACAGATGGTCGATCTGCGCGGAACCATGCAGATCGGTGACATCAGTACACCGGTCCAGGGCAATCTCAACGCCTCCTCTGATCAGGTTGATCTCCTGCCGCTTGCCAATCAGCTCCCGGACGCGCTCGAGTCAGGCGGCAGTTATCTCGGTCTTCAGGGCATGGATCTGTCCAGCTGGGAGGCTCCACGACTGACCAACCGCGGTGGCAGCCTCAGCCTTGCTCCAAGCTGCCCTGGTTCAGAAGCCCCTGCCGTCCGAGCTCTGTGGTGAGGTCTTCTGCGACTGGATGAGTGTGCTGGTCTTGCGACTGCCTGAAGTCCGTTCCAGACGCTTCAATCGGCTTTTGGCTGTTTTGTTGGACGGCTCAAGTTCCAGCGATTTGCGGTACAGATCGGCGGCCTCCTCCATGTTGAGCAACCTCTCCTGGGCAAAGGCGAGATTGTTCAGGGCCACTGGATAGTCACCCTTGGCCTGAAGAGCGAATTTGTAATGTCGCACCGCGCCTGAGAAATCCTTCTGAGCCGCCAGTGAAAAACCCAGCGCGTTCTGGATCAGGGCACGTGCTTCCTCAGGCTCCTTGTTCAGGCGTTTGACGGCCTGCCGCAAGGTTGCTGTGGCTTGGGGATACAAGCGTTTGCGCAGTTGAACGCAGGCAAGCTCATAGAGATCACCAGCATCCTTGGAGGATCCGGCTTCGGATTGCTCGAGACGGATGAGCTCCAACTCATCACGTCGAACGCGCAAGAGCTGACGACCTGCCACGACAGCAGCGATTGCCAACAAGCCGATCAGGCCAAGCAGATAAGTCTGCGGCAGGAAGGAATTCATGAAGGGTGGATGAGGTCCCGTGCTGGGACGCTATTCAACCCTGGGTGGCATTCACAACGCTGGCAAAGCTTGTGGGGTCAACCACTGCCATCTGGGCCAGCATTTTGCGATTCAGGCGCACATCGGCTTTTTTGAGACCACCGATCAGTCGGCTGTAGCTCACGCCGTTCAGGCGAGCCGCTGCGTTGATTCTGGCAATCCAGAGACGGCGGAAATCGCGCTTGCGGCGGCGACGGTCGCGGTAGGCGTTGCACAGAGCTTTCATCACCCGCTGGTTGGCGGTGCGGAAGAGGGTTCCGTTGCTGCCTTGGAAACCGCGAGCAAGGCGGAGAATTTTGTTGCGGCGCTTACGGGCGACGTTGCCTCTTTTGACGCGTGCCATGGGTGTTGAAAAAGGGAGGTAATGAAGATGTGATCAGATCAGTGACTGCTTAGACAGCAGGCCGCCGCTCAGGCGTAAGGCATCATCAGGGCCACACGCTCCTCGTCGGTGCGATCGACAACGGCCTTGGTTTTCAGGTGCCGCTTCAATTTCGGGCTTTTGTGATCCAGGAGGTGATTGTGAAACGCGCGACGACGCATGAACTTGCCAGTGCCGGTTGCTTTGAACCGCTTGGCGGCTGCTTTGCGGGTCTTGAGCTTGGGCATTTCTCTGGCGGCGCGTGGCACAAACGACAAACATAGAACCTCACCCTCCCTTCAGCCAAACCCTTTCTCAAGGTTCATGCTCAGACCAGCTGTTCAGTCTGTTGCGATGCCCCGTTGCACTTCCGTTGCAGTGTTCAGGGTTCTCCCCTGGATCTGGCTTCCAGCCTGGGCAGCCATGGGCTGCCAGGCCCAGGCCTTCAAGCCGCCTTTGCCTCAGTCCGAGGCTGTTGTGGCGCCCACCCATCGCGGTGTGCCGCTGCCGCCACCGGCCAAGAATTCCGCTCTCTGGGTGTCACTCGACGATCACCTCGGTGCCGGAACTCTGGTTGATCGATCGGCGCCTCAGTTGACGTTGATCAGCGCAGGAGCTGCTCCTCTGCAATTGAAGGACAGGGCCGGTAAGCCCTTGATTGCGGCTGGCAGGTTGCGTTTCAGCTGGCGACGGGTGCCTCTTCAGGAGAGTCTTGAGGTGGCCCGTCGTGTTGCCGGCCCCTTCGCGAGTTTTGAATCAGCTGATCGGATCGCTCAGCGCTGGCGGGCAACAGGTGTCAAGGCTGACGTGGCCCACCCGGCTGAATGGGAGGTGTGGGCTCAGGCCGATGCGCCCGATCTGCCCGGTGTGGCCTTGCGGGATGTCAGTGAGCGCATCAGCAGCGTTGTGATGCCTGTGCTCGAGGGCCCAACGGGTGGTCGCACCCTGCAGGGGCCCCTGCAGGTGGAGGCTCCCAATGGTCTGCGTTGGAACGGTGGTGTTCTGCAAGGACCGTTCCGTCTTCAGCCGGATGCTTATGGCAGCTGGACGCTGCTGGAGCAGCTGCCGATGGAGCGCTATCTGGAAGGTGTGGTGCCCCATGAGATCGGAGCGGGATCACCAGCGGCGGCTTTGCAGGCCCAGGCGGTGCTGGCCCGCACCTGGGCTTTGGCCAACAGTCATCGTTTTGCCTTGGATGGTTATCACCTCTGCAGTGACACCCAGTGTCAGGTGTACAGCGATCCACGGCTGGCCAGTCAATCGGTGCGACAGGCCATCCGTGCCACTGCCGGCAAAGTGTTGTTGTGGGACGGCCAGCCGATTCATGCCGTCTATCACGCCACCAATGGCGGCATCAGTGCACTGGCTCAGGAAGCCTGGGCGATGGAGCCACTGCCTTATGTGAGGGTGCAGGCGGATGGTGTCGACGCCTGGGGGCAGTCGATCTCCGTGCCTCTGAGCAGTGACCAGGATGTGACATCTCTGCTGAACGGCGGCAATGGTGCCTATGGAGCAGGTCATCCCCGCTTCCGTTGGAGTCGTGTTTACACCGCAGGACAGCTGGCTCAGGCACTTGCAAGCGCCGGACATGGCAATGCCCTTCCAACATCGATGAGTGTGCAGCAGCGCGGCCCCAGTGGACGGGTTCTGGCTCTTGAGATTGACCGTGACCGTGGAGCAGCGCCTGTCGTGTTGAGGCTGGATGCAATCCGCCGCACCCTTCGCCGTTTGCCCAGCACTCTGTTTGTTGTTGATCGACAAGGGCCAGGGGCCTGGAGCTTCCGAGGTGCAGGATTTGGCCATGGAGTTGGCCTGTCCCAGGCTGGTGCCATCGATCTGGCTGATCGCGGTTGGAGTGCTCAGCGGATTCTTCAGCACTACTACCCCGGAACCCAGCTGGGGCCATTCACAGCTCCAGCGGGGACCGCTCCAGCTGAAGCCCCTTAAAGTCGCCATGTTTCGACGTGCTGGGAGGGCTGTGGCCGCAGGGACTGGAGACCACCGACGCGGCAAGACGGTTTTCTTCCTGGCGGCCTGTGGCTGGGCCGGTGCAGCACCGCACTGGCTCGATCCCTCCAGGAGCCTGATCCCTGCTGTCACGCTGGCGATGCTGCTCGGGGGCTATGCCCTGCGCACGCTCCTGCGTGGTCTGGATCAACAGGAAACAGAGAACAGCGACAGCGAGACCGACGACTCCTCAGCGATGGCGGCTGAGCTGTTTCCCACACTGGATGTGGTTGTGGCCGCGCGCGATGAGGAAGCAGTCGTCACACGTCTTGTCGAACGGCTCAGTGCGCTGCGCTATCCCGATGGTCGTCTCACGCTTTGTGTGGTGGATGACGGCAGCGAGGACCGCACTCCCGAACGCCTTGCAGAGCTGCAGATCCGCTTTCCCTCGTTACGGGTGATCCGGCGGCCTCGCAATGCCGGTGGCGGAAAGTCCGGTGCACTCAATGCGGCTCTGGCTCAGACCCAGGGTGAATGGCTGCTGATTCTTGATGCGGATGCCCAGTTGTGCGCTGATCAGCTGGAGCGGTTGATGCCCTACGCGACCAGTGGTGGTTGGTCAGCGGTGCAGATGCGCAAAGCAGTCACCAACGCCAGCTGCAATTGGTTGACCAGGGTTCAGGCCATGGAAATGGCCTTTGATGCCCAGCTTCAGACTGGCCGCCTGGCCGGCGGCGGTGTAGCTGAGCTGCGCGGCAACGGTGAGCTGTTGCGCCGGGATCTTCTGGAGGCCTGTGGTGGGTTCAATGAAGACACCGTCACCGACGATCTGGATCTGAGTTTTCGCTTGATTCTTCAGGGAGCTCGGATCGGCATTCTCTGGGATCCACCCGTTCAGGAGGAGGCCGTTGAGTCGCTTCAGTCGCTCTGGAAGCAGCGTCAGCGCTGGGCCGAAGGAGGTCTGCAACGCTTTCTCGACTACTGGCCGGGCCTGATTTCTTCGCGTCTGACCCGTGCTCAGCGAGGCGACTTGGCCTGCTTCTTCCTGTTGCAGTACGCCCTCCCAGTGGTGTCCTGGGCGGACCTTTTC
Source organism: uncultured Synechococcus sp. (assembly GCA_913052185.1). Taxonomy (GTDB): domain Bacteria; phylum Cyanobacteriota; class Cyanobacteriia; order PCC-6307; family Cyanobiaceae; genus Synechococcus_C. The sequence continues at coordinate 4,670 of CAJXFG010000053.1, read as the reverse complement.
ACCAGCGTGATCAGCCGCACCACACCGGCTTTCTGGCCCCTTTCGATCGTGGCCTTCAGCGTCTCAGGTGTTGCCTACTGGCGTGGCTGCCGACGCCCCAGCGAAGGGCCTGATCTGCCTTCTCCTGGTCTGGTCAATCTTCTGCTTGGCATTGCCTATCTGAGTCACTGGTTCCTCGTCATCCCCTGGGTCACCCTGCGCATGGCCTTTCTGCCTAAACGCCTGGTCTGGGCCAAGACCACTCACAGCGGTCAGGATGAAACGCTTCAGGCGTCAGAGCCGGGCATCTAGCTGTTGAGATCGACGTCCAGGACCTGACCGTTGAAAAAATCAGCGAAGCGTTTCACCTTTTCGTCCATGGCTGATGGCTCAGTCCGCAGTGGCGGAGCGCTCGTTGGTTGGGTTGGCGTGGTCGCTGGATCTGCCTGAGCTGCTGATGCCGGGTCGCTGGCGATCGATGGAGCTGCCGTTGCCGGCACTTGGGGTGCAGCCGTTGCTGATGCGGGAGCCGCAGATGGTGTTTCTCCTGGAGGCACGTTGACTGCCGGAGGGCGCGGAGGCAGCTGAGCGCCACTGTTCGCAGCTGATCCAGCGGTTGGCGGCGGTGATGGTGCGGGCAGGTCTGGCATTGCCGCCATCGGAGCGGCGCCTCCGTGGTTTTCGAGCACCAGCTGACGGTTACCGCCCATGGCTCTGGCAATCGCCTTCTCCAGCAGCGCTGCGCGGCTCTGCACCATGCCCATCCAGTTCCCGGACACCTGCACCACGGCGCGGTGGTTGTCGATGCGAACCAGCCGGGCCTGCTGTGACAGCAGCATGCGCGTGGATGGAAGCTCCAGACTGGCCAGGATTTGTTGCCAGAGTTCTCCCAGATCTTCTGTTTGGGCAGGCGTTGTCGCAGTGTCCTGCGGCTGGGGATCGGTTGCTGAGGCTGTTGGTGCAGGGGCTGCCGGTGCAGAAGGTGCCTGGGCGGCGGAGGTGTCAGGAAGGCTCACAGGCGCCGAGGCGGCTGACATGAGAGCTGGGGTTGGTGCAGCAGCTGGCGCTGGCACAGCCGTTGAGGAGACCGGAGGTGCTGCGCTCGCCTTGGCAGGCGCTGGTGCTGGGGCTGCCTTGACCGTCGCTGTGGCGGGCTCTGCCAGCAGGCCCAGCAGCAGCACTTCCAGCCAGAGTCGAGGTTGCACGCTCTGACGCAGCTGCTGCTCAGCACCTCGCAGCTGGGCCTGCCACTGCAGCAGTCGGGCACGGCCGATGGATTTGGCGAGGGCCGGCAGTTGATCGCGGAACTGTGGGGATACCCCGGTGAGTTCAGGTCGGTCCGGCGCGGCGGCCATGAGCACCAGATCCCGCAGGATGCCTGCCATTCCCTGCAGCACCGATCCGGCATCACGGCCGCGGTCAAGCAGTTGCCGGCTGGCTTCCAGCAATGTCACCGGTTCGCTGGTGCTCATGGCTTTCACCAGCTCCAGCAACTCCTGTTCAGGGACAGCTCCCAGCAGATCCCACACCGCATCGGCTTCGATCGGTCCCGGCAGCAGGCTGAGTTGGTCCAGCAGGCTTTCTGCATCACGCAGGCCGCCCTGGGCTCGTTGGGCCACCACATGCAGCGCTTCCGGTTGGATCGGAATCGATTCCTCCGAAGCGATCCACTGAAGGTGCTGCTCCAGCGCATCGAGCGGGATGCGACGGAAGTCAAATCGCTGGCAGCGGCTGAGGATGGTGGGCAGCACCCGCTGTGGGTCGGTTGTGGCCAGCACGAACACCACCTGTGGAGGCGGTTCCTCCAGGGTCTTGAGCAAGGCATTGAATGCGGCTGTGGAGAGCATGTGGCACTCGTCCACCACGTAAACCTTCCAGCGCGCCTGCACCGGGGCAAATCTTGAACGTTCAATCAGGTCGCGGATGTTGTCGACGCCGGTGTTCGATGCGGCATCGATCTCGATCACATCCAGTGCTGTCCCTGCGGCGATTGAGTTGCAAAGTTCGCAGGTGCCGCAGGGTTCCGGCGTCGGCCCGTCGTTGCTGAGGCAGTTCAGCGAACGGGCAAGGATGCGGGCGCTGGAGGTCTTGCCTGTTCCGCGAGGTCCGCTGAACAGATAGGCCGGTGCAATGCGTCCGGTTCGCAGGGCATGGCCGAGGGTGGCCGCAATCGCTTCCTGACCCACCAGCTGATCAAGCCGTTGGGGCCGGTACTTGTGATGCAGTGGCTGGTACGGCTGGCTCATGCACTGCCGGCAGGATGCTGAGGCTACCGAGGTTCTGGTTCGGAGACTGTGTTGTCTTCTTGAGAGGTTTCTTCCAGAAGGGAATGGAGCTTGTCTTCCATGTCTTCAACGGCTGCCAGTTCATCGGCAATGCTCTGGCCGGCGAGCAACAGCTGGCGACTGCGTCGATTGACGCGTTCATCAGCGCCCTGTCCCGGCATCCCTTGCATCCAGGTTTCCGCCTGTTCGAGGGTGCTGTCGAGTTTCTTCATCAGCCTGACGCGCAGCTTCTGCAGTTGTTCCAGAGCTCGCCTGGCACGTTGGCGTGACTGTTCATCGATCACCCCCTTGCGAAGCAGCATTCCCAGGCCCGTGAGCAGCGCTGCAGGCATCAGTTGGCCGAAGGCCAGAGCACCGAGGCTGCCTGTGTGGAGCCAGTCCTCCACCTGACCGCTCCGATGCCGGCCTGTTTTGCACCAGTTGGCGAAGTGCTCGCAGTTGTTGAACAGCAGGTTGTAGTTCTGTTCCCCAATCCGACGCATGGCTCTTCTCAGGGTCACACCTGCAGGTGAAGCCTGTTCATGACTCACCAAGCTCACGTCCTGACCGCGGCTGAACTCCTCCAGGGAGCTGCGCAGAATTTCCCGGCCCTCCAGGTAATGGGCGACCGTGCCATCCCCCAGATCAATGCCGTGATGCAGAAACAGACCGTGCTGACGGGGAACCCTCAGATGGTCGGCGGTGGCCATGGCCTCGATCAAGGGCTTGCTTGAGTCTGTCGCGGAGATCCGCGTCAGGCATTGGGGGGCTTCCGAACCACGATTGCCGTCTGCAATCCGCTGTGGCTTGTCAGCTGCGAATCAGCCAAAGCTGATCAATGGCTTTCAGGCTCACCAATCAACGGATTTCTGCTGGTCGTCCTGCTCAGGCGGATTCCTGCTGGCGATCCTTCCCTGGCAGGGACAGCACCTTGCCGCCCGTGTGTTCCTCGACCATGGCGCGGGTGATCGTGAAGTCCGGCACGTTTTTCTGTGAGGGAAGCTCGTACATCAGATCGAGCATCAGCTCCTCCACAATCCCGCGCAAAGCTCGCGCACCGGTCTTGCGCCGATGGGCTTCCTGAGCGATCGCTTCGATCGCTCCTGCTTCGAAGTCGAGTTTGACGTTATCCATGCTCAGCAGCGTGCGGAACTGCTTGACCAGGGCATCCCGTGGTTCGGTGAGGATGGATTCAAGAGCATGTTCGTCCAGTGGATCCAGGACGGCGCTCACTGGCATGCGGCCGATGAATTCGGGAATCAGTCCGTACTTCACCAGGTCATCCGGTTCGAGGTGACGCAGCACCTGTGACGCCTGTAGATCGCGAGTGGCTTTGCCGCGGCCGCGGCTGTCGCTGGGCACGAAGCCAATGGCGTTACGACCCATGCGCTTCTGCACCACATCGTCCAATCCCACAAACGCACCCCCGCAGATGAACAGGATCTGGCTGGTGTCGATCTGGATGCAGTCTTGATAGGGATGCTTGCGGCCACCCTGGGGAGGAACGTTGGCCACGGTGCCCTCCAGCATCTTGAGCAATGCCTGCTGTACACCTTCACCGGAAACATCCCTGGTGATCGAAGGGTTTTCGCTCTTGCGGGCGATCTTGTCGATCTCGTCGATGTAGATGATTCCGCGTTGGGCGAGATCCACATCCATGTCGGCCTTCTGCAGGAGCCTCAGCAGGATGTTCTCCACGTCCTCACCCACATAACCCGCCTCCGTGAGGGTGGTGGCGTCGGCGACGGCGAAGGGCACATCCAGCATCTCCGCAAGTGTCTGGGCCAGCAGCGTCTTGCCACAGCCCGTGGGCCCGATGAGAAGGATGTTGGATTTATGCAACCGGGTGGCGGTCTGCTCGGTCTCTCCCTTGCCGTCGCCCTGCCAGGCCAGACGCTTGTAGTGGTTGTAAACCGCCACCGACATCACTTTCTTGGCAGCGTCCTGACCCACAACCTGCTGGTCGAGGAATCCCTTGATCTCCTGGGGTTTGGGAATGGACGCCAGGGTCGGTGCAGGTTTGCTGGTTTTGCGCGTCTGGTTGGAGCCGTTCTTGCGAGTCGGCTCGCTGCCCTGACGGGCGCCGCCCTGGGCGTCGATTAATTCCTCGTCAAGGATCTCATTGCAGAGATCGATGCACTCATCACAGATGTAGACACCCGGCCCGGCGATCAGCTTGCGCACTTGCTCCTGGGACTTTCCGCAGAAGGAGCACTTCAGATGGGCATCGAACTTGGCCATCGGGCGCTTCGCAGGTCAGTCGGAACACAGAGCCGGGGCGAGGAGATGTCGACCCGAATACTGAGGATCGCGACAGATGCGGCTGATGTCAGCCCCTCGTAACGATTTCTCCGTCTCCGAAACTGTCCACCACGCGATCGATCAGTCCGTACTCCACGGCTTCGGCGGGCGACATGAAGTTGTCCC
>CAJXFG010000052.1 GCA_913052185.1 uncultured Synechococcus sp. | reverse complement strand
TCCCTTCCAGCAACAGCCAAAAAAGCCCCGCACTTCGCGGGGCTTTTTGATGGCCAAAAATCCTCGAAGCGGTGGTTGAAGAGTGAGGCATCGTCTTTCGATCCGCCAAAGCAGCAACAAATCAATGACTTGAGCGACAACGTGCTGTTGGCCAACAACTGTCACGCTCATGATGAGAATCCCTCAGACGATGGCGATGACCTGGACCTATCTCGTTTGTCTGCTCGCAGGCGGAGTGTTAATCACGCTCTCAATCGCTGGCGATGGAGACGGCATCCCAGATGTGGATGGCGCAAGCGGAATTGCTGAAGGGGGACATCCTGCTGTTCTGTTCAGCACCTCGTTCTGGTCTTTTTCACTGGCGGGGTTCGGACTCTGCGGCCTGCTTCTGCAGCTGTTTGAAGGAACAACAGACACTCGTTTCAACCTTCCCATCGCACTGTTGCTTGGCATCGGCCTGGGCTGGTGTGCGTCGTTTGCATTGCGTTTCCTGGCGCGACGTGACGCCAACACGGTGGTGCTCGCCAGTGATCTGATCGGACTCGAAGCGACGGTGACCCTGCCGTTGGGTGAGGATCAGCGTGGCTTTGTGGAGACGTTTGTACGGGGAAGCCTGGTACGACGGGCAGCGCGCAGTGCCAGTGGTCACTTTGATCGAGGTCAGAAAGTGGTGATCCTGCGATCCGAGGGCAACACCTTGATTGTCGATTCCCTGGACATGGCCAGCTGATTGAAGCCTGGCTAGGGAAGGACAGTCGCAGAACCAGGCATGCCCAACAGCCTGGCAACCGAACCGACGCCGGTTCTGGCCCAACGGCAGTCCAACAGTGATCCTGCTGCCGCGGTGGTGTCCATCGGTTCCACAGTCTTTGTGGTGATCGTGGCTCTCACCCTGATCAGCCGCTGGATGATCCGCATCTGCAGGCCCAATGAAATGCTGGTGGTGACCGGGTCCAAATCCAACCAGGGAAATCAGGGGGTGAAGGGCTATCGCGTGGTCGCCAATGGCGGTTGCACGTTTGTGAAGCCGATTCTTGAGACAGCTCGGCGAATGGACGTGACATTGCTGCCGGTGCTGGTGGAGGTGAACAACGCCTATTCCAAGGGGGGCACACCTCTCAACATTCAGGCGATCGCCAATGTGAAGGTCAGCACCGATCCAGAGATCCGCAACAACGCAATCGAGCGTTTCCTCGGTCGCGATACCAAGGAGATCGTGCAGGTTGCCAAGGAAAATCTGGAGGGCAACCTCCGTAGCGTGCTGGCCCAGCTGACGCCCGAGCAGGTCAATGAAGACCGCCTGCGTTTTGCTGAGCAGATCGCCGACGAAGTCGGCGAGGATCTGCGAAGACTGGGCCTCCAGCTCGACACTCTCAAAATTCAGAGTGTCTACGACGATGTCGACTACCTCAATTCGATCAGCCGAAGGCGCGTTGCCCAGATCGTGCGCGACGCCGAAATCGCAGAGGCTGAGGCCATCGGCCAGGCCGAACGCATTGAGGCCGAAATGGAGGAAGTGGCTGAGGTTGTGCGCACTGAAGCCGACACCGTTGTGCTTGAAAAGGACAACGAGGTTCGGACCAAGGTCGCCCAGATGGAGAAGCAGGCCCGCTCTGAAGAGGAGCGGACAGAAGCCGCTGAACTGGAGGCCCGCGCGCGTGCTGAACAACAACTGCAGAAAGTACGCGCCGAGCTGGAGCGTCTGCGCCTGAAGGCAGAAGCGGTGCTTCCATCCAAGGCACAGCAGAAAGCGCAGGAGCTGCGGGCTCGAGGTCAGGCGGCAGCCACCGCAGAAGACGTCAAAGCCAGTGCCCTTGTGAATGACATGCTCACTCAGGTCTGGGAAGACGCCGGCAGCACTGCTGAGCTGGTCTTTCTGTTGCAACAGATCGAGATGGTGCTGCAACAGGCCACCCGACTTCCAGCGCAGCTGCAGCTCAAACACATCACCGCGCTTGATGGTGATGACGCGTCGAGCCTGGCCAGCCTGGTGGCCCTGAACCACAAAGTGGTGCGTCAGTTCTTCGAGCAGGTCAAGGACATCCTTGGCGTTGATCTGATCGGCACCTTGTCGTCTACCGGAGCGCAGTGATGTTTTTTGCCGTTGGTCTCACTGGAGCAGCAGGCCTCTGGGCCTTTGTCGTGCTTCTGCGTCAGCTCTATTACATCTGTCAGCCCAGCGAAGTTCTGATCTTCGCTGGTTTGGGCAGAACAACAGGCGATGGGCGCAAGGTTGGCTATCGCACGGTGCGGGGCGGCAGCGCTCTGCGCATTCCCGTTCTGGAGGAAGTGATGCGCCTCGACCTCAGCAACATGATCATCGAGTTGCGAGTGGAAAACGCCTACTCCAAAGGAGGGATCCCACTGAATGTTGCCGGAGTCGCCAACATCAAAATCTCCGGTGATGAGCCGGGAATCCATAACGCGATTGAACGCCTGATCGGCAAAAGCCAGGACGAGATTCGCCACATTGCCAAGGAAACACTGGAGGGGAATCTGCGTGGAGTCATGGCAAGCCTGACACCAGAACAGCTGAACGAAGACAAGATCACGTTTGCAAGAACATTGCTGGAGGAAGCGGAGGACGATCTTCAGAAGCTCGGGCTTGTACTCGACACGCTCCAGATCCAGAACATCTCCGATGATGTCCGTTATCTGGATTCAATCGGCCGCAAACAGCTGGTGGAGCTGAAGCGGGACTCCCGCATCGCCGAAGCGGAAGCCACGTCTCAGTCAGCGGTGAAGCAAGCTGAAAATGCACGCATCACCTCACTGCGCCGGTTGGACAAAGAGCTGGCCGTGGCCACGGCCAATGCTCAGAAGCGCATCAAGGATGCACTCACGCGCCGTGATGCCGTGGTAGCCGAAGTGGAAGCCCAGGTTGGAGCCGAACTGGCTCGCGCCGAAGCTGAACTGCCTGTTCAGGAGGAACGGATCAAGCAAGTGACGCAGCAGCTTGAAGCCGACGTGATTGCACCAGCCGAGTCTGAATGTGAAACGATGATGGCGGATGCAAAAGGTGCGGCCGCATCCATCGTTGAGCAGGGTCGATCCCAGGCCGAAGGCCTGCAGGAACTGGTCACCTCCCTCAAGCGATCGGGATCTGATGCCAAACGCCTGTTTCTGCTGCAGAAGCTGGAGCCATTGCTGACCATGCTCAGCGACACCGTGCAACCCATCGAGGTGGAGGAAGTGTCGCTGATCGGCGAACGCAATGGGCAGATGAACCTCTCGATCGCCACCCTGCTGCGTCAACTTCAGGACAGCACTGGTCTGCGCCTGCCCAACAACACAGACAGTGCATCGACCACACAGTCATCGCCGACTGGATCAGACCCTGGTGGCGTCTGAATGCGACATCCAGGCCACCCTGCTGCTTGTGCTTAGTCGGCACAAGCAGCAGGGTCACGAGCTAATCAACCGAGCACTGGTCAATCCTTCGGACAAAACAGGTTTGTGACCTCTGATGGGTGCTGATGATTGGTCTGGGTTGGTGCCATTCAAACTCTTCGTCTCAACCAGTTCTGACCAACTTTCAGACTCAGGCCAATGCCAATCTGACCAATCCAGGGCAATACCTGGCTGCGTTGCAAAACCACTCATACCTGTCAGACGACGCCCTTGGCCTCGGGAGCCTGGCCTTGCTGTTCCCTCTGAGGAAAGGCGGGATTGACCCTCTACGCAGAGTGAACAGACAACCGTGAGTCCTTGTCGATCTCCTGCTGAAGAAGCTCAAACGATCAGCGCACGTCGATCAATAATTGATCATCAGATCACAGATTGATCTTCAATATTCAACATTTCCGCAAGAAATCGATCAATCAATTTATCAATTACCGCCAAACACAGTCCATCGAGAGCAAGCGACCAGCGAGTTTATGGACTTCAGATCAATGCTGATTCGATCGGCAATACCATCAAGCATCCACCCAGCGGCATTCAATGGAACCCCGAGCCGAGGCAGCAATCGGTATCCGTCGATACCCACATTAAGTATGATGAGCTTTAGAGACTCAATCTGAATCAACCCTTTATTATCACCTTCAATAATTAAAGATTGGAAATATGAAATGGCTACTTTCCAAGCTGGGTCTCATTGCAAAACAATCTCCCCAAAAAAGTCTTGAAACAGCCGACGCCTCCTTCCTTTCCGTTTCCCACGCCCAGGGAACACTGATTTGCAAGTGGAAGTTAAGAGACGCAAGCAAAGCAATGATTGCTCGGGACTTTGGCTCAAGACTTTTAATCAGGATCAGAGATGTTTCTGGAGACGGCTCCACCTCCTCCAAAATGATCGAAGCATCAATCAACCAAACAGAAGCAACGATCGAGCTTCCAGCAGCCAAGGGGAGAGTTCTTATTGACTTGGGCTATCGACTTGGACCCGACTTCATCACTCTGGAATATCAGTTTTTAGACCTGGGCCTCAAGACAGCTCAAACACCTCAATATATTGACTGGTTTACGCAGGAATCATCAAATATCCATGCGGAAATGTATGAGCTAGCACTTGGAGGACAGCGCTTGGGAGGATCAGAGGTGGTACACCAGCAGCCATAGCCTTCAAGCACTCGGCCTTCAGATCCTATTGACAATCTCCCAATCTCTGGGTGCGCGGATTGTTGGACAAGGTGTTCCAAACCAATTGATGAGTTGCTTCGTGGCTGGACAGTCATGGCGACTGTACCTCAGCAAAAGCAACAACAGAGGCTGTAAAAAGACGGTATCGAAAATGCTTTACCCTGTACCTCAAGCACAAAGCCTGGAATCACTTAGCTATTGAAGCAACTGAATATCACTGAAATTCATATGGCTTATCAGACAACTGGAAACACAGTTCTGATCATCTCTATCACACACTGAGATGCAATCAAAATAATGATCAATGGCATCAAATACTGCCACGAAGTGATCAGTGTTCGATCGCTTTGCACGTGAGTTGGAGGTGTTGGCAAACATGGTTTTCAAAGCAAAGAGCGCTCGAAGACAAGACTTGGATTGGCCTGTCGAGAGTTGTCGTGAGCCCAGATGAAATCAGCATCTCTGAAACAAGCTGAAGCCACATCACCCCAAAGGGGGGTTCATCAAGCCAGCTACTCACCCTCCTGGGGGACTGCACCTGTGAACTGGAACTGGGGTGATGAGGTCAACCCGGAGCAATGGCATCAGGCTGTCCAATGGGACCAGTGACCCGGGGCGTAGCTGAAATGAGGTCTCATGCGATGACGCCTAGACCGATGAAAGTCATAGACGTAGCGGGGAGTGACATAGGCCAATTCCTTGTTGTCGACGGTATCCACAGGTGCATGCTCGATCAATTGCGACTTGGCATGCGTGACAGCACCAATCCCCAGAGTGAGGGAGAGAGCGTAGATAAAGAGAGACTTCACAGACATGACTTGTTGGGGTGAATGGTTGGGGGGTGGTGCCCCTTGACTCCTTCAAGGTCACAGCCGTTCTGGTGAACCCCACTGCACAGCCCTGGTGCAAACGTTGAGAGCTTCTGGTGAAGGTCTGGTGAATGCCTCAAACCCCTCTCAAAACAGGGGTTTCTACTCAGCCCTCACCGGTGCTCCGGTCAGCCATGGGGGTCTCGTCGGGCTGATCCAACCAGGCGGGAGCGCGAAAACAGCTCGAGAAACGCTTCGGCGCATGTATAAAATGTGACAAGGCACCATCGCCTCGTTGGAGGAAGGCAGATGTCCAGTAATCCCAGGGAGGAGTTGGCCGAGGGCCTAAAGCACTGTCTGTGGTTCCGAGGACCTGTTCTGATGGATCACCTGATCACGCTGCGGCACGAAGTCAGTCAGCAGAAGGCCGAGCTCATGCCGCTCGATGGCCATGTTGAGTCGAATGACGTCTCTCTGGATACGCGAAGAGGCCCCCTGCCGCCGGCGGGCTGACCTCGCGAGTTCATCCAAGCCTCATCGAGTGGTCCTGATCGGGCAGGTTCAAGGGGTTGCTGTGCGATGGCACCTCGCTCTCAGCAGACGAAGACGGGGCACTAGTGATAGCAAAATTGGCGTTCAAAGACTCTTTTTCACCAGATATGGTGTTTCTCCAATCTCTCCCAGTCAACAAGGAAGAGCCACTGTTGTGGTTACAACTTCAAGCGAACTCGCTTGGCACTCATTAGACATTGTTTCCGCAGATCAATCCACTGATGACGGACGGTTGGCTTAAGGATCCACAAAAATTTTGGGCTGTGCGTTTTCACAGAGAGCCACACAGCGGCAAGCAGGATTTTCGAGTTCTCGTTGATCACGGCAGGAAGACGTCTGACGATCAACCGGCCTTGTTGAAGTCGCGCAGAAACATGCGCTACGAAGACGCTATTTCTCTCTATAAAGAGCTTCAGCACATCGGATGGACGCACTGCGAAGCTGTCTGGTAAGCCCTCTGCATCAACCATCTCGACGCCAGACCCCCTCTCCGTCTTTGAGAATCCTGGAGATTATTTTGTGACCTGATTTCTTGAGACGCTTGCGTAATCGAGAGAATTCAACCAGCCTTTTTGAAATTTTTTGATCTTCCAGTTGAGCTCACTCGCTGAGATCTGGAACTGACGATTATACCTATGGCATTTACAATTAATCATCAGATGACCCATTTGAGAGCCATTGCCTCGAACCTGAAAACCGATGGCTTCAAGATCACCGATTTTCTCATCCTTCTGGATCTTGCTGAACCGCAGCAGGTAATTCAGACCAAACTGCATACTCACGACTCATCAGTCCTATGCAGCATATCGCAGGTGTTCGACTGGTCTGCTCGAGCCGCTTTGCAATGAAAGGGTCAAAGCATGGAGTCATCGAACTCACATTTTGATGAGATCAGGCTCTCTCCACTCCAAGACTTCATTGCATCGCCTGAATGACCAAATGTAGTGGAAGCCACATTGGGTGTTCACTGGTTAGAAACATCTATGTCAGTTCTCTAGGCCAAGGCAGTGATTACACCGATTTCCATTGCTTGGGCACGCCTGTTGACTGTTTTTTCCGTTCAACGAACTCAACATCAAAGCGCAGAGTTCAAGACAGACCAATCGGTCATCCGTGATCTACCGACCGATCCTCCCTAACCGAAACCATCTGAACTGGACGCAGAGCGATTCACGAGATGAACAGCTGACCAGACGACAGCTCACTCATCAATCACTTGGATTTCCACGGTTGCTTTGCCGTCCTCGTGAACGTTGAGGGCTGTCGCAGAGCCATGAGCGAGATCGATCACTGTGCCTTGCTTGAACGGCTTGCGATCGTTGATCACCACCGTGATGCTTTTGTTGTTGTCGAGGCGCGTGACTTTCACTTTGGTTCCCATCGGCAGGCTGCTGTGGGCTGCCGTCATTGTTCCCTTCTTGAGAATCTCGCCACTCGTGGTTTTGCTTCCGTAATACCCAGGCCCATACCAGGCGGCCTGGCCTTTCACTGGCTGCGATGCCTGCTTGTCTTCAGTGGCTGCACTGTCTGGCTTGACAGCTTGGTTTTCAGCGGCTTCCTGCCCACATCCCATGGTGCCGAGAACTAACAGCATCAACACGACAGCACTGAGTCGTTGCTTGGAACCCATGCATCAACGATGACTCTGAGCTCGACCTAGCAAGGGGATCAACAGCTGTCATCGCGTCTGCTCATGCAAAGGGGGTGAGGAAACTGGTGTGATCTGGGATGGATGTTCTTGATCACGGCAGACACACGCTCTCGTGGTTCAGTGATTCAGTCTTGTGACTCGATCAGAATCTGCGCAACGCATGGGTGCCGCTGAGTTCATGGCAGCTTCTCCGGATCCCTTCTCTATGCCGGGGGGACCAATCACCGTGCTGCTTTTGCATGGCTACACCGGTTCTCCAGCTGAGCTGTCACTGCTGGCAAAAGCGCTCCATGCCCAAGGCTTTGCTGTCGAAGCCCCCCTGCTCGCCGGCCATGGAACCTGCCTTGAGGATCTGATGCCTGTGCAACCCAGGCAGTGGCTGGAGCAAATCGATGCTGTGGTTCAAAGGCTTCTGAATAACGGTCAGAGGGTGGTCGTGGCGGGGTTGTCCCTGGGCTCGATCCTCGCCATCCAGGCGGGAATGCGGCATCCGGCAGTCGAAGCCGTGATTGCGTATTCACCCCCCATCGTCAGTGGTGACCCACGCGCGCTGATTGCCCCACTGTTGTCTCTGATTTTGCCTTCAGTGCCACGCCCTGCTGATGACTTTGTTGATCCAGCAATGGCTGAGCGGGTCTGGAAGTATCCACGCTGGCCCAGTCGCTGCAGTGTGCGAGTGCTGAATTTGATCGCCTCCACACGTCGACATCTCAGAGATCTCCATCAACCACTGATGGTGATGGCCAGTACACGCGACAAGGTGATCACACGTCGCGGCGTGGAGCTTCTCAGGCATCGCAGCGGCTCTGAAGATGTGGTGGTGCATTGGCTGGAAGGCAGTGGGCATGCCATCACCACTGATGCTGAGTGGCAAACAGTGGCTGATCAAACTCTGATTTTTTTGAAAGGCCTTTAGGGTCAACCCACCTCAACAGGCATCAATGGACCAGCAGGAACGGGACAACTGGCAAAAGGTTCTCGACTCCCTCGAAGCTGCGGGCGATACGGAAAGCGCTTTTTATCTGCGCGCGCGCGCGATCTGCAGTGGTGATCCTGATCCGATGCTCACCTGGGAGGCGGGATCTTGAGCATTGATCCACTTCAGCAAGGTCTTGAGCAGTCCTTTGAAACCGAGCGTTGGGGGCGACTGATTCGCGATTGCGAGGACATCGAAACCCTCAGGGAAACAGCGCTGTCCTTGCTGCAACAGGTCTCACAAATGAAAGTTGCCAGTACCTGGATGGCATCACGGGCTTCGGAATCAGAAAATGCCAAGTTGGAAATCCTGGCGAAACTGATCAAGGAACGATCCGAGCGCACAGAGGAGGACAGCCAAGCGTGAGCAGTCTGGTTCGAGTTGCCGCCGTCGCGATGGCCTTCACCCTGGGAAGCACTGCGGCAGTGGCGGAAACCTGGTCACCATCGCCGGAACCGCCAAACTGGGTGCAGACTCGCCGTTCACTCCAGGCTGCGGGAAAACTCTCGCCACGTCCCTGGATGTTCATGGAGGCGATGGATTCCCCAAGCCTGAAGGCAGGGGAGTACCTCAGTGATCCCTCGCGAACAGCACTCGGGGTTGAGTTCGAGGCTGCATTGTTGATGCAGCGTCAGGGTCAAGACATCTGGCAGGTACGCGAATTACGGATGCGAGCGCTCTGCAATCAACAGAGGCTGCAACGCAGCAGCGCTGAGGGTCAGTGGCTTGATTACGTCGGCCGCGATGACACTGCGGCCAAGGTTCGCTGGATCTGCAGCTTGGCTGCATCTAACTAAGCCCTTGCCATCCCAGGAAATGACCGGTACACATGTATTGACGAACAAATGAATTGCCGGTGTCTGCTGGATCCCCCGAGCCGCTAACCACTGCTCAGCAAGAGCTTTATGACTGGCTCGCCGACTACATCGGCTGCAATCACCACAGTCCTTCGATTCGACAGATGATGCAGGCCATGGGTCTGCGCTCACCAGCCCCTGTTCAGAGCCGCCTACGTCATCTCCAGCAGAAGGGATGGATCACCTGGCAGGAGGGGCAGGCACGCACGCTGCAGCTCCTGGGTGGCATGGCTTCGGGAATTCCAGTGCTGGGAGCTGTTGCCGCAGGCGGACTGGTTGAAACCTTTGACGATGTTCAGGATCGACTGGATCTGGCACCTGTTCTTGAAACCCGAGGCCTGTTTGCCCTCACTGTGAATGGCGACTCCATGGTGGATGCCCATATCGCTGACGGAGACGTGGTTCTGATGGAACCCGTGGTCGATGCGGCACGCCTGCGTCAGGGCACAATCGTCAGCGCTCTGGTTCCCGGCAGCGGAACCACGCTGAAGCATTTTCACTGCGATGGAATCACGGTTCGCCTCGAAGCAGCCAACCCTGCTTATGACCCGATTGAGCTGCCTGCGGATCAAGTGCAGGTCCAAGGCAAGCTTGCCGCCGTATGGCGACAGATGTAGTGAGTGTTGGCCAGGGGCGTTGACGTTGTAAGCTTCGCCTCGACGACACGAAGGCGTCATGCCTGAGTTCCGTCTTGGGGCCATAGCTCAGCTGGTAGAGCACCTGCATGGCATGCAGGGGGTCAGGAG
>CAJXFG010000051.1 GCA_913052185.1 uncultured Synechococcus sp. | reverse complement strand
AGCAACATCGGCAGCCAGTCGATCCTGGATCTCGGCGGCGATGACGGGCAGCACGTTGAGATGGAACGGCGGGTGAATGAAGCCCTGCGCGGCCACTTCAGACCTGAATTCCTCAATCGACTCGACGATCAGATCATCTTCCACAGCCTGCGCAAAGACGAACTGCGCCAGATCGTGAGTCTGCAGGTGGAACGTCTGCGCAAACGTCTCACCGAGCGCAAGCTCGGTCTGAGCATCAGCGACAACGCCACCGACTGGCTTGCCGATGCCGGCTATGACCCGGTGTATGGAGCCAGGCCGCTCAAGCGTGCCATCCAGCGTGAACTGGAAACGCCAATCGCCAAGGCGATCCTCGCCGGACGTTACAGCGATGGTGATGACGTGAACGTGGATGTGCAGCCGGCAAGCGGCAGTGAGGAGCAGCGGAAACTGGTGCTGCGCTGATCACTGGTCTGGTTAGCGGTTCGCAGGATCGAACCACTCAGGCAGTGCCTCGTAGCAGGCTCCATTGGCGCGGTTTTCCCGGGCCTCCACCTTCCAGCAACAGCTGCGGCCTGCATCACGTTGTTGCAACAGGGTGTTGGCCCAGCCCCAGACCAACTGGGCAGTGGCTTCCATGCCCACGTTGTCCATCACGCGCAGATCCAGCGCGCCCTGTTCATGCAGGCTCTGCCACTGATCCATCAACGGATCATCGGCATTCACCAGAAAGGTGTGATCGAACTGCCGTCTGAGCTGCTCCTCCAGAGGCCGGAGGCTGGAGAAGTCGACCACGAACCCACAGGCATCCAGCTCAAAGGCAGCGAACCAAACCGTGAAGCTGCGGCTGTAACCGTGCACGAAACGGCAATGCCCGGGGTGCTGCCACTGCCGATGGCAGCAGGGATAGCCCTCGAAGTGCTTACTGCAGGTGTGACCAGCGGGAGGCGAAGGCATCGAGGAAAAGAAAAGACGACACTGCGGCAGTCCTCTTCCTGTCTACATCTGCAGCGAGCGCAGACACGACACTCAAAGGCTGACAGTGACTCCAACGACAAGCAGCTAACTGAAGCCAACTGCGATGTGTTTTGAATCGCGATCTGAAGCCTGATCTAGGCCGATAGTCTCATTGAGATGCCCCAGCTGGTGACAAGTAGCGCCCATACCAAGCCAGCATCCGTTGCATCAGATCCAATTGATTGTTTCGGTCCACGAATCCATGACCCTCTCCTGGATAGATGACCTTCAAGGTCGTGACTCCAGCATCCTCAACGGCACGATGCATCTGATGAACCTGACCCGGAGGTGTGCGTTGGTCACTATCACCCACATAAAACAACACCGGCGTTGTCACCTTTGACGCGTGATTGAGCGGAGAACGCTGCCATGCCAGTGACTGTTCAGGGAAAGGCGGCTCGCCGAGGTGAATGGTCAGATACTGAGGGATATCAGTGGTGCCATAAAAGCTGATCAGATCAGCCAGGATTCCACCAGACACCGCTGCCTTGAAACGTGTTGTCTGGGTGATGCTCCAGGAGCTCAGATAACCGCCATAGCTGTAACCCCCAACACCCAGCCGCTTGGGATCAGCAAATCCTTGCGACACCATTTCGTCGACTCCACTGATCGCATCCACATAATCAATTCCTCCTAAATCACCTGTATTGGCATTGGCGTAATCAACTCCAGCTCCGAGTGAACCCCGCACATTCGGGAAAAAAGTGATGTAGCCATTGGCAGCCAAGACCTGGCCCCAATCCGTGAAACCATCCGACCATCCGATCTGCCAGGCCGATGTCGGACCACCGTGCAGAATCGTCACCATCGGATAACGGCGACCCGATTGATAGTCAAGGGGAAGCACAAAAAATCCATGCACCGTTTGACCATCATCTGGATTGCGCCATTGCAGCTCACGCACCTCTCCAAATCGGATCTGATCAATCTGCGGATTCAGACGCGTGAGCTGTTTGGGTGCCTGACCTGAATCAACGAACCAGAGATCCGGCGGAGTTGATGCGGAAGCTTTGAGCAGAACAACTCGGCCCGATGAATCATGAGCGGTGTAGGTGCCCTTCTCAAACAATCTGGCGCCAGATGGTGTCAGTCGCTGAATGGCACCCGTCTCTCGCTCAATCCTGGCGAGAGACGTCTGGTTCCCCTCCAACAACTGACCGAACAGAAAGCGGGAGTCAGCAGACCAGCGTGTATCTCCGATCGTGGCCCGAACGCCATCCAGTAAAACCTGAGTCTGACCATCGCTGGCTGAGATAAATGCTGGAGACCATGCATCTCCGGGTGATCTCCAGACATCAACATGGATGAGCTCTCCGTCAGGCGACCACAACACGGGGGAGTCCCAACCGATGCGATTGGGGAAACGACGCTCAACCTCAGCCAGGGAAGGATCAATGATCACCAGCTGCCTGGCACTGACCAGATCCGGAACCTTGGCTGTTGGAGAGGTCAGAGCGGCAATTCGGGTGCCATCCGGTGACCAGTCAAAGTCGATCACATTCAGTCCAGACGGTGAAATCAGCTTCACCTCCTCTCCTGAAACAGACACCTGATACAGCTTCGTCAGAGGCAGGGGCCGGTTCGATGGATGGGGTGCGCTGTCGGAATGATTCAGATCGTCTGATGCAAGAAAAGCGAGACTGCTGCCATCGGGTGCCCAGCGGAATGCGGAGATCTCTCCGCCCACACGCGTGAGCTGACGAACCCCGGCGCCAGAGGAATCGCTCAGAAAAATCTGTGTTGTGGATCCGTTTGACTCCGCTGAGCCGCGTTTGGAGAGAAGGGCCAGCGCTCCGCCATCCGGAGACCATCGAGGTGACCAGTCCCGCTGTGGACTTGAGATCCAGCGTTGGGGAGGTGCGCTGCCGTCTGCAGGAACTCTCCAAAGATCCTGATCACCCCGCCAGGGTTGACCATCCTTTTGAGGTCCCGGTTCCTCCAAAACGAAAACCACCGTCTCACCATCAGGCGAGATCTGCGGGCTGGAGGCCTTTCGGATGGTCAGAAAATCGAGAGGTGTTGAACCGCGCCGTTGCGAAGCCGAGGTCGGAGCGGCGAATGAACAGGCCAGCAGCACAAGGCCACTGCTGACCATTGCTCGCTTCAGACCGGATGGCATCGCAACGTTCGGAACTCTGCGTTCAACGTATCGATGCTGACCTCAGTCAACCAACAGTTACCGAAAGCCGTCTCGGCCAATTCGGGCCAGACGATGGGCGGCTGGGCACTGCGTCAGGATTTGTGCTGACTCCATCTGCAGCAAGCGCAGCCCGATGCAGCCCCTCACCTCAGCCTTCATTGATCAACTCCGTTTCAACGATGCGGGCCTGATCCCGGCAATCGCCCAGGACTGGCTCGATGGTGCTGTGCTGATGGTCGCCTGGATGAACAGGCACTCCATCGAACTGACATTGAGCACAGGAGAGGTTCACTACTGGAGCCGCTCACGCCAGGAGCTGTGGCACAAGGGCGCCACCAGCGGCCACACCCAGACAGTGAGAAACCTCCGCTACGACTGCGATGCGGATGTGATCCTGATCACGATTGAACAGACCGGCGATGTGGCCTGTCACACCGGAGCTCGCAGCTGCTTTTACGAAGACAGTGATCAACGCGCCCCGGGGGGCCCGGAGTCGCTTGCTCCCCCTGCTGACGCCTGCACGGAGCTGATGCGCGTGATCGAAAGCCGCCGGGATCACCCTGAGGAAGGCAGTTACACCAACAAACTGCTCAAGGGTGGTGACAACAGCATCCTCAAGAAAATCGGTGAGGAGAGTGCCGAGTTCGTGATGGCCTGCAAAGACGACAACCCTGAGGAGATCGCCGGCGAGGCTGCCGACATCCTCTTTCATCTGCAGGTGGCCCTGGCCCATCACGGTGTCAGCTGGCGCCGGGTGCAGGAAGTGCTGGCGGCCCGCCGAGGAGCACCGCGCAGGCACTGATCAGGGCGTGCAGGGCGACTCGGAACGGATCACCACTTCATCGCCGAGCTTCACGGTTTTGAGCAGGTCAGCCATCGCCTGGCGATCCACATTGATGCAGCCACCGGTGATCGACTGGCCCACTCGGCTGGGGTCGTTGGTGCCATGAATGGCGAAGCTGTACCAGCGGAATGTGCCGTCGTAGGTGTTGAAGCGAAACGGCTGTGGCGTTGCAGGAACCGGTGACAAGCTGATGTAACCAAGGCCGTACTCACCGGTTTCGCCATCACCCTTGAAATCGATCGAGCTCATGTTGCGGAACAGGTTCTCGCGCAGATAGGCCTCACTCTTTCCGGACTGCTTCACCAAATCAGGGTCCATCTCGAATTGATCCCCGCTGAGGATGGCATTCACGCGAAACGTGCCCACAGGAGTCCAGCCCTCCTCGAACCTGGATCCGGCACAGGCGATGCCGTTACGCCCATAGCCCACCTTGAAGCGAATGGTTTCACCCTTCTGGTTCAACTGCCCTGTGCTTTCAGAGGGCTGGGCTCCATCCAGCTGAATCAGGATTCTGTCGCTGGCGGCATTGCCTTTCCCGGAGAGCGGTCCGGTCGCACCACAACCGCCAACCGTCATGAGCACGACACCCAGGAGCAGCGCCCGTCTCAGACGGACCAACCGCGGCAACGTTGCAATCCTCAAGGCTGGCAATCGTTCATTGAAGTCAGCATGCCGAGTTTTCCCTGGCCTGTCAGAAGCTCGGTGGATGGGCGGCTGACACTGTCACCGTCCGCCGGCAGGGGCAGGCTGAAGAGGCTGACCGAAGCGTGTGGGCTGATCACGCAACCACTCCAGGGTGCGTCGATCTCCAGCCGATGGCATCAGCACCGGTGAAGCTCCCTGCACCGGCGCCAGGGCATCAAGCGGATCATTGCTGTGCCCCCAGAGACCGAAGGCGTGGCCCAGTTCATGCAGCGCGGTGGCCTGCAGGGTCTGAGCCCGCAGCTCCGGTGAGACCAACACCGTCACTCCGGGTTCCAGTCGCCAGATCTCCTGGCGTCGTACCTCCAGGAGTTGCAACACGGCACGACCGTTACTGGCTCTCCAGCCCCCCGCCAGCTGACGCAGGGGAGGACGCCGACGTTCCACCCGGATGTGGGCTCGGTTGGGATCGCTGACACGCGTGATCGGCAGCAGAGGCATCCAGTCAGCCAACGCCGCATCAACGGCATTCAGCCAGCGCTGCTCCCATCGATCCGCCTCCTCAGCAGCAGCTGGCTCGACCCACACACACCAGCGGGGAAGCGAGGGAATCCCAAAAGGTGTGGTGGCCAGACGCGCCCCATAGCCAGGTGCTGTTTCAGCAGCTGCGGCCGTGAGGGGCTGGCCCTCCAGCTTGCGGACCTGCTGAACCGGTGGACAGGGGTCATCAAGCATCGGGGTCTTCAGTCAGGCGGCGGAGAGTCCAACGCCTCTGGCCATCAGTGTGGCCAGCATCGGCACCAGAGCAAAGCCCACCAGCTCCACGTTGATGATCCATCCCAGACGCGTTGCCAAGGCCTCCCCCACCTTGGGCAACTCACCCTTGCGCAGCGGAATCGCCCAGAGGATGTAAGTGACCGTGGGATAGAGCGACAACCCCCCGACGCTCAGATAAAGACCGACTTTCCACCAGAACAGTGGATTCTCGGTGTAAAACTCGCTGCCCTGCCCGAAATAGAGCACCCTCAGAATTCCGCTGACCAGCAGGGCGAGAGCGGCGATTCCATAGATGATGTCCGTGATCACCATCGCCGTGGCCGTCCTCCGATCAGGATCCGGACGAATCAACCGGCGCTCCACCACCAGTGCCGCGAAGCAGAGCATGAAGCTCAGGTAATGGACGTAAGCCACTCCAGCACTCTTGGCAATCTCCGGAGTCAGCGCGGTGGCCAGCAACATGGGGGCGAAACATTTGTTGCAGGCGACAGTAGCGGCTGAGAGGAATCCACCGCCGCTTTCAAGCTCTGGCTCTGCACACTTAATCCAACACAAATATGAAGCGAAACGAATCACACTATGAACAAAACTTGAATTCGGTACAAATTCAGAATTACGTCTGAAATGTGAATTCCGCAGTCTTCATTACACGCACCAGATAAAAAGCCATTCGCCCTAGGTTCAAAGAAATCGGGCATACATGTGATGGTGAGTTCACTGAGTGCATTTCTGGGCGAAATCGGCAGACATCAACTACTGACACCTGAGCAGGAGCTAACCATGGGTCGCAAGGTGCAGGCGATGGTTGCTCTGGTTGAGCGCTGTCAGCTGGCCGGAGGAAGTGGTCCCGCATGTGCCTACAACGACGAGGAGAAGCGCACCATCAAACGTGGAGAAAGGGCCAAGAATCAGATGATCACTTCCAACCTCAGGCTGGTGGTGAATCTTGCAAAGCGCTATCAGGGCAAGGGCCTTGACCTGCTGGACCTGATTCAGGAAGGCACCCTCGGACTCACGCGTGCCGTGGAGAAATACGACCCGACCCGCGGCCACCGTTTCTCCACGTATGCCTACTGGTGGATTCGCCAGGGCCTCAACCGTGCTCTATCCACACAAAGCCGCACCATTCGAATCCCCGTCAATGTGAATGAAAAGCTCACCAAACTGCGTGCGGCCAAAGCTCGACTGATGCAGAGCAATGGATTGCCTCCAACATCAGAACAACTTGCAGAGTCGATGCAAATCTCCCTCAGCGAGGTGGAAGATCTACTCGGTTGTGAATTACGCAGCGTGACAGTCAGCCTTCAGGGGGTCGTGAAGTCAAAATCCGACCCATCAGAGCTGGTTGATGTTCTGCCCAGCGATGAAATTCCCCCGATGGAACGAGCGGAAATCGCAGAGAGAACCGCTTCGGCCTGGAAACTTCTCGACAAATCCAATCTCACTCCCAAGGAACGGACGGTGGTGATGCTGCGATTCGGTCTCGACGGCAGCCATGAATGGCGCACGCTGGCCGAGGTGGCCAGGCACATGAACTGCAGCCGTGAATACTGTCGCCAGGTCGTGCAACGCGCCTTGCGCAAACTGCGCAAGACCGGGATCCAGCACGGCCTGGTTGAGATGAGCGTCTGAACGGGAACCCGCCCCCTGAGGATTCGGCTCTCCTCCTGCTGAATCCGGTCCGAGGGGCGAGACTGTGATGGCTGATCGCTTCGCTGCCATCGACATGACCTTTGGCTCCTCTTCAGGCACGACCGATTTCAACGCAGGGTTCAACGCGGATGTCATCGATGCCGAAGTGCTCGAGAGCGAAGTCATCGATGAATCGGCATTCCGGCAACTGCTGAAGCGAGCCGGCCGATCACTCGCTCGACCAGCCCTTGAAGCTCTGGAGATGCTGCTCGATCCGGCAACGCCTCCACAGGCCAGGCTCACTTTGCTGGCAGCTCTCACCTATCTTCTCGTTCCGACAGACCTGATTCCTGACCTGTTGCCAGTGGCTGGTTTCAGTGATGACCTTGTGGCCATCACCGCCGTGCTGGGTCTGTGCAGGAATCACATCACTCCCGAGATCAGGCAACGGGCGCAACGCAGACTGGATCAATGGTTCCCGATCGGCCGCCCATGACCCGCTGGTCAAGAGAATTGGAGGATGACCTTGCAGCCCTGCTGAAGGATTGGCTCAAGCAGCAGGGGCGCACCCAGTCGGATCTCCGCCGCAGCCTGAGAGCCACATCCACCCGCATGCCTGCCCTGATGGAGGTTCTCGAACGTGAGCATGTCCTCGGAGGGATGCCACGACTGGCGGAGCGACTTTGTGCCATCGAGGCCGAATGGGCCGCTGATCCAGGATCCTCTGCCAATGGCGACGGGGATTCTGAGGCGGTTGCAACGCAGAGCAGTGGCGATCCATTCGGACAATTGGATCTGCTGCTCCGTGAAATCAGAGATGACTGCACCAGCTGAGCGCGATCGCAGGCAACATGGGGGTATCAATCCGTTCCTCCATGGCCTCTGTCCCGCAAAGACTGCTCGGCGTCAGCCTCTTCACCGCTGTCACCGTGATGCTTCCTCAGGGCGCACAGGCTCAATCCGAGGTCTGGCTTCTGGGTCCAGGCAGCCGCACCGGTGAACAGAGCACCGTGGTGCCCACCGACTGCGTTGAAGGGGCGGATGGATCGATCACCTGCAACACCAAGATCGAGAATCCTCCCGGCGACACGCCCGCCAAGCCTTTCTTCAACCCGTTCAGCAGCAACTGAGCCCAGTGACCAAGCCCCGTCCCAAGCGTCGAAGCTTCCTGCAATGGGTTGATGCGGGTGAGAAACAGGTCGCGATTCTTCTCACTGTGATCACGGCCGTTGTGATCGCGGCCTCGATCGTCCAGCTCACCATTCGTGTTGCACTGTCGCTGATCACCAACGAACAGGATTCCTACTGGCTGGGTGATGGCCTGATTCGCATCCTCGGGGATCTGCTGACGGTGCTGATTGCCCTGGAAGTGCTGCAGAACATCACCAGCTACCTGCGTCGCCACGTTGTCCAGATCGAACTGGTTCTGGTCACTGCACTCACGGCCGTGGCCAGGAAAGTGATCGTTCTCCCGAAAGGAGCAGAAGACAAACCCCAGCTGCTGATCGGCCTTGGCGTCTCCGCCATCGCCTTGGCAGGGGCTTACTGGCTGGTCAAACGATCGGTTGAACCGGATGGTCGCCAGGATGCGCATGCCAGTAGAGAGCAAGCCACACCGTTCCTGGATCAGCATCCGTCCTCTCCACCCGATGACGTCGACCGGCTGGCAGCATCAGCTGATCCCCCACGCTGAGTTCCAAGCATTCCTCCGGATCTTCAAGACGAAGCCGCGCGCTCCCCTTCAGCAGGGTGAGCCACTCATGCTCGTTCTGCTGATACCAGAAACCATCAGGACTGCGCGAGCCGTTGGAGCTGATCCTGATCAGTCTCCAATCCCTGCCTGAACACAGCTCCTCTTCGATTTCATGCCCTGACGCAGCCGGCGCCGGATCGAGAAGGTTGCTTCGGTCGGGCACATCAACGCTGGGCTCTCCCCAGCGTCGGCCGATGCTGTACCCCCAGGACAGGGCCAGTTGCACCACAGCGTTGTGATCGGAGCAGGCCGCCAACTGACGACGACGCTCCGGATCCGCATCAATGCTGCTGACCAGTGCATTGAGCTGTTCGACCTTCAACAGAAAACGCTGCAGATCCTCTTCTGCCATCGGTTCAGGGGCGCCTGTGGTGATCCTGACAACCCGCTGATCCTGATGCGATCAGCCCAGGGTCTGCCACCAAGGCAGACTGAAATCCCCTGCTGATTGAAGGATGAAAACACTCCTGGCAGGTGTGCTGCTGGTGATCACGCTGTTGTGGCAGGGTTTGATCTGGCCGAACTCAAGTGCATGGGCCCTGAGTGGATCGGGAGCACAACTCTTTGATCTGCATTGCGCTGGATGTCACCCGAATGGCGGCAACATCATTCGTCGGGGACGAACCTTGAAGCTCAAGGCTCTTGAGAAACATGATCTCAACAATCCCCAGGCGATCGCACAGATCGCCCGTGAAGGAATCGGTCAAATGAGTGGATATGCCGATGCTCTCGGCGAAGGGAATGACACCGTCGTCGCCGAGTGGATCTGGCAACAGGCTCAGAACGCCTGGATCCAGGGATAAACATCCAGTTGGGTCCAGATTCCTTCACGCCAGTAGACATCGGCCTCCAGCAGTGCACGCACAGTTGATTCACTGTCGGACTCAAACACTGCAAAAACGTGTGTACTGCCAACCGTCGGACCGAGGGTGATCAACGTCCCACTTTCCTTGAGAGCGTTGAGCCGCTCGAGATGCTCATCGCGAAAGGGAGCTCTTTTTTCCAATGCGTTGTCGCAGTACGTACCCCAGAGAACGAATCGGGCCATAGTTTCACCTCCGGTTGAAAAAATCTGCGCCGAAAGGATGGCACATACTGCACATTAAGCGCTATGTTTGGGGAGTAGATTTCTTTAATGATGATGCTCACTGGTGCTGAACTCCTTGCAAAGGTCAAGGATTTAGGTGACGTCTCCAAGACAGACCTGGCGACTGCCTGTGGGTATGTCTCGAAAAAGAAGGATGGGTCTGATCGCGTTAACTTCACTGCTTTCTATGAAGCTCTTCTCAATGCCAAGGGCATTGAACTTGGAGGAGGTTCCGCAGGTATTGGCAAAGGCGGCCGCAAACTTTCCTACGTGGCAACCGTTCAGGGAAATGGCAATCTGTTGATCGGCAAGGCTTACACCGCCATGCTCGATCTCAAGCCTGGCGATGAATTTGAGATCAAGCTCGGCCGCAAACAGATTCGTCTCGTTCCCGTTGGTGGTACCGACGAAGACGAAGAGTGATCATCAGCCGGCTGCTGAACGCAGTTCCCGGCAAAACTCACCTGCTTCCGCCGCTGCGCATCCTTGTTGCGCAGCGGCGA
>CAJXFG010000050.1 GCA_913052185.1 uncultured Synechococcus sp. | reverse complement strand
CCAGCCACACCAAGCATGTGGAAGGGGTGCATCAGGATGTTGTGCTCTGCCTGGAACACCAGCATGAAGTTGAAGGTGCCGGAGATGCCGAGGGGCATGCCGTCAGAGAAGGAACCCTGACCGAAGGGGTACACCAGGAACACGGCCATGGCTGCAGACAGCGGAGCGCTGTAAGCAACACAGATCCAGGGGCGCATGCCGAGGCGGTAGGAGAGTTCCCACTGACGACCCATGTAGGCCGAAATACCAATCAGGAAGTGGAAGACAACCAGCTGGTAAGGACCGCCGTTGTACAGCCACTCGTCGAGAGAGGCAGCTTCCCAGATGGGATAGAAGTGAAGGCCGATGGCATTCGAGGAGGGCACAACAGCACCGGAGATGATGTTGTTGCCGTAGATCAGGGAGCCAGCGACGGGCTCACGGATGCCGTCAATATCAACTGCGGGAGCAGCGATAAAGGCAATGATGAAGCAGATGGTGGCTGCGAGCAGGCAAGGAATCATCAGCACGCCGAACCAACCCACATAAATGCGGTTGTTGGTGTCGGTGATCCACTGACAGAAGCTTTCCCAGCTGCCGCGGCGACCGCTGCGGATTGCAGTAGCCATGAAAGGAATGAGAACGGAGAAGAATCAGGCTTCCCAAGCGGTTGGCCATGATTCGACTCAAGGCTATGGAAATGTCGACTTCTGACCTGTGAATCACATCATTCGAGTCAACTCGCAGCATTCATTCATGACAACTTCATGAACGCTTCATGAACAAATTTTAAGCAGCCTGTGTCGCAGGAATCATGCTGCAGTCCAACCGTTGCGCTCCTGAATCCATTCGCGAGCCTGCTGAGCGAAACCACCCAGATTCAGGCGTTCCTGCTCTGCGGCACGCGCCACCAGCAAGGGAGCCTGTCGCTTGAGTTCCTCCAGATCTGGCTCCATGACCCCAGCATTCAGGGCCATCCAATCGGCCATGGAGACGCCCACCACACGGGTGAGGTAGGCAGCGCTCAAAGCCTGCATCGCACCAGCCGCGATCCAGCTGCTCCCATCCAGCTTGGCCAGCCCGAGCAGCGCCTGACCGCTCAACTCCACCACGCCCTGGGCCAGGGCCGCCATGCCCAGCTGGCGGGCGATCACCTGCAGCACGTCCGCACTCCAGGAACAGTTCCAGATCTTGGCCATCTCCTTGACCATCAGACCATTGCCGACGGCGACGGCCATCAGATCAACACTGGGGACCGGTGAAGCCATCACAACCCCAGCAACAATCCACTGACTGCGCTGCAGCAGCGAACGGAATCGCTCCCTTCGCAGCGTCTCCAGATCTGCCTGCCAGCGCCGATGCAGGTCGCTGAGCAAGCGCTGACGCGTGGCCTGTCGCACCCGGTCCGAACGCATCAGCTGTTGCCGAACCGGCTGGAGCACACCACGCAAATCCTTGGCCTCACCTGACCAGGGCAACAGCTGTTGATGCCAGCGCTCAGGCAACTGGCAACGCACAGCATCCAGCGCGTGATCTGCTGACATCTCCCTTGAAGAACAGAGAAGAAGCCACACAGGTCGATCCGCAGGCAGCTGATCCAGCCAGAGCAGATCAGCTGCACGAAGTGGCATGGGCAAAACATGCAACAGCACATCGAGCTCCTGAAGATCGTGAGGCCAGCTCCAGCAAGTGGAGGTGACCGGCAACGGGTTGGCAATGCAGAGATCGAGCGAACTCACCCCTGCCAGCCCTGTCTGCAACTGGGCCGTGGCAGGCAGATCAGATCCCTCCGTGGCCACAACACCGAGACTGAGCGGCGCGTCGAAAGTTTCGATGCGCCGCAGTTCGGTTTCACGGGGCTCGCGCAATCCCTGCAGCTCCAGAGCCAGCTCAAGCTCTGTGAACTGATTCAGCACCTGTTCACAGCGCTGAATCCATCCCTTCAGAGACGCAGGCTCTCGGAAGCTGGGTGGCTTGGGCGGTCTGGACAGCCACCAAATGCCCCCCGCAACAGCAAGCACTCCCAGGCCACCCCCAGGAACATGCAACACATCCGACAGCAACCACTGACCAGTCCCAATCACACCCACAGACAGAACCACGCGCCCGACCAGACCGGACGACACGGTTCCATCACCCAGCGACAGGGAACGGATCAATTGCACCGGAAACGGCACCGGGATTCTCCAGATCTGGCCTTCTTAGCTCACCTCCAGTGATCAAGCCCAGAGAATCCGCAGCCTGCAATCGATCAACAAGTCAGTCCTGACTGACCAAGGGTCCATGTCACTGCCGGGAGAACGGTGATGCGTCACACTTGCGCCTGACTCCAGGCCCCAGGCCATGACTGATTCCTACAGCGATTCCCGCCATCAGGGCGGACAGGGTGACAACGGCCGTGATGGCGGTCGTGGAGGGCGCGGTGGACGCGGCCAGGGCAACCGCGAGGGCGGTGGCTTCAGAATCAGGCTGAGCGACAACGAAATGCGCTCGGCACGTGCGCTTCAGGAGGCTTTCAATCTGCGCTCAACGGTTGCCGTTCTCGGCTTTGCCGTGCGCACTCTCGGCCAGATGCTCGAAGACGGCAAGCTGGAGGAGCTTGTTGCCCAGCAACGCGCGCAGGGCAACCGAGGCGGCGGCAGGCGCGATGACGCCCGTGGCGGACGCCGCGATGGGAGGGGTGAAGGCGGTCGCGGATCCCGTCCTGATCCTTTCGCACGCCCGGCCAAACCCCAGCCTCCCGCCCCGGAGCCCGAGCCCGAAGAGGTCACTGAACCAGCTGCTGCAGAAGCCGATACAACGTCTGCCGATTCAACGTCTGAACAACCAGCAGCCGCTGACGAGGCCACCAAGGACACCGCAGCAGAGGCCTGATCGATGGGGCTGCCTCGTGTTCTTTCGGGCGTCCAGCCGACGGGCGCCCTTCACCTGGGCAACTGGCTGGGAGCGATCCGCAACTGGGTTGACCTACAGAAGGATCACGACACCTTCTTCTGTGTTGTTGACCTGCACGCGATCACGGTTCCCCATGATCCGGATCGCCTGGCTCAGGACACCCTCAGCACCGCAGCGCTCTACCTGGCCTGCGGGCTTGACCCGGAGCGTTCCACAGTGTTCGTTCAGAGCCAGGTGGCTGCCCACAGCGAGCTCTGCTGGCTGTTGAACTGCGTGACCCCTCTGAACTGGCTGGAACGCATGATCCAGTTCAAGGAGAAGGCGGTGAAACAGGGAGACAACGTCTCCGTGGGTCTGCTCGATTACCCCGTGCTGATGGCAGCCGACATCCTTCTCTATGACGCAGACCTGGTTCCTGTCGGTGAAGACCAGAAACAACATCTGGAACTGGCGCGTGACATTGCCCAGCAACGGATCAATGCCCGTTTCGGCAAGGCGGACGAGCCGCTGCTCAAGGTTCCCAAGCCCCTGATTCTCAAAGAGGGCGCCAGGGTCATGAGCCTGACGGATGGCCGCAGCAAGATGAGCAAGAGCGATCCGAACGAGGGAAGCCGCATCACCCTGCTTGACCCACCGGAACTGATTGCCAAGAAGATCAAACGGGCCAAGACAGACCCTGAGCGCGGACTGGAGTTTGACAATCCCGATCGGCCCGAGACCGACAACCTGCTTGGGCTCTACGCCATCCTCAGCGGCAAGGGACGCGACACCGTTGCCAGGGAATGCGTCGAGATGGGTTGGGGTCAGTTCAAACCCCTGCTGGCGGAAGCCGCCGTTGCCGCCCTGGAGCCAATCCAGGAGCGCTACCGCCTGCTGATGGATGACCGGGCTCAGCTGGAAACGGTCCTGAAGCAGGGCCGCGAGCGGGCAAACGCTGTTGCTGACAGCACGGTTCAGCGGACCAGGGAGGCCATGGGCTTCCTCAGATCCAGCTGATCAATCCCAAAGCCATTAAAAAGTTTCCCTAATCTTTAAAGCTTGATGAGAGCTCTGGCCGCATCAAAGAGCACGGAGCCAAGGGGTTGCGCGCCATCAGGCCGGTCTCGCGAGTCCCGCTCCGAGATTTGCCTGGGTTTTTCTGCCTAGGCACATCGACGTCCACTCGTCAATAGAGGGGTCGGGCCTCTCGCCACAGAGCCACGGCATTGACGAGGGTGGCGACTCCTTTGCTTGGAGTTCGCCGGGTTGCTGCATCGATTCACCAAACGGATCCATCCCATTGCTCAGGCCGCACCGAAAGTCATCGGGCTTGGCGCCATCGGCATGGGACTGACCCTTTCCCTCGGACCGAGCCTGCAGGCTGAACGCTCCAGCGAAAGAAGTCAGCAGAACCGTTCAGTGGCTGAGGCGCTGCGACCGGAGCGCTCCGCCAGCACCTCCACAGCGACTCTTTCCGGTCAACCTGCGTCTCACTACGCGATCACTCCGGAACGACGCGCACTGCTCAACACCATCCGTTTTGCCGAAGGCACCTGGAAGGAGGGCAAGGATCTCGGTTACCGCACTCTTTATGGAGGCGGACAGTTTCAGGACCTGTCCCGACACCCTGACCGCGTGGTCGTGAAGCGTTACTCCAGCGCTGCAGCGGGGGCCTACCAGTTCCTGCCCACCACCTGGGAGGAAGTGGCCCTCAAACTCGATCTGCCCAGCTTTGCTCCAGAGCACCAGGACCAGGCTGCCCTGCATCTCGTCAAGAAGCGCGGCGCGCTGCAGGAGATTGATCGCAACGGCCTGACCAAGGCGGCCATGAATCGGCTTGCACCGGAGTGGGCCTCCTTTCCGACCCATGCCGGCCACAGCGCCTATGGACAACCCGTGAAAAGCCACGCGGAGCTCGTGGCCTTTTACAGAACCAATCTCAACCAGCTGCGTCAGGGCGCCTGATGGCGCCTGAACAACTGAGTACGGCCTATTAGCAGTGGCTCAACTCGAAGCACGAGACACACGCGCCGAAAGAGCCCACACCTCCATCACCAGCTGATGCCAGGGCGCCATCGCTTTCATCGAAACAGCCACCGGTTCTGAGGAAGCGTCTAAAAGAGACCGGGTTGCAGCGATTGAACGTTTTCCGTCAGCAAGCCGCTCAGCCAACGCGAGACGATCGGCCTGTGAAAGAACACTGTCGGGGCATTGCTCAAGGATTGCTTGCCCCCTGGTGAACCAGTGGTCGAAATCAGCAAGCAACGAAGCGAGGAGTGACCCAAGCAAGTCACCACCTTCAACATCAGAGGGCAAGTAACGGTGCCTCGATCTTTTGCGAGCGTACATCCACTAATAGGATGCCCGGGGCTTTCCAGCCCTGGCAGCAGCCATCCGACCAGATCTCAGGACTCCCGCCTCCATGCCCGTCGTCACCCTTCCGAACGGAACCACCAAGACCTTCGACGGGCCTGTCACCATCGCAGATGTCGCAGCATCCATCGGCCCTGGCTTGGCCAAGGCAGCTGTTGCAGGCGTGGTGGACGGTGAGTCTTTGGATATGGCAATGCCGATCGAAAAGGATGCCGACCTGCGTCTAATTACGGCGAAAGATGATGAAGGCATTGACATCATCAGGCATTCATTTGCTCACTTAGTAGGGCATGCAGTAAAACAGCTTTATCCAGAAGCACAGATGGCGATTGGCCCCGTCATCAAAGATGGTTTTTATTACGATATTGCTTATGACAAACCTTTCACTCCTGAGGATTTAGAGGCCATCGAGCGCCGAATGAAAGAGTTGATCGCCAAAGATTACGAAGTCAATGTAGAAGTCGTCGATCGCAGCAAAGCCAAGCAAGCATTCGAATCAAGACACGAGCCATACAAACTGGAAATTGTTGAAGAAATCCCCGAAGGTGAGACCATCAAGCTCTACCACCATGAGGAATACACCGACATGTGTCGTGGCCCTCATGTTCCTAACACCAGGCATCTACGGCATTTCAAGTTAATGAAAGTGTCAGGCGCTTATTGGAGAGGAGACTCCAATAACCAGATGCTTCAACGAATCTATGGAACCGCCTGGGGCACAGAGAAAGAGCTTAAATCGCATTTAAAACAGCTCGAAGAAGCAGAAAAGAGAGATCACCGCCGCCTCGGCCGTCAGCTTTCACTGTTTCACATTCAGGACAACGCCCCTGGAATGGTCTTCTGGCATCCACCCGGCTGGGCCATTTATCAAAAACTGCAGCAATACATCCGCAGAAAACTCCGAAATACTGGCTACCAGGAGATCAGCACTCCTCAGATTGTCGACAGAACCCTGTGGGAGAAATCAGGGCATTGGGATAAATTTAAGGAAGATATGTTTACAACTTCATCAGAAAACAGAGATTACGCGGTCAAGCCGATGAATTGTCCGTGCCACGTTCAGATTTTCAACCAGGGATTACGTAGCTACAAGGATTTACCAATCAGGCTGTCGGAATTCGGATCCTGCCATCGCAATGAGCCCTCTGGAACTCTTCATGGATTGATGAGAGTCAGAAACTTTGTCCAGGATGATGGGCATATCTTCTGCTCAGAAGACCAAGTTCAGTCTGAGGTCTCAAACTTCATCGACCTTGTCTTTGATGTCTATAAAACACTGGGTTTCGAAAAGATTTCCATCAAACTCTCAACACGCCCTGAAAAAAGAGTTGGCAGTGACGAAGTCTGGGATAAATCCGAAAAGGCTCTGCAGGATGCTCTGGAGAACAAAAATCTGGAGTGGGAGTTATATCCCGGAGAAGGCGCTTTCTATGGACCCAAGATTGAATTCTCCTTGCAGGATTGCCTGGGAAGAGTATGGCAATGCGGAACGATTCAGGTTGATTTTTCAATGCCTGAACGGCTCGATGCAACATTCATCGGAGAAGATGGATCGCGTCATACTCCAGTGATGCTCCACCGCGCCGTTCTTGGAAGTTTTGAACGTTTTATCGGCATCCTGATCGAAAACTATGCCGGCGACTTCCCCTTCTGGCTTGCACCGGAGCAGATCAGGATTCTTCCCGTCAGCGACGATGCGAGAAGCTTCTCAGAATCGGTTCAAAGAAAACTGCTGAGCGAGGGCATTGCTGCAACTGTTGATGAATCAGGAGAGCGACTTGGCAAACTGATTCGCAACGGAGAAAAAGCCAAGATCCCAGTACTGGCAGTGATTGGCGCCAAAGAAGCTGAAAACAACACCGTCAGTCTTCGAAGCAGGAAGAATGGAGATCTGGGAGAGATCTCTGTCGACGAATTGCTGAATTACTGCAATCAGGCCAACGAAAGAAAATCAGAGGAGGCCCTTGTCAAAGCATCACAGTCATGAGGCTCAGTGATTTGAATCGCTTGAGAACAGCACCCGTTCTCAGTGCAGACGAGAAGTCCGAGCTTGTTCCGGAACTTCATCAGCAGATGCATCAATACCTGTGGTTCACCGTTGGAATCATGGCCTTATCTGCTGATCAAGCGGTCAGTTCCCTTCGCAAGCTTGAGCAATATCAGGCCTGGTCGGCGCATGAACTGATCGCTGATCCAGACCTTGAGGGACCGGTGTATCTCAAAGCCAATCAGCAGACCATGACCGCGCGAATGCGAATCGAGCATGGCCTGGGCGAGGGGATTCTGATCAGTGGTCACGGGAGAGACACCTCGCAGCAGAGCGAAACCTGGGGACCTCTGCCACTGGATTTCTTCGATAACGCCGACTGACGTTGCGCCATCGCTGCAGAGTGGCAAGCCAATCGCTTGCCGAGTTGCCAGGCGAGCTCCAGCCTGAAGACAGCAGCCCTGATCCGCACCCATGGCAGCCGAGACCTACCTGGCAGGCGATCTTGGAGGCACAAAAACGTTTCTCTGTATTTACAGGGAGATTGAGGGGCAGCTGCGCAAAGAGCACGGCCAGCGCTACAGGTCAGCGGACTGGCGCGACCTCGAGTCGATGCTCCGCCACTTTCTTGATCAAGTGCCTGCGGATCTGCCGCAACCGGTGAGCAGCTGCATTGCCGTGGCCGGTCCGGTGCATCAGGGCAAAGCAAAGCTCACGAACCTCCCCTGGCAGATGAGCCAGACATCTCTGTCCGATGCCACGGGAGTGAGGAGGCTTGAACTGGTCAATGACTTTGCGGTGCTGATTCATGGGCTCCCCCATCTGAATGATCAGCAACAGGTGGTGATTCAGAGGGGACGCGATCGATCAACCCCTGCCCCGGCTGGGACCGACAACGGACCGGTGGCCATTCTCGGTGCAGGAACAGGGCTCGGTATGGCCAGGGGACTGCCTGCGGCGGGTGGATGGATTGCCATGCCCAGCGAAGGCGGCCACCGGGAGTTCGCACCACGCACCGAAGCGGAATGGGAACTGGCTCAGTGGCTGAAGCAGGACCTCGGGCTGCAACGGTTATCGATCGAGCGCATTGTCAGTGGCACCGGACTGGGGCATGTCATGAACTGGCTGCTTCACCGTGAGGCTGGAATCCAGCATGGTCTGCGGGCTCACGCCCATGCCTGGCGCACCATCACGGCGGACCAACCCGGGTATCGGGATCTCCCTTCCATCACCGGCAAAGCAGCCGCGGATGGTGATCTGCTTGCCACTGAGGCGCTGCAACTCTGGCTTGGAGCCTATGGATCCGTCGCAGGAGACCTGGCTTTGCAGGAACTCTGCGTCGGCGGTCTCTGGATCGGAGGAGGAACGGCCCAGAAAAACCTGGACGGCCTGCGTTCCAACCATTTTCTGGAACCTCTGCGGTCCAAAGGTCGTTTTCGCTCGCTGATCGAGGGAATGACCATTCGCGCGGTCATCGATCCGGAGGCGGGTTTGTTTAGCGCGGCCTGCCGTGCTCGTGATCTAGCGGAGTCGGGTGGGACACTGGCCTGAGTAGAACTGCAGGGATGGCGCAGCCGCGCATAGGCCAGACCGTGGTGGTGGATGTCCCAGCCACCACTGCCAACATTGGGCCTGGCTTTGACTGCCTTGGCGCCGCCCTGGATCTGAACAACCGCTTCACGATGCGCCGCATCGAGGGCCATGGAGAGCGCTTTGAACTGATCATTGAAGGCCAGGAGGGCTCTCACCTGCGCGGTGGCGCTGAAAACCTCGTTTACCGCGCCGCTCAGCGTGTCTGGAAAGCTGCCGGAGAAGAACCTGTGGCCCTCGAGGCAAGGGTGCGTCTTGCAGTGCCTCCCGCAAGGGGGCTGGGCAGCAGTGCCACAGCAATCGTGGCAGGGCTTGTGGGAGCCAATGCCCTGGTTGGCGAACCGCTGAGCCGGGAAAAACTGCTGGAGCTGGCCATCGATATCGAAGGGCATCCCGACAATGTGGTGCCATCCCTGCTGGGAGGGCTGTGCATGACAGCCAAAGCGGCCTCGCAGCGCTGGCGTGTGGTGCGCTGCGAATGGATGACCAGCGTCAAGGCGGTGGTGGCGATTCCGGCAATACGACTGAGCACCAGTGAAGCCCGTCGCGCCATGCCGAAGGCTGTCCCCGTGGGCGATGCGGTGGTGAACCTCGGTGCACTGACGCTGTTGCTCCAGGGATTGCGCACCGGCAACGGCGACCTGATCTCCGATGGGATGCACGACAGGCTGCACGAGCCCTATCGCTGGCGGTTGATCAAGGGTGGCCAGGAAGTGAAGGACGCAGCGCTGGCAGCAGGCGCCTGGGGCTGCGCCATCAGTGGGGCCGGACCGAGCATCCTGGCGCTCTGCTCCGAAGACAATGGTCCGGCTGTCAGCCAGGCCATGGTGAAGGCATGGGAGTCCGCAGGAGTGGCCAG
The DNA here is from genome assembly GCA_913052185.1 of uncultured Synechococcus sp. Taxonomy (GTDB): domain Bacteria; phylum Cyanobacteriota; class Cyanobacteriia; order PCC-6307; family Cyanobiaceae; genus Synechococcus_C. Next base: position 738 of record CAJXFG010000050.1, on the reverse strand, counting down.
TCGAGCACCACTCCTCAACCTTCAGACCGCAGGCAGCCACTGGCAGCCGAAGGACAGCGACTGACCCGAGAGCTGGGTAGAAGTACTCAGAAGAGGCCCCGGAGCTGATAAGTTCAATCACAATTCTGGGAGTTCCATGGACGCAAACCTGCCGCTGTCGGCTGCGTCCGACGCAGGATTCCCCTGGCTCTCGCTGATCGTGCTGCTTCCCGCGGCAGCAGCGCTGTTGATGCCTCTCCTCCCCGGGGAGGATCAGAAACCCTCACCGATTCCGCGCAATCTCACGCTGGCGGTTCTGCTTGCGGATCTTGGCCTGATGATGGCTGCCTTCAGCCGTCATTACGACCCTTTGAACAGCCAGCTGCAGCTGGTGGAACGGGTCAACTGGGTTCCGGCGATCGGCCTGGAGTGGTCACTCGGTGCTGACGGCCTGTCTGCGCCACTGGTGGTGCTCAGCGGTCTTGTGACCCTGCTGACGGTGGCGGCCAGCTGGAACATCGCTCACAAATCAAGGCTGTATTTCGCACTGCTGCTTGTTCAGGCTTCGGCGCAGGCACTGGTGTTTCTATCCCAGGACTTCCTGCTGTTCTTCCTGGCCTGGGAACTGGAACTGGTGCCTGTGTACCTGCTGATCGCCATCTGGGGAGGCCAGAACCGTCAGTACGCCGCCACCAAATTCATTCTCTACACCGCGCTGGCATCCCTGCTGATCCTGATCAGCGGCCTGGCCATCGCCAA
>CAJXFG010000049.1 GCA_913052185.1 uncultured Synechococcus sp. | reverse complement strand
ACTGACCACCACCAATAGGGTCAGTTCCTTGAGTGACATTTGAATCTGAAGTCCCAATCGTGATGTTGTAAGGGTCAAGCAGCCATTCACCTGCTGATCCCTGCATCGCCGTGACATCAATGACTTCCGGTTGGGCCAGCAAATAGGGACCTGAGGTTTCAATCCGCCCTCCATCGCCACCAGAGACCCCACCGCGAGCCAGAAGCGCACCCTGCGCAACCGTTCCTCCGGAGGGGTTGTTGAGATCACTCCAGACGACAATCGTTCCACCGGTGCCGTGACCTGTCGACGACGCATCCACAAGGGAGCCAGGCTGCATCCAGGTCTGTGTTGCCTGGCGCACGGCTGGATCCGTGTTTTGCCAACTGCCGCCAACCTGAACAACACCCCCGTCTCCGGAACCGGTGGCCAGCAATTCAGCACCCTTGCCGACACGCACCAGATCTGCGGCAAGTGTGAGCGTGCCACCATCTCCAGCTTGGTTACTCACCGAGAGCCGGCTGTTGTCCACATCAATGCGACCGCCAGGCGCATCGACAAGCAGAGCCTCATCAACGTCAATGGAGATTCCCTCCATGCGGATCCAGGGCCGTTTCTCTCCCGGCTGCCCGGGCAGCAAGCCCAGAGCTCCGGGCAAAGGATCAGCCTTCAAAGCTGAAATGGCATGGTGCGGCGTCTTGAACACATCAAACACACCGCCGGCAAATCGCAGTTGTGCAGCTGTACTCAGCGTCAACTGAGGAATCTGCTGAAACGAGGCACCAGGCATCAATTGGATGCCACCGGGAGAGAGCAGAAAGAGATGCGATGGAGACGTCAGTGAAACGCTTTTATTGATGAAGCTGCCGTCCGGAGCTGTGACTCCCAGAACCAGATTGCGAACACCGTCGCTGTTAATCGAGACACCCTGGATGGCACCGCGGGTATCGAATTCACTGAGACGATGAAAGCGATTGGTGCCACTGTCAATTCCGCCATCGATCCGGCAAAGACCACTGCTGCAGCGGCCATTGGATGAACCATTGACGAGAGTTCCCAGTCCATTGCCAGAGCGCGTGGAAACGTCTGCCTGCACAGGAGAAACGCTGAGAACAGCAACCAGTGGAAACAGCACCAGTCGTCGCATTACGTGCTGCCTCCAGGGAGTACCTGCAACGAATTTGTTGCCTAAAAGCGACGTTAGACCAATTTTGTTTGTTCAACTTTAAAGTTCGGGCCAATGCTCAGTTGCCAGATCAATGCTGCTTCTGCTGGCGCAACTGGTGTCCCCGCCCCTGCAACCAGGCCCAGTTCGCCTGCCCGAACAGGCACCGGTTGAGCAACTGGAGCCAGATCCTTCCAGCACCAAGCCAAACCTGGACGATCGACAGCTTGTGCCAAACGGCGATGGCTTTTCGGAGCCTGGTCGGCGACCACCCAAACCAGGGCCAGGAGACGATGTCTCTTCTTCAGTTGAGATCAAAGGGACAACGCCCTACAGCCAAGCGGAACTCAGGCAACTGCTGAGCCGTTGCCAAGAAGGCGGCAATGCACAGACCAATCTGAAACGTTGCGCTGAGGCCCTCAGCGGAAAACTGCAGCAGGACGGCTATGTGAATTCGCGGGTCTTCATCGAAGACGAACCCGCACCTGGCCACCTCACTGTCGTGATGGGACGTCTGGTCGAGCTGCACATCAACAGCGAGGATCAGCGTCTCCAGCAGAAGGTGCGCCGGCGTCTCGACAACCTTTTAGGCCAGGTCCTGCACCTACCCGATCTTCAGCAACAGCTGCAGCAACTGAAACAGCAATCTGTGGTGGGCAGCATCTCAGGAAGCCTCGGAAAACTCGGCAGCGACCCGACACAAGCTGTTCTGACGCTTACCGTCACCGCCGCAAGCCATCCCTGGAGAGGGGATTTAAGTGTTCGCAACGACGGCAACACCGGCAGCGGTGAATGGCGTGGGCTCACGGTGCTGCAGAAGCCGAAAGTCCTGATCGACAACGACCTGCTTCAGATTTACGGGGAGCTCAATGCTGACGGCGATCCAGAGCTGGGTGCGGCACTTGGCTCAATCAGCTACACCCTTCCCTTGGGGGAATCGGTGAACATCACCGGATCCTTCGGGGCCAGTCGGCGCAATCTGGTTGAAGCCCAAGGGCCAGCTCACGGACTCAGCTTCCGCCAATACCAGGGGCTGGCACAACTGCAATGGAACCTCAAGGATTCAGACAATCAGATCTGGTACGCGCAAGCTGGCCTGAGCGCCAACCGCAGTGACAGCTATCTCAACGGCCGCTCGGTTCCGCTGATCATCGGATCACAACCCGACGGCGACCTGACCACGGGATATCTGCGAGTCGGCCTCGGACATGCCGGCAGGAACGACAACCTCGGCTGGTCAGGGCAGGTGTACTGGCTTCAAGGAATCGCCGGCTTCAGCAGTACTGAAGAGCTCAATGACCTCGCTTTTTACGGCATCAATCCCGCCCAATCAAGAGCCCTTGGTGGCATCACAACCCTGGGATGGCGGATGGCACCCAACCTGCAACTGAATCTGCGTGGGGCAGGTCAGGTGGCTTTCAACGAACTCACCAACGACATGGGTTTCTCACTTGGAAGCGATGTGGGGCTGAAAGGTCTGCCAGGAACCCTGATCAGCGGAGACACCGGCTGGCTGAGCAGCGCTGAATTGAACTGGTCGTTCTGGCAACAAGACAACAACACCTTCCAGCTGGTGCCGTTCTTTGGCATCGGGGGGGTGCAGACCACACGTGACACGGTGAGCTTCCACGACACCATCGGTACCGGCGGCATCCTGCTGCGCTGGCTGCATGGACGTCATTGGTCAGTGGAACTGGGCTGGACCGACCAGTTCCACGACAACGACAACATCGGCTTCTGGAACGACTGGCTGCTTGGCAGCGGTGCCTATGGAAAGTTGCAATATCGCTTTTAGGAATGCGGCACGACCGGTTCAATCAATCAGACCGCGTTTCTCCAACGGTTTCAGATCAACCAGAGACAAGCGACCGTTGTCCTCATTCACGGTGCCACGCTGACGCAACTTACTGAGGGTGCGCGAGGCGGTTTCCCTGGCCAGACCTGCAATCAGAGCGATTTCCTGCTGGGCGAGTGGCGGTATCGGAGCCTTTAGGTCGTCGTCAGCCGAGCTCTTGCGAGCCAGATAGGAGAGCGCACCGAGCAGTCTGGTGGTCGCATCGGCCGTCTGAAGCGCAAAGCGACGGTTGAGGTCACGCAATCGGTTGGCCTCCAGCTTGGCGAGCGCGAGGGCAAAGCCGGCCTGCTGGTTCAGCAGTGCTGCAAAAGGTGGAATCCGCAGCTTCACCAGCCGCAGATTGGTCAGAGCCACCACATCGGCAGAGCGGGCGTCTCCATCGAAAACAGCCATCTCACCAAACACCTCACCTGCACCCAAGAGCGACATCACAACTTCATCACCGTCGGTGGTGTAGGTGCGCACCTTGGCCAGACCATCGCAAAGCAGGAACAGGGACTCGCCCCAGTCCTGCTCCATCACAATCACCTGATCGGCTTCATGAACCAATTCACGCTGTCGATCCAGGATCTTCTCGAGCAGTTCATCGTCAAGACTCTCGAAAAGAGCGATAGCCCGCAGATCGTCGCAACTGATCATCGGCAGCGAGGTCAGAGTGAACCTGAGTCTCCAACCAAAACAACATCATTGCCAGGAGAAGACTCTGAATCCATAGCAAAGCGGCCAGACCCTGGCTTGGACAAGGCAGGAAGCGCAGCAACACTTTTCAAAGGCCTGCCGGAGAAATCACGGTCAACACAGCCGAGGCAGTGAGCGATCTTCCGAGCGTGACTCCACACAGAAGACACCGCAAACTGAGCATGTCTGCCCAGTGTTCATGCAAATCAAGCTCCGAGAACGACTGCAAAGCCTGAAGCTGCTGGCCAGCCTGGCAACCTTCCTGAAAAACCCAGGCTCGCTGGACAGCGTCTTGGCCGTCGGCGCCAGCGTGAAGGACAGTCCGATCGCTGAACAGATGGCCCGGCATCTGCTGGAGAATCACGATTTCGCCCAACTGGTGAGCGAAGGCTGGCGTCCACAACCGATCGACCTGAACGCACTCAAGACGCTTCCTGACGGCACACTCGGGCGCTGTTATGCCGATCAACTGATCAGCCAAGGGATCACTCCCGACACCCTGATCGACCCATCACCCATTGGCGATGAGCGGGATTACATCGTGCACCGTCTGAAGGAAACCCATGACATCACGCACGTGCTGACGGGGTTTGGAATCGATGGCGTCAGTGAACTGGGCCTTCAGGGATTCAATCTTGCCCAGAATCGGTCCCCACTAGCGGTGATGCTGATCTTCGGAGGCATGCTGACGGCACTGCAGAACGATGAGCCTCTCGCTCCAATGCTGCGTGCATTGGCCAGGGGTTTCCAGATGGGACTGGATGCTGACCTGGTGATTGCATACAAACTTGAAGAGGGCTGGGATCGTCCGCTGATGGAGTGGCGCAAGCAGCTGAGACTGCCCCTGGAAAGCTCCGGCTGATCTTTCTGCATGACCGGGGCCTATTGCACGAATGGATGTATCACTGAAGAAAGTCGCAGTGACGCCATGTGGGGAGATGAACCACAGCTGCAGGCCCTCAGAGAACGGCTGAAACTCCTCCTGGTTGCACACCAGCAGGAACTCAGTCCCGCAACAGTGATTGCATCTGAAGGAGACGTCTTGTTGCGCCAGGGCGATCCTGTGGAGACATTACTGCTGCTAACGAAGGGCCGGGTTGCGGTGGATATCCATCACGGCGACGAACTGCACACGCTGGCAGAGATGGAAGCCGTGGAATTGCTTGGTGAAGTTGGTTTTTTCGCCAACGGCAAGCACTACGCCGACTTCCGTGTTGTGAATGGACCTGCCGAACTGCTTGCACTGCCCGGCCAGGCATTGCTCCAGGCCATGTTGTTTGACAGCGATCTTGTCGTGGAAATGCTGTCACTCGTGAGTGAGCGTTGCCGTCGAGGCAGTCAGGTCATCGCACTGCTGCTGAGCGGAATCGAAGCCGCACAGAGCAATACCCAGGATCGTCTTGAAGAGACCACCAAAGAGCTTGGCGGGATTCACTTCTGCCTAGCCAAAGCCAGCAGACAGTTGCAGCAACTGCATCGACAGCAGCCGAACTAAACCACTCAACTCAGAGCAACGCTGAGCTGCTGACGGGCCTCCTCCAGAGCGCCATCCAAAGCAGCTCCATCACGGCCACCGGCCTGAGCCAGGTTCGGGCGACCACCACCGCCACCGCCGCAGCGCTTGGCGATCGCGCCAATGAATTTGCCGGCCTGCTGACCTTTGGCGATCACCCCTTTACCGAAGGACGCCACCAGAATCACCTTGCCCTGATCGGCAGGATCCGGCAGACCACCGATCACCACCGCTCCCCCCTCACCGAGCTGATCGCTCAGGCTCTGAGCAGCACCTTGAAGACCACTGCCATCCACACCATCCAGGCGCTCAACCAGGATCTGACACTCACCGACAACAACGGCTTTTGCCGCCAGGGCCGCTGATTTGGCAACCGCCAGCTCCGCCTGCACAGCCGTCAGCGCCTTGCTCGTGGTCTTCAGCTCTTCCTGGAGCGCACTCACTCGCTCCACGATCTCGCCCGGCTGTGCCTTGAAGCGCTCACCCAGCTGCTTCACCACAGCATCGCGTTCATTGAGATAAGCCAGCACGGCTGGGCCTGCCACAGCTTCAATGCGTCGGATGCCAGCAGCCACTCCGCTTTCACTCACAATCTTGAAGAGGCCGATCTCGGCGGTATTGGCCACGTGGGTCCCACCGCAGAGCTCCATCGAAACGCCAGGCACGTCGACGACACGCACCACATCGGCGTACTTCTCACCAAACATGGCGACCGCACCGGCAGCCTTGGCCTTGTCGATCGCCATCTCCTGAACCTGAAGTTCATGGGCATCAGCGATCCAGCTGTTGATCAGACCCTCAATGCGCTCCAGCTCATCTGAACTCACAGCCCGGGGACAGTGGAAGTCGAAACGCAGACGATCAAAGTTCACCAGCGATCCTGCCTGGCCGATGCCTGGGTCCACCACCTGCTTCAGGGCCGACTGCAACAGATGGGTGGCGGTGTGATTGGCCTGAGCACGGCGACGGCAGCTCCGGTCCACACGACCCTGAACCACATCACCGACCGCCAGGGTGCCGCGCTCAACCCGACCACTGTGCACAAACACACTGCGATTTCGACTCACGGATTCCACGCTGGCAATCAGGCCATCACCCTCATGACCTTCACCCGCCAGGGTGCCGCGATCACCCACCTGTCCGCCTCCTTCGCCGTAGAAGGGAGTGGTGTCCAGCACCACCTGCACGGCATCACCGGCCACGGCTTTTTGCGCCGGTTCGCCATTCACCACAAGCGCCTGCACGCAGCTGCTCTGCTCCAGCAGTTCGTAACCCCGGAAGTCAGTTTCATCGATCCCTGAGGCCACCTGATCAATGGCGTCCTGCAGCGTGAGGTCAATGCTCACAGCGGCAGCTTTGGCACGCTGTCGCTGCTGCTCCATCGCCTGTTCAAATCCAGCCAGATCAACCGTCAGACCATGCTCTTCGGCAACTTCCTGCGTGAGCTCCAGCGGGAAGCCATAGGTGTCGTAAAGCTCGAAGGCCTGGGCGCCACTGATCTGCTTCGGCTGAGCGGCCAGCACATCGGCAAGCAGCTTCTCTCCCCGTTCCAGGGTCTCCAGGAACCGGGCCTCCTCGCGTTGCAGTTCCGCCAGGATCACCTCCCGACGCTCGATTAACTGAGGATGAACGGCCTGCATCAACTGAATGGCGGCCTCACCCATGGTCTTGAGAAATGGCTTGTCGATGCCCAGGAGACGTCCATGGCGCACCACACGACGCAACAACCGGCGCAGGATGTAGCCGCGGCCGAGATTGCTGGCCGTGACGCCATCGCTGATTAACTGCGTCACGGCGCGACTGTGGTCGCCGATCACCTTGAGCGAGGTTTTTCCCTTGTCGTCGAGCTGGTGGTAGTCGACACCTGCCAGATCAGCTGCCGCTGCAATCAGCGGAAAAATCAGATCGGTTTCGTAGTTGTTGGGAACCTTCTGCAGGATCTGAGCCATGCGCTCCAGACCCATCCCCGTGTCGATGTTGCGATTCGCCAGCGGTGTGAGCGTGCCCTCCGCATCGCGATTCGACTGCATGAACACCAGGTTGTAGAACTCGATGAAACGGTCGTCGTCCTCAAGATCAATGCCGTCATCACCGAGTTCCGGCTTGAAGTCGTAATAGATCTCCGAACACGGCCCGCAGGGCCCTGTCGGGCCTGAAGCCCAGAAGTTGTCGGCTTCATCCATGCGGATGATCCGCTTCGGATTCACACCAACAACTTCACGCCAGATCTGCTCGGCTTCGTCGTCTTCCCGGAAGACGCTCACCACCAGATTCCGGGGGTCAAGACCGAACACCCCCGTGCTCAGCTCCCAGGCCCATTCGATCGCCTGCTGCTTGAAGTAATCCCCAAAGGAGAAGTTGCCCAGCATTTCAAAGAAGGTGTGATGCCGGGCAGTGCGGCCCACGTTCTCAATGTCGTTGGTGCGAATGCACTTCTGACTGCTGGTCGCACAGGGTGCAGGTCGTTCCTGCTGACCGAGAAAGATCGGCTTGAAGGGCAACATGCCCGCGATCGTGAGCAGAACGGTGGGATCTTCCGGCACCAGTGAGGCGCTGGGCATCCGCCGGTGCCCACGCTGCTCATAGAAGGCCAGGAAAGCTTCCCGGATCTCCGCACCGCTGCGGGGACCAGCTGCCTCGTTTCGCGACGATCGTGCAACAGCCATGGCGGGTTCGGGCTTGGAAAGCAGGTCCTCCAGCCATGATCGCCTTTGAGCTGCCACCGACGTTGGCCGATAGCACTGCTGAGCAGAGTCGCGCAGCGTTAAGACTGCGCTCCCTGGGCTGGGCCCTGATCGCAGGAGTGGCTGCGGGGTTGATCAGCCTGCCCTTCGGGGTGGATCAGGCGGTGCGATCCACAGGTTGCGGTCTCTTCTATGGACTGCTGGCCTTCCACCTCGTGCGAGTCGATCCGGAGGACTCTCACCTCCAGGCTGGTCTGGTGGGGGCCGTCTGCGGCATCCGCAGTTTGGGAATGTGCCTGCCGACACCGTGGGCAGATGCTGATTCCCTGGCATCATTGGTGAAGGATCTCGTCATGGGGTGGTTGCCGTTGATCGGCAGCTCGCTCCTGCTACACGGAACCCAACGCATGTTGTCTGCGTCGCGGCCATGAGCCTGCTGCACGCCACCTGGCTTCCGGCCATTCGTACTCCCAGCAGCTCCGGCCGAGCTGCTTTGCTCGTGTGGGCTGACACCTGGCGTGTGGCGGAGCCGCTGGGGCCAGGCACCACCCCAGCGATTCATCCGTTCACCCTCAGCACCGAGGATCTGCGCGCCTGGCTCACGGAACGGGACCTGCTGCCAAACGGAATCATTGATGCAACAGCCTGCCTGACCCTGCCCAGTCGCAGCGTCAAACCGAAACGCAAGCGCTCAGCGGCAGCAGAGGCACCCGACGACGATGAGCCCCCATGGTGCGGTCTGCCCCTGCAGGCAGGCGAACCGATCCCGAAGACCACCGAATGGTGGCCCTGGCAGGTGCAGGGCCTGGCCATCGAACCCATGGCCGCCACCGAATGGCTGGCCAAACTGCCGCTGTCAGGACGTCACCCTGATCTGGCCGATGAACTCCGCTGGTGGAGCCACATGCAGCGCTGGGCGCTGAGCCTGGTGGCACGGGGCCGCTGGCTGCCCCAGGTGGAACTGAGCAAGGGCGAGGGCTATCCCCACAGAGCCCGCTGGGTGCCACTGCTTAATCGCGAGGAAGACCGACGCCGACTGGAAGATCTGGCAGCAGGCCTCCCCCTGGTCGCCACCTGTGCCCTGCCCTGGCGTGAACCGACCGGCCGGCGCAGCAACCGGATGACCCGGCTGCGACCGGAAGCCATGCGAGCCGCCAACCCCGTGGCCTGCTGTCGCCCCCGCAGCGGACGACTGCGGGTGGCCACCCTGCTGGAGGATCTGCTGGACGCGCAACTGCGCAAAGGCTTCACCCCTGATCAGGAGGGCCTGGACCCCCTGCTGTTCGCCTGGGAAGAGGCACTGAGCTCCGAGACCGGCGTGATCAACCTCAAGGATGAGGAAGCGGAGCGCCTGGCCACCGCAAGCCACCACTGGCGGGAGGGTGTGGCCGGCAATGTGGCGGCGGCCCGTGCCTGCCTGGAACTGGCCACACCGGCTGAGGGAGAAGAACTCTGGCCCCTGCGCTTTTTCCTGCAGGCGGAAGCGGATCCCACCCTGAAACTGCCGGCCAGTGCGGCATGGGCTGCAGGACCCCGAGGCCTTCAGCTGGGGGAGATTCCCGTGGAGCATCCCAGCGAAGTGCTCCTGGAAGGCATGGGGCGAGCCTTGACGGTATTTGCACCGATCGAGCGGGGCCTGGAGAGCGCAACACCCGAAGCGATGCAGCTCACCCCTGCCGAAGCCTTCGTGCTGGTCCGCACAGCAGCACGCCAGCTGCGCGATGTCGGCGTCGGCGTGGATCTTCCGCCCAGCCTTTCAGGTGGCCTTGCCAGCCGCCTGGGGCTGGCGATCAAAGCGGAACTGCCCGAACGATCCCGTGGCTTCACCCTGGGCGAAAGCCTCGACTGGAGCTGGGAGCTGATGATCGGCGGCGTCACGCTGACCCTGCGTGAACTGGAGCGGCTGAGCGGTAAGCGCAGCCCATTGGTGCGCCACAAGGGTGCCTGGATCGAACTGCGGCCCAATGACCTCAAAAACGCCGAGCGCTTCTGCAGCGCCAATCCTGAACTGAGCCTGGACGACGCACTGCGACTGACAGCCACCGAGGGCGACACGCTGATGCGCCTGCCAGTGCATGCCTTCGATGCGGGCCCCAGGCTTCAGGCGGTGCTTGAGCAATACCACCAGCAGAAATCACCGGATCCGCTGCCGGCGCCCGAAGGATTCTGTGGTCAACTGCGGCCCTACCAGGAGCGGGGGCTGGGCTGGCTGGCCTTCCTGCACCGTTTCGACCAGGGGGCCTGTCTGGCCGATGACATGGGCCTGGGCAAAACCATCCAGCTGCTGGCCTTCCTGCAACACCTCAAAGTGGAGAAGGAACTGAAAAAACCCGTGCTGCTGGTCGCACCCACCTCGGTGCTGACCAACTGGAAACGGGAAGCCGCAGCCTTCACACCTGAGCTGAATGTGCATGAGCACTACGGCCCCAAACGTCCCACGACGCCGGCCGCTCTCAAAAAGGCCTTGAAGGATGTCGACCTGGTTCTGACCAGTTACGGACTGGTCCAGCGGGACAGTGAACTGCTGGAGAGCTTTGACTGGCAGGGAACGGTGATCGATGAAGCTCAGGCCATCAAGAATCCCTCGGCCAAACAAAGCCAGGCCACGCGTGATCTGGCCCGCACCCGCAAGGGCACCCGTTTCCGCATCGCGCT
>CAJXFG010000048.1 GCA_913052185.1 uncultured Synechococcus sp. | reverse complement strand
GCAGCGATGCCCCTCAGTCATGGTGGGACCTGAATGCAGCCGTGAACATTGATCTGAGCAAATCATTCAGCTTTTACGTCAATCTCGAAGCCGATATTGCACCGGAGATTGCGAACACGGTGCGCTACGGAGGCGGCTTCCTGTTTCGTTTCTAAAGCCAGCACGAAGCCAACAATCGAGCGCAAACGCTCTGGCACTTTGCTTCAGCTGCAACCGGCAATCACCAGAGAACCAGCCACATCGACAAAATCGTCCCCAAGCCAATCAAGCGAGACAAGCGCCCATCACAAGCACGGTGCTTCAGGATCGAATGGCCCTCTCGATATCAATCATTGTCACTGAGACCATGACCATCAGCAGGGCGATCACGCCTATTCAGCTTGGATGCATCATGACCGAGGCCACGAAGCCAATACAATCACTCTATCGACAGTCGAGCAGCGACATAAGCCTCCACTAGAGAGAAATGGTACGTGCTGGTGAAAGCATCAAAAAGTTTCAAACAGATAGCGCAATGGAGAACCCGTGAAACACCCTCTAACAGACAATGAACAGAGAATGCTTAATCCGAAGACTCCCTTGCTGAACAACAGAAAAGAGCTGGCGACATGACCAGAAAAGCTTTTCGCGGACTCTTTCTCCAATCAACCGGAGACCCAACTGTCTTCTCGTTTGTGACCTACACACCTCAGAGCAGGCAGCAGATGATTGCCTGCGGCGATCTGGGAGAGGAGGATGAGTACATCAATCCAGTGATCTGTGACTTTCTGCTGTTTATCTCCGAATGGATCCTGAAGGTTCCGTTCAACAATGAATTCCCAATGAACTATGACGATGTGAAAGTGATCTGTTCACGCCAGCGCGGAAGTGGCATTCAGCACGAATACCTTGTCCAAATCCAAGACCTATCGGATCACGGTCCTAAGCGTTCAGCCCTGAACAAACTTTTGACCATCGTTGGGAACAAATCCTGGAACGGATTCCAAATGATCTAGATAAACAAGCCCATTTTGGCCCGAAACAGGAACTCGCTCTTGATGAACGAACAGATTCAGATTGCACATGAGCAGCCTCTGAGCTGCGCTCCATCCAGATGCGCAGTGGCTGATCTCTTCGCAATCACCGACAGCTTTTGCAAGTCTGGTCGCTGGCCTCCACTGGCGGCGCCCCTTGAACAAGGCCAAAAATCCGACTCAGCAAGCAGGCCCACCAATCAGTAACAACACTGCAGCAACAAGGCTGCTGAAGGGCCTTGCGGGCATGTGCGGGCCGTAACCTCCTTGAAGAGCCTGTCCAGACCTTTGCCACTGCGCCTTACCAACAGCCTGAGCAATCGCACCGAAGACTTTGAACCGCTGGAGGCCGGCAAGGCAACGATCTATTGCTGCGGGGTCACGGTTTACGACCTCTGCCATCTCGGGCATGCTCGAAGTTACATCAACTGGGATGTTCTGCGGCGTTATCTGATCTGGCGTGATTACGACGTCACCTTTGTGCAGAACTACACAGATATCGACGACAAAATCTTAAACAAGGCCAACTCCGAAGGGTCAACCATGGAGGAAGTCAGTGAAAAAAACATCAAAGCCTTTGAAGTTGATATGGCACGTCTGCACATTTTGCCGGCAGACAAAATGCCAAGAGCCACCTGCTGCATTCCAGGCATTCAAACTCTGATTGGCGAACTGGAAAACAAGGGAGCCGCCTACAGCTCTGATGGTGATGTGTATTTCGATATTTCCAAAGCCAAGAATTATGGCCAACTGAGTGGGCGAGACCCCAATGAACAGCAACAGGGAGCCAGTGGCCGCACCAATGAGGGAGAAGAAGAACGCAAGCGGCACCCCTTTGATTTCGCACTTTGGAAAAAGACCAAAGACGGAGAACCAGGATGGGAATCACCCTGGGGCCGTGGACGGCCCGGCTGGCATATCGAATGCTCAGCCATGGTTCGCGAAGAATTCGGCAAAACCATTGATATCCATCTCGGCGGAGGAGATCTTGTTTTTCCTCACCATGAGAACGAAATCGCTCAATCGGAAACAGCCAATGAAGCGCAGTTAGCCCGGGTATGGATGCACAACGGCATGGTGAATGTCGGCGGCACAAAAATGTCGAAGTCTCTTGGCAACTTCACAACAATCCGTGCGCTACTCGATAGCGGTGTCTCCGCAATGACCTTGAGGCTGTTTGTGCTCCAGGCGCATTACCGCAAACCACTTGATTTCACTGCAGAAGCCCTGGAGGCGGCCAGCAGCGGCTGGAAAGGACTCAACGCAGCGCTCGCCCTGGGAGATCAGTTCTCCACACAACTGGGCTGGCCCGAAACGCAGGCACTGCCGTCTGGGGCCATGAAGGCCCAGAACATGGCTTGGGATGACGTCTTACTTGGTGCACGCGTCCGATTCACCGAGGTCATGGATCAGGACCTGAACAGCTCTGGCGCCCTGGCTGTGCTGTTTGAACTGGCCAAACCTCTGAAGTCGCTCGCCAATCGTCTGGAGAGGGGAGATCAAGCGGAACAACAGGAAGGCCTGAGCGCTTTGCATCAGCGCTGGCTGTTGCTGAGGGAGCTCGCAGCGGTGCTGGGACTGCAGCATGAGCCCCTGCAAGCGATCGCGGAGACGGGCTCAGCATCTGGGAACAGCGCCGACATCGAAGCGGCCATCGCAGCTCGCAAGGCCGCAAAACAGGCCAAGGACTTTGCCGAAGCCGACCGGATTCGTGATCAACTTTCAGCCCAGGGCATTGAACTGATCGACAAGCCAGGTGGCATCACCGAGTGGCGTCGCAGCTGACTACTGCTTCTTTGAGGTCATCATCGCCTCAATTTTGCGGATGCGAGCCAGGGTTGTGGTCCACACTTCCAACCTGAAGCGCTGTTCTGCCAGCGAGGGTTCCGAGGGGTCGGCAGCGTCGATCCAGCCCCTCAGCTGCTCAAGCTTGGCCTCGGGATCCTGTTTGGCCTCAAAGGCATCCCAGAGCTCCCGTTCAAGCCGGGCCCGCTCGATGAAATTCCAGCGCTTGAGCCAGAGCATCGTGGTGGAGTGCATCAGGGCACCTGTCTACCGGATTTCCGTTGCATGAGCCCTAGGGTTCGCCCAAGACAGGTGTCATGCCCATGCAACCGGAAAGCCTGTCCAAAGCGATTCAACTTTCAGTCGCCCCGGTGTTTCTGCTGGCAGGCATCGGTGCGCTGATGAATGTGATCTCCGGTCGGCTGGCGCGGATTGTGGACAACGCCCGCAAAACCAAGGCAGCGCTCGATGCCGGTGAGAAGGTCGATGAACGGGAGCAGTTCGGCTACCGCAGGCGCATGCAGCTGACGATCCGCGCGATTGAGCTGCTGACAGCAGCCACGCTGCTGATCTCGGCCGTGGTCGCAGTGATGTTCTTCAGCGTGATCAGCCGAATCAACCTCACGCTTGTGGTGGTTCCACTGTTCATTACGGCCATGCTGCTGGTGATGCTGGCGTCGATCTGCTTCCTGCGGGAGGTGCGCATGGCGTCCGCCCACATCAATCGGATGTTCTGAGGGCAGGCTGATCCTCAGCCCTGCCCAGTCCAGTTGCGGATCAGATCCACCACGCTGATCAACAATCCGGCAGCGATCACAACCGGCGAGACCCAGCGCAGGAAAAACAGAATCAGAGCGCTAGTGGATGGCTGGGTGACGGAGCTGTCCTTCAGATCATCGAGAAAACTCTGGGGGACGACCCAGCCCATCAGCACTGCGATCAGCAAACCACCTGCGATCAGCAGCACACCACCGAAGAGGGCATCCATCGCTCCCAGCACCTTCAGATTGGTGGCAGCAGGAAGGCCGAAGACGAAAATCACCCCCGCACTGAACCAGGTCGCCTCGCTCCGGCTCCAGTTGAAGCGATCCATCAGCGACGCCACCGGCACCTCCAGCAGCGACACCGATGACGTGATCGCCGCGAGATAAGCCAGTGAGAAAAAGGCCACAGCCACAATGCGCCCGGTCTCACCGATCGAAGCCAGACCCGTCGGCAGAGCAAGAAAAATCGTGCCGATCGTGGACTCGTCGACCGCATCTCCCAAGCTGAAGCTCATCACCACCGGGAAGGTGAGCATGCCTGCAAGCAGACCCACTGCCGTGTCCAGCCCCACCACGGAAACCGCTTCCTGGGGAACGGGGGCCCTGCGGTTCAGATACGCCGAATAGGCCATGATCGAACCGATCCCGGTGCCGATCGAGAAGAACGCCTGACTGAAGGCGTTGCGGATGGTGGTGATGTTCATCAGTTCCCTGCCATCCCAGCGAAGCAGGAAGGTCTTGTAACCATCCATGGCTCCCGGCAGGGTGCTGGCCCAGATCGCCAGGGCAACCAGCAACAGGAACAGAAGCGGTAACGCCCAGCGCGACAGGCGTTCAATGCCTGCCTGCACCCCGGCTGACACGACCAGAGCGGTCAGCAGGAGACTGATGGCCTGGCCCGCCAGCGCACTGTTACCGCCGCTGATGCCGTCGAAAAACAGCTTGGCGTCATCCATGCTCTGGGGAAGCCCCACATTCAGAGCATGAAGAAGGGTCTGGGCGGTCCAGCCCATGAGCACGGCATAGAACGCAAGGATTCCGCAGGCGGCGACCATGAACAGCCAACCCATCGGTTGCCAGTCGCGGCCAGCGGCCTGCACAGGAGCCAGCAGAGGACTGCGTCCGGTGCTGCGGCCCAGAACCATCTCAGCCACCAGCACCGGCAGACAGATGACGGCGACGATCAGCACATAGAGGAGAACGAAACTCCCACCGCCACCCTGGGACGCCCTGTAGGCAAATCCCCAGAGATTGCCCAGGCCCACTGCACTGCCTGCTGCCGCAAGGACAAATCCAAGCCCTGATCCCCAGTGCTCCTTCTGCGCTGACGCCATGACCGTGAACACTCTGTGTTGGCCGAAGTTTGCCAGGGACTGGAATTGAAGTGGGAGGATGGCTGCAACCGCCAGGATCCGCGTGAAAGCCATCAGCGTGCTGGGCTCCACCGGCTCAATCGGCACTCAGACTCTCGACATCGTTGAAGACTTTCCGGAACAGTTCCGGGTGGTGGCACTGACAGCCGGTCGCAACCTGTCACTGCTCGTTAAGCAGATCCAGCGACACAGCCCCGAAGTGGTGGCTCTCGCCGATGAATCTCTGCTCACGGAGCTGAAGGAACGCCTGGCCTCACTGCCAGCAGATCAACAGCCCCAGCGACAACCGGAACTGGTGGGAGGTCCCGGTGGCCTGAACGTGGCGGCCTCATGGGACACGGCGGACTTGGTGGTGACAGGCATCGTTGGCTGTGCCGGCCTGCTCCCGACCCTGGCTGCCATCCAGGCAGGCAAGGATCTGGCGCTGGCCAACAAGGAGACCCTGATCGCAGCAGGGCCTGTTGTGCTTCCTGAGCTCAAGAAAAGCGGCAGCCGTCTTCTGCCGGCTGATTCCGAGCACTCCGCCATTTTCCAGTGCCTGCAAGGAACTCCCTGGGCTGACAATGCCCGTCTTTCCACGGGGGTTCCCACTCCCGGACTTCGCCGGATCCAGCTCACGGCCTCCGGTGGTGCTTTCCGCGACTGGGCCACTGCCGATCTGGAGAAGGCCTCCGTGGCGGATGCCACCTCTCATCCCAACTGGAGCATGGGCAGAAAGATCACCGTGGATTCAGCGTCGCTGATGAACAAGGGGCTGGAGGTGATCGAAGCCCATTACCTCTTCGGTCTGGACTACGACCACATCGAGATCGTCATTCACCCGCAGAGCATCATTCACTCGATGATCGAGCTGGCTGACTCCTCGGTTCTGGCCCAGCTGGGATGGCCGGACATGAAGCTACCGATCCTCTACTGCATGAGTTGGCCCTCGCGCCTGGAGACGCCGTGGCGACGACTGAACCTCACCGAGGTTGGTCAACTCACCTTCAACGCACCCGATCCCGCCAAGTACCCCTGCATGGAACTGGCTTACGCCGCCGGCCGGGCAGGTGGAACCATGCCTGCCGTGCTCAATGCAGCCAACGAGGAAGCGGTGGCCCAGTTCCTCGAAGAGCGGATTCATTTCCTCGACATTCCCGACCTGATCGAAGCAGCCTGCGAACGCCACAAAGCCGACCGCATCGACCAACCTCGGCTTGATGATGTGCTGGCCGTGGACCAGTGGGCCCGTACCGCCGTGCGTGAACAGGTGGGCCGGGGCACACGTCGACTGCCGCTCACCGCCATGGCGGCGTGATCAGTCACCACCTGCTTCTCTGTGCCACGGCCACCAAGGCCAAATGTTGCGATCCAGCCCTCGGAGCAGCCAGCTGGGAGGCCTTGAAACTTGGCGTGCGAGAACTGGCACTGGAGAAACCGGACCGACCGGAAGGCGTTGTGCTGCGCAGCAAGGCTGACTGCCTGCGGGTCTGCGATCACGGTCCGGTGCTGCTGATCTGGCCCGATGGCATCTGGTACGGAGGCGTGACTCCAGAGCGGATTCGACGGATCCTCGAGGAACATGTGATCGGGGGTCGCCCCTGTGAAGACTGGGTGATCCGCCGCAGCCCCTTCAGCATTCGGGAGGGGAACTGAGCTGACTCAGCCAGGCCGATGCCACACGGTCTGACCAGCATCCACTCGCAAGGCTGTCGCCTGGTGCATGGAAGCCGTTGTGTCCCCCTCTGGGGGTAAGAAGGACCGAGACAGGGTCCTGCTGGGCAGGTTGCTGCGAGGTCACAGCAGAGAACAGCTGCTCGGCTGCCGACGCAGGAACCCAGGGATCATCGAGAGCCTGAAGCAACAGGGTGGGAGGCAAATTGCGCCGATCCTGGAGCAGAAACGGCAAGGGAGAGGCTCGTGAGTAATAAGCATCCACCGAGGCGAAGCCCCAACGGGGTGCGGTGACCGCTGCATCAAAGGCTCGGATCGAGCGCGGAGGACACTCGCTGAGGGATGCCTCCTCCTGCGGGCTCACACCGAAGGGATCCGCCAGTGTCTGTCTCACCAGGCGTTGCAGCAGCCAACGCTGATACACACGATTGCGCGGTCGTTCAATCGAGGCACTGCAGGCGGCCAGATCCAGGGGGCTGCTGGCACAGAACAGTCCATCAAGAACAGGCTGATCGAGGGGAAGTCCGGCTGCGGTCCTCTGCTCGGGGCTGGACAGGCACCCATTCAGAAGCATGGTGCCGCCTAAAGAGACCCCAGCTCCGAACAGGGGAAGCGCGGAACTGGATGGCGCCAGATCAAAGCAGAGCTCACGGGCACGGACGATCACGGGCAGCAGATCGCTGTTGCAGGCGGCTGCATAGGTGCCCCCGGCCAGATCTCTGCCGGGGTCCGCTCCACGCAGATTGAGCCTCAACACGGCAAAACCCTGTCTTTGCAGCGTCAGTCCCAGCCGACGCAGGCCCTCACGCCGGCTGGAACCGCCGAGCCCATGAAGCGCCAGAACAAGGGCTCGTGGGGAGACGGGATCACCCGCAGGCGTAGGGAGAGGACGATCCAGAAAGGCCAGCAACTCCCCGGCGGCGGCCGCACCGCTGGCCAGAGCGGGAACGGCGATCCGAATCGGTTCTCCCTGATCCAGAGGCAGCGGCACAGGCCGAAGTGTGTCACGCAGGGTTTGCAGGTCACCGCCGAACCACGGCCAGCGCTGTCGATAAGCAACAACCCCCAACTGCCTGCGCAGCTGGGGGTTGTCCTGATGGCGGGAATGGGAACCCATCAAAGGCCGTTCAGACCGATCTGATCACTTCTTACCAACACCCAGCTCTTTCAGCTCACCAAGCAGATCGCCAAGAACCTTCTTGGCATCGCCGAACACCATGGAGGTGTTGGCAAGCTCGAAGAGATCGTTTTTGATCCCGGAGTAACCGGCACTCATGCCGCGTTTCACGACAAAGACAGTGCGGGCCTGCTGCACATCCAGCACCGGCATGCCGTAGAGGGGTGAGTTCGGATCATTCTTGGCCTGGGGATTGACGACATCATTCGCACCCAACACCAACACCACATCGGTGGCAGGAAAATCGGGATTGATGACGTCCATTTCCTTGAGCTGCTCGTAGGGCACATCGGCCTCGGCCAGCAGCACATTCATATGACCCGGCATGCGCCCGGCCACGGGGTGAATGGCGTAGTCAACCTGAATACCGGCAGCTTCCAGGGAACGGGTGACCTCCCTCAGCGTGTGCTGCGCCTGGGCGACAGCAAGGCCGTAACCGGGAACGATCACCACGCGCTCAGCGGCTTCGAGGGTGAGCGCACACTCCTCAACGCTGCAGCTGGTGATGTTCGTGTATTCACCACCGCCGCCACCGGACGAGGAGCCTGCACCCAGGGCACCACCGAAGAGCACTGAGACCAGGGAACGGTTCATGCCGTTGCACATGACCTGAGTGAGGATCAGACCGGCTGCGCCGACCATGGCGCCTGCCACGATCAGAAGCTGGCTGCCCACCACAAAACCGGCGGCAGCAGCAGCAACACCGGAATAGCTGTTCAGCAGGGAGATCACAACCGGCATGTCGGCACCGCCGATCGGCAGGGTGACGCCGATTCCGAGCAGGCCGGAGGCCACCACCAGAAGCGTCAAACCCTGCGTTCCATTGCCATCTGCAATCAGCTTGATCGCTGCGACCAGAGAAGCCACCGCAAGGGCGATATTGACGACGTGACGGGCCTTGCTCTGCATCCAGGCCGGAGTTGACAACCAGCCCTGAAGCTTGGCCATCGCAACGATCGAGCCGGTAAAGGTGATCGCACCGACAAACACAGAGATGACGATGGAGACCACGGCCACCAGCCCCACGGCCTCCAATTGGGCAGGGAAGAAGGCAGCGGCAAGAGCGACCAGCAGAGACGACATGCCACCGCAGCCGTTGAACAGTGCAACGGTCTCGGGCATCGAGGTCATCGGCACGCGCTGGGCGGTGATGGCACCGAGAACACCACCGACAGCCGTGCCGATGAGAATCCAGGTCCACGCGGCAGCGCTGATGCCGGTGGTGCCGAGGTAATTGATCAGCAATCCAAGAACAGCCAGACCCATGGCGACCGCAGCCAGCTGATTGGCGCTACGGGCGGATCGAACCTTGGAAAGACCCTTGATTCCAAGTGCCAGCAGCAGAACAGCAACCAGCTCAACGGCATATTTCAGAAAATCCATCAGCGGTTCTCCTTGCGGGCGGGCTTGCGGCTGAACATGGCGAGCATGCGGTCGGTGACCAGGAAGCCTCCGATCACGTTGAACAGTGCAAATCCCAGTGACACCGATCCCAAAATCAGCAGAACGGGGTTGTCACCTGAGCGGATGATGGCTGTCAGCGCAGCCAGCACCGTGATGCCGGACACGGCGTTGGCGCCACTCATCAGAGGCGTGTGCAGGGTGGGGGGCACCTTGCCGATCAGTTCCAGACCCAGGAGGCTGCCGAGCAGCAACACCCAGAGGAACTCCACAAAACTTGAATCCATCAGTTGGCTCCTGGGGTGAGAACGTCTCCGCGGCAGATGGTGCCGTCCTGACTGATCAGGCATCCGGCGATCAGCTCGTCTTCGCTGTCGAGAGTGAGCTGACCATCCTTCAGGGTCGGCTGAAGCAAGGCCAGAAGATTGCGGGCATACATCGCACTGGCATGGTTGGGCACCGTGCAGGGCAGATCGTTGGCACCGATCAACTTCACCCCGTTGCGATCAACGGTCTGTGAAGGAATCGTGTCAGCACAGTTGCCTCCCTGTGCAACCGCCAGATCCACAACCACGGATCCAGGACGCATCCGATCCAGCATGTCTTCACTGATCAGCCGCGGAGCCCGACGACCGGGAACCTGAGCGGTGCAGATGGCCACATCTGCCTCCGCCAGCTGATCTGAGAGCTGCTGGCGCTGTGCTGCCAGAAATGCGTCGGAAGCCTGCTTGGCATAGCCACCGGATTCAGCTGGTTTGTCCTCCATTTCAGGAGGATCAATGAAGCGGGCTCCAAGCGACTCAACCTGTTCCTTCACAGCTGGTCGAATGTCGCTGACGTAGACCACCGCTCCGAGCCTGCGTGCTGTGGCGACCGCCTGCAGGCCAGCGACACCGGCACCCAGCACGACGACCCGGGCAGGTTGAACGGTGCCGGCTGCGGTCATCAGCATGGGGAAATAACGATCCAGTGCGGCCGAGGCCAGCAGCACGGATTTGTAGCCGGCGATGTTGGCCTGTGATGACAGTGCATCGGCGGACTGGGCACGGCTGATGCGCGGAAGCAGTTCCAGGGCCATCGCCGAGAGGCCTGCCTGCTGGAGCGTCGCAGCAAGCTCCGTGTTGGCGTAGGGAGCGAGCAGACCCACCACCAGAGCTCCACGACGAAGCTGTCTCAGGGCATTGGCGGTGGGGGACTGAACACAGAGCAGCACATCAGCCTGGGACCAGGACGTGCTGTCTCCACAGGGGACCAGTTCGGCTCCGACCTCGGCATAGGCCTCATCGAGGTAGCCGGAAGCCCGGCCCGCACCCTTTTCGAGTACGACCCTGCAGCCGTGAGCAATGAATTTCTTGACGGTTTCCGGCGAGGCCGCAACGCGGGTTTCACCCGCTGCGCTCTCCACCGGAATCAACAGTATGGGCAAGATCGTGATGCCGCCGA
>CAJXFG010000047.1 GCA_913052185.1 uncultured Synechococcus sp. | reverse complement strand
GATCCTGGCCGCGGTAAAGACGCCCGGACCCATCCTGATAGTCGTAAAAGATGCCGCCGATTCCGCGGGTTTCCTGGCGGTGCTTCAGAAAGAAGTATTCATCGCACCAGGGTTTGAACACCTGATAGAGACGCTCATCGACCGAATCGCACGCCTGTTTGTGAGTGCGATGGAAATGACGTGCATCCTCCAGGAAGGGATAGAAGGGCGTCAGATCGGCGCCTCCTCCGAACCACCAGACGGGCCCAGCCTCGAAGTAGCGATAGTTCAGATGCACCGTCGGAACGAATGGATTCCTGGGGTGGAGAACCATGGAGGTCCCGGTGGCAAACCAGGGATGCCCCTTGGCCTCCGGTCGTTGTTTGAGGATTGAGGGTGGCAGCTCCTGGCCATGCACCTCGGAGAAGTTCACGCCTCCCTGCTCAAAAATGCGACCCTCACGCATCACGCGGGAGCGACCGCCACCTCCTTCAGGCCGATCCCAGCTCTCCTCCTGAAATCGGCCCACACCATCGAGCTGCTCCAGACCGGAGCAGATTTCATCCTGGAGACCCATCACCAAAGCGCGGGCACGCTCACGAGACTCTGCGGGGGGACGCTCTCCGGAGACCGCCGCTGAAGGCGACGACGAGGGCACTGCCCCGATCATCCGGCCCTTCAGACGCTTAAGCAGGGATCGGACCATGGTCGACAGTGTTGTTGAACTCCCGACCATTTCAGCCCAGCGCCGTCTCCGACAAGTCCGTGTGAAGGTCTGTCATGGAAAGCGCCCCTAGGATCCAGCCAACGAATGGGACGCATGACCTCAGCGGAACAGGCCACTCAGGCGCTCAGCGACCTTCGCGATGCGGGCAGTGACCGTTCTCTGTTGGACCTGGGATGGCTTGACCAGGTGCGGGTGGCCCCTCCCCGGGCAGTGATCAGGCTGAACCTGCCGGGATTCGCCCAGAACCAGCGCGACCAGATCGTCAGCGGAGCGAGACAGCGACTGCTGCAACTGGAGGGCATCGATGATGTTCAGATCGAACTGGGGCAACCCCCTTCCCAGGGAGGGATCGGCCAGGCAGGTCACGGACAGGTGGCTGAACGTCAGTCGATTCCTGGGGTGCGCCATGTGATTGCCGTCAGCAGCGGCAAGGGCGGTGTCGGCAAGAGCACCGTGGCGGTGAATCTGGCCTGCTCTCTGGCGGTGCGCGGGCTGAAGGTTGGTCTTCTTGATGCAGATATCTATGGTCCAAATGCCCCGACCATGCTCGGCGTGGCTGACCGCACTCCCGAGGTGAGCGGCAGTGGCGACAACCAATGCATGCAGCCGATCGACACCTGCGGTGTTGCCATGGTGTCGATGGGTCTGCTGATTGAGGAGAACCAGCCCGTGATCTGGCGGGGACCCATGCTCAATGGAATTATTCGCCAGTTCCTGTACCAGGTGAACTGGGGTGAACGCGATGTGTTGGTGGTGGACCTGCCACCGGGCACCGGTGACGCGCAGCTGTCCTTGGCCCAGGCGGTCCCCATGGCGGGCGTGGTGATCGTGACCACCCCTCAGCAGGTCGCCCTTCAGGATGCGCGACGCGGCCTGGCGATGTTCCGCCAGATGAGCATTCCGGTGCTGGGCGTTGTCGAAAACATGAGCGCTTTCATTCCACCCGACCAACCCGACCGCAGATATGCCCTGTTCGGCACGGGCGGCGGCCAGACCCTCGCCGATGCCTTCGACGTACCCCTGCTGGCGCAAATCCCCATGGAGATGCCGGTCCAGGAAGGCGGAGATCAGGGCAAACCGATCACCCTGTCCCAGCCCGAATCGGTCAGCTCACAGACTTTCCTGGCCCTGGCAGAACGTCTCTCACCCATGGTGACCAGCGAAGCCTGATCATGGTGTCCGGAGTCGGCCTCAGCGGACAGTCCTTGGTCAGACGGCCAGGAAAACGACAGGGTCGGGAGCGCGACTGGATTCTCTGGGGTGTGCCACTGGCCATGGTGGCAATTTCCAGCTTTTTAATCCTCAGCATCGAGCGTCAGGAAGCGCTCAAAGGATTGTCTTCATTTTCCTTCAGCTTGCTGGGACTGCTTCAGTTCATCAATTCCCAGCTGTGGTTATCGCAGTTTGTGACAGCTCTTTTCGGAGTCGTTGTTGCACTTCTTTTGGCGAAATTAAGGCTCGAACGTTTAAAGCCCCTATTGCTTCCCATTTACATCGCCACAGTGATCAGCCTGATCGCTGTTCGAGTGATCGGGGTCACGGCGCTAGGAGCCCAGCGCTGGATCAGCATCGGGCCTTTCAATATTCAGCCTTCGGAATTTGCGAAGTTGTCGGCCATTCTTTTGCTGGCAGCAGTGCTGGATCGACATCCGGTCGAACGCCCAGTGGATCTGCTCAGGCCTCTCGGAGTGATTTCACTGCCTTGGTTACTGGTGTTCATCCAACCGGACCTGGGCACATCGCTTGTGTTCGGGGCACTGCTGTTAACGATGCTCTACTGGTCGGGAATGCCTTTCGAGTGGCTGGTTTTGCTGCTCTCCCCTCTGATCACAGCGTTACTCGCAGGCCTGTTCCCCTGGGGACTTGCTGCCTGGATTCCACTCACTCTGGGGATCGCCTACCGATCACTTCCCTGGAAAAAAGTGGCGCTGGCCCTGGTCCTGGCGGTGCAGACCGCAGCTGCACTGGTGACCCCCTGGCTCTGGGAAAACGGCCTGCAGGATTATCAGCGCGATCGACTCGTGTTGTTTCTCGACCCGACCAAGGACCCGCTGGGCGGTGGCTATCACCTCCTGCAAAGCACGGTGGGGATCGGTTCCGGAGGACTGTTCGGCACAGGCTTGCTGCAGGGACAACTCACCAAGCTGCGCTTTATTCCTGAACAACACACCGATTTCATCTTCAGCGCCCTCGGGGAGGAGATGGGATTCATGGGCACAATTCTGGTCGTGGTCGGCTTCGCGCTACTGATGGGGCGCCTGCTTCAGGTGGCGGGGAAAGCCCGCACCGACTTCGAATCACTCGTCGTGATCGGCGTGGCCACCATGTTGATGTTCCAGATCGTGGTGAACATCTTCATGACGATCGGCCTGGGCCCCGTGACCGGAATTCCCTTGCCTTTCATGAGCTACGGACGCAGCGCCATGGTGGTGAATTTCATCGCCCTTGGCCTCTGCCTCTCGGTGGCACGGCGATCCAGACGAGCCCTGATCCGGTGAAGGACTCCACACCGCTGCTGCAGTCAATCCAGGCCTGCATGGCAGCTGGAGTTCCCACAGGCAACGCCAGTGATGCCAATGCCAGAAGGCTGTGGTGGGGTGGCCTGGAAGTGCTTCAGGAGCTCCTGGAGATCCAGGACAACACCGCATCCGGGGTGTGGCTGGCGGCTCCCCTGCCGGCCTTGTACGCCCCGGATCTGCTCAAGCGCTTTCAGGGATGGGTCTGGGCACCGGAAGCCCTCGACATCCTGAGCGCCGCTGAACGATCAACGCTGCTGCCACCGGATGGTGTCAGCGGAAGGGAGACTCCCTTGTCATCGGCAACAGCCAGCGAGCACTTCCAGCGCCTGCCGCTGAGAGAGTCCGACAGCCACGATCCACTGCTGCTCGTGATCACCAGCCGCCTCCAGGTGGCTCTGGCCCTCCATGGCCAGGAAGGAGAACGACAGCTGCTCATGCGCAGCGAGCCCGACATTCTTGGGCAGGCTCTGACGCTGGTTGAACAGCGACTGCGCCTCGATGCGCCCGAGCAGGCCGACAGACTGCAGCAGGCGGTTCGGCAACTCGGGCCGTTGCAGAGCAGCAGCGATCTCGCCACGCGCTTCTGGCCCCGTCTGGCGGAACGACTGGCAGGGATGGCACCGACCGTCATGCTGCAGACGTCGCAAGCATCCAAATCCCCATCACCGCCACCACAGTCGACGACTGATCAAGTGGACGAGGATGCTGAGCTGTCACTGCTGGAGGCCATCACGCATGAAGTGCGCACCCCCTTGGCCACCATCCGCACCTTGATCCGCTCTCTGCTGCGCCGAGGTGACCTGCCCCAGCAGGTGCTCGGTCGTCTGCATCAGATCGATACGGAATGCAGCGAGCAGATCGACCGTTTCGGGCTGATCTTTCAAGCCGCGGAACTGCAGCGTCAGCCTGACAGCTCCTCAGCTCTGGCTCGCACCGACCTTGGAGCGATGCTGACTCTTCTGGCACCGGGCTGGGAACAGCAGCTTCAACGCCGTGGATTGCATCTTGAACTGAAACTGGAGAGCGATCTTCCTCCTGTGCTGAGCGATCCAGGTCGACTCGAACCCATGCTGGGAGGACTCATTGATCGCTGCAGCCGCAGCCTGCCGGCAGGAAGCAGCCTTGAGCTGACACTGCAACCTGCAGGAGCCCGCCTGAAGCTGCAGATCTTCACCAGAACCCCGGATCAGATCTCCACCGCCCTGGCCGAGCAGGATGAACTCTCCCAGGAAAACCTGGGGCCCGTACTCAGCTGGAACACCAGCACCGGCGGACTGCAGCTGAGCCAGACCGCAACCCGTCGCCTGCTGGAACGTCTTGGCGGCCGACTCACCCAGCGCCGCGACCGCGGACTGACGGTGTTCTTCCCGATCGACGATCATTGTTGACGGGTGTGAAGGTCCTGATCAGATCACGGATTGGGAACCGAATCATTTGCTACCTTCCAGGCAGATCGGCATGCAGATTTCCTCAGGACAGCCATGACATCCACTCCCTTGAAAGGTCAGCTTCCCCAGTACATCGGGAGCACCGGTGGCCTGCTGAATTCCGCTGAAACCGAAGAAAAATACGCCATCACCTGGAGCAGCAAAACTGATCAGGTGTTCGAGCTTCCAACCGGTGGCGCGGCAATGATGAACAGCGGCGAAAACATCATGTATTTCGCTCGCAAGGAGCAGTGCCTGGCTCTCGGAACCCAGCTGCGCACCAAGTTCAAGCCACGCATCGAGGACTTCAAGATCTACCGGATCTTCCCAGGTGGAGACACCGAATTCCTGCATCCCAAGGATGGTGTGTTCCCCGAGAAAGTGAACGAGGGGCGCGCCATGGTGGGACACAACCCCCGTCGCATCGGCCAGAACACCAACCCTGCCAAGATCAAGTTCAGCGGCCGTAACACCTTCGACGCCTGATCACCGCAGTTCTCAAATCCATCCTGTCGTTCTGTGGAACGGCATGATGGGCGGCGGTCGGTTTCGACGACATCTTCATGCTCAGTCCCGACCGCAACGCTTTTTTGGAAGCCGCCGAATCGGGTTCCACACTGATTCCTGTGGCCTGCAGCTGGCCAGCGGATCTTGAGACACCGCTCACCACCTGGCTGAAGGTCGGTGATCAACGTCCCCCCGGGGTGCTGCTGGAGTCCGTTGAAGGAGGGGAAACACTTGGGCGCTGGAGCGTGGTGGCCTGCGACCCTCTCTGGACGCTGTCAGCCCGACGCGATGGGCTGGAGAGAACCTGGAGGGACAGCCATCGCGAGACGTTCAGCGGCAATCCCTTCGATTGCCTGAGAAGCTGCCTGGATCCCTACAAGCCAGCGACTCTGCCCGGATTACCTCCGCTGGGTCAGCTCTACGGGATGTGGGGTTATGAGCTGATCCGCTGGATCGAGCCCAGCGTTCCTGTGCATCCACCGAGCAGCGACGCCCCCCCCGATGGCCTGTGGATGCTGATGGACAGCATCTTGATCTTTGACCAGGTGAAACGCCTGATCACCGCAGTGGCATACGGAGATCTCAGCGGCCAGCGCAATGCAGCCAGCAGCCCAGAAGAAGCCTGGGAAGGAGCGATGGCGCGGATCAACAGCCTGCGTGAACGCATGGCCGAGCCTTTACCGCCCGTGCGTCCTTTGAACTGGAGGCCAGACCGGGGCGCGGCCCCAACCACCACGAGCAATCGCACCCGGGAGGACTTTCACCAGGCGGTTGATCAGGCACGTGACCACATCGCTGCTGGCGACGCCTTCCAGCTGGTGGTCAGTCAGCGACTCAGCGCTGATGTTGACCATCCACCGCTGGATCTGTATCGCAGCCTGCGGATGATCAATCCCTCGCCCTACATGGCGTTCTTCGACTTCGGTGATTGGCAGCTGATCGGCTCCAGCCCTGAGGTGATGGTGAAAGCGGAACCCGATCAAGGGGGGATCCGCACCGTGCTTCGGCCGATTGCCGGGACAAGACCTCGAGGTGGCAATGCCGTTGAAGACCGAAACTTCGAAGCCGACCTCCTGGCCGATCCCAAGGAACGCGCAGAACATGTGATGCTCGTTGATCTCGGTCGCAATGACCTCGGCAGGGTCTGCACTCCCGGTTCGGTTTCCGTGCGCGAACTGATGGTGATTGAGCGCTATTCCCACGTGATGCACATCGTGAGTGAAGTGGAGGGTCGTCTCGCCCCAGGCAAGGACATCTGGGATCTGTTGATGGCCTCCTTCCCGGCAGGGACGGTGAGTGGGGCTCCCAAGATCAGGGCGATGCAGCTCATTCACGACCTTGAACCAGACGCCCGAGGGCCCTATTCCGGGGTCTATGGCTCGGTGGACCTCGCCGGGGCTCTCAACACCGCCATCACCATCCGCACCATGGTGGTCAAGCCCAGGGCCGGCGGAGGATGGACCCTGCAAGTACAGGCCGGGGCAGGAATCGTGGCCGACTCTCAACCCGAATCGGAGTTTCAGGAAACCCTCAACAAGGCGCGTGGAATGCTCACAGCCCTGGCCTGTCTCGAGGACGTCGGTGCATGACCCGAAACAGGTTGCTGAAAGGCTTTGAAGTGGAGCTGTTCACCGGCCGATCCGATGGCCGCAATGTGGGCATCGCAGCGCGTGCCAAGCAGGAACTGCAGGGCTTCGTCACGGAGCCGGATCATCGCAATCTCGAATATGTGACCGATCCACTGGCGGATTACGACGGGATTGCAGAGGCCTTGCTGGCGCCTCGCCGCACACTTCGTCGCTGGCTGATCGAGCAGGATCTCACCCTCTTGCCAGGCAGCACCCTCAGCCTCGGTGACACTGATCGTTTTGAGCGATCAGACCCCGACAACCCCTATCACTCCCTGATCGAAACCACCTACGGCACAGCCGTGGTGACAGCGAGCATCCATATCAATCTCGGGATTGACAATCCTGCAGATCTGTTCGCTGCACTGCGTCTTGTGCGCTGCGAAGCCGCTCTGTTGCTCTCCCTGAGTGCCAGCTCACCCTTCCTCAATGGCCAAGTCACCGGAGCGCATTCGCAGCGCTGGCTCCAGTTCCCGCTCACACCGTCCCGTGTTCCTCTGTTCGTTGATCACGAGCACTTCATCACCTGGACCAATCAGCAGATTCAGGCCGGGACCATGCACAACGTCAGACACCTGTGGACCTCTGTGCGCCCGAACGGACCGGACCGTCCACACCAACTGAATCGCATCGAGCTGCGCATCTGCGATCTGATCACAGACCCCGATGTGCTGATTGCCGTAACAACCCTGCTGGAGCTGAGGGTGCAGCAGGTCCTGCGGGAACCGGAGCAGCATGACCCACTGCGCAGCAGTGCACTGAATCTGCAGCAGCTGGAAGAACTGAGCATGAGCAACGATCGCGCCGCGGCCCGCTCCAGCCTCGAGGCCACCTTGCACAACTGGCGAGACGGACGCGAACGCTCCTGCAGAGACTGGCTGGAGCACCTGATCGAGACCGTGACACCGCTTGCTCAGGAGCTGGGACTGCAGCAACAACTGGATCCCCTCTCAGCCGTGTTGAACGACGGCAATCAGGCCATGCGCTGGCTGCAGGGCATCCACGCCGGAGGAAGCATCGAATCGGTTCTGCGCGAAAGCATCACAGCCATGCGGGAGGAGGAGATGCGTGGTGTTTGCACCCCAGCCGAACGCACTTTGGGATGATCATGACGACTCCAGATCCCGATCCGCGCTCAATGTCCTCCTCCCCCGCAATGATTCCTGCGAGCGATCAGCCCAGGGCTGCGGTTCAGGAGACATCTGGCAACGGCCATCTGCTGCAGCAGCGCCTGGCTCTGGTGGAGGATCTCTGGCAGACCGTGCTGCGCAGCGAATGTCCCGCTGAACAGGCTGAGCGCCTGCTGCGCATGAAGCAGCTGAGTGATCCGGCCGTCCCCGAACCCAGTGCCGTCAGCTCGGATTCCGTGGTCTCCTTGATCCGGGACATGGACCTTTCGGAAGCAATCGCAGCCGCCAGGGCCTTCTCTCTGTATTTCCAGCTCGTGAACATCCTCGAGCAGCGCATCGAGGAGGACAGCTACCTCGAGAGCATCGTTCGTTCACAGGAACTGGCCGAGCAGGTCGATCCCTTCGCACCGCCACTCGCGACCCAGACGGAACCCGCCACGTTCAGCGAACTGTTCGAGCGTCTCAGGCGGCTGAACGTGCCACCCGCTCAGCTGGAGACCCTCCTGCAGGAACTCGACATCCGACTCGTCTTCACGGCCCATCCCACCGAAATCGTCCGCCATACGGTGAGGCACAAGCAGCGAAGGGTCGCCAGTCTCCTGCAACAGCTTGAGGCGGCAGCCGAGACCAGTGCGCTAGAGGCCGCCGGCATCCGTCTGCAGCTTGAGGAGGAGATCCGTCTGTGGTGGCGCACCGATGAACTGCACCAGTTCAAGCCCTCGGTACTGGATGAGGTCGATTACGCCCTGCACTATTTCCAGCAGGTGCTGTTCGATGCGATGCCGCAGCTGCGTCGACGCCTCACCACAGCTCTTGCGGGCAGCTACCCCGATGTCCAGCTGCCCCCGTCATCGTTCTGCACTTTCGGCTCCTGGGTTGGGTCAGATCGCGACGGCAACCCCTCCGTCACCACCGACATCACCTGGCGGACAGCCTGCTATCAGCGTCAGTTGATGCTGGACCGCTACATCAGTGCTGTCCAGAGCCTGCGCGACCAGCTCAGCATCTCCATGCAATGGAGTCAGGTCAGCGCACCACTGCTCGAATCGCTGGAGATGGATCGGTTTCGCTTCCCCGAGGTTTATGAGGAGCGAGCCACCCGCTACCGCCTCGAGCCCTACCGGCTGAAGATGAGCTTCATGCTCGAACGGCTGCGTCTGACGCAGCTGCGCAACGACCAGCTGGCGGATGCCGGATGGAGAGCTCCCGCGGAAAGCCTGCAACCCTGCGCTCCCGACAGTCAGCCGAGCGAAGCCCTTCACTACGGCTCGGTTGCCGAATTCCGCAGTGATCTTGAGCTGATCCGAACAAGCCTGGTGAGCACCGATCTCACCTGCGAGCCCCTCGACACCCTGCTGACGCAGGTTCACATCTACGGCTTCTCCCTTGCCGGTCTTGACATCCGCCAGGAGAGCACACGCCACAGTGATGCTCTCGATGAACTCAGCCGCTACCTGAATCCAGATCAGGCCTATGGAGACCTGAATGAGCAGGAGCGGGTGAACTGGTTGCTGCAGGAACTCCAGACGCGGCGACCGCTGATTCCTCCGGCGGTTGATTGGTCAGCCACCACAGCGGAAACCGTGGATGTGTTTCGGATGCTGCACCGTCTCCAGGACGAGTTCGGCAGCCGAATCTGTCGCACCTACGTGATCTCCATGAGTCACAGCGTCTCCGATTTGCTGGAGGTGCTGCTGCTGGCCAAGGAAGCGGGACTGGTGGATCCATCCGCCGGCCATGCAGATCTGCTGGTGGTGCCCCTGTTCGAAACGGTTGAGGACCTTCAGCGAGCACCTGAAGTGATGGAAGAGCTGTTCAAGACATCGCTCTACCGAAACCTGCTGCCCCGCGTGGGCAGCCAGGGGCTTCCGCTGCAGGAACTGATGCTCGGTTATTCCGACAGCAACAAGGATTCAGGCTTCCTGTCGAGCAACTGGGAGATTCACAAGGCTCAGATTGCTCTTCAGGATCTGGCTGCACGTCATGGCGTGGCGCTGCGTCTCTTCCACGGCCGCGGTGGTTCCGTGGGCAGGGGCGGTGGCCCGGCCTACCAGGCGATCCTGGCTCAGCCAAGCGGCACGCTTCAGGGAAGAATCAAGATCACCGAGCAGGGCGAGGTTCTGGCTTCCAAATACAGCCTGCCTGAGCTGGCCCTCTACAACCTTGAGACGGTCACCACAGCCGTGGTGCAGAACAGCCTGGTGACCAATCAGCTGGATGCCACGCCGAGCTGGAACGAGCTGATGGCCCGGCTGGCGAAATGCTCACGCCGCCATTACAGGGCCCTGGTGCATGACAATCCCGACCTGGTGGCCTTCTTCGAACAGGTGACTCCGATTGAGGAAATCAGCAAACTGCAGATCTCCAGTCGACCGGCACGGCGGAAATCGGGTGCCAGGGATCTGTCCAGCCTCCGTGCCATTCCCTGGGTGTTCGGCTGGACCCAGAGCCGGTTCCTGCTGCCCAGCTGGTTCGGCGTGGGAACAGCTCTCAGCGAGGAACTGCAAGCGGATCCAGAGCAGATGACCCTGCTGCGCACCCTTCACCAGAGATGGCCCTTCTTCCGGATGCTGATTTCCAAAGTGGAAATGACGCTCTCCAAGGTGGACCTCGATTTGGCCCGCCATTACGTCACCAGCCTTGGAAGCGCCAGCCATCGCGACGCCTTTGAGCGCATCTACACGACGATCGCTGATGAGTACACACTCACCCGCCGCCTGGTGCTGGAGATCACCAGACAGGACAGATTGCTGGATGCCGACCCCGCATTGCAGCTGTCGGTGAACCTGCGCAATCGCACCATCGTCCCCCTGGGCTTCCTGCAGGTCGCCCTGCTCAAACGTCTGCGTGATCAGAACCGTCAGCCGCCCATGAGCGAATTTCCGAGCGACGGCGACGGGCGGACCTACAGCCGCAGCGAGCTGCTGCGGGGTGCCCTGCTCACCATCAACGGCATCGCCGCCGGCATGCGCAACACCGGTTGAG
>CAJXFG010000046.1 GCA_913052185.1 uncultured Synechococcus sp. | reverse complement strand
TCGCCCGCACAGGCAAGCCTCTGCTGATCATTGCTGAGGACATCGAGAAGGAAGCACTCGCCACCCTCGTGGTCAACCGCCTCCGTGGGGTTTTGAATGTTGCTGCAGTCAAGGCTCCAGGCTTCGGTGACCGTCGCAAGGCGATGCTTGAAGACATGGCTGTGCTGACCAACGGTCAGCTCATCACTGAGGATGCCGGCCTCAAGCTCGAGAACGCCAAGATCGAGATGCTCGGCACCGCCCGTCGCGTCACCATCAACAAGGACACCACCACCATCGTTGCCGAGGGCAATGATGTGGCCGTGAAGGCTCGCTGCGAGCAGATCCGCAAGCAGATGGACGAAACCGAGTCCACTTATGACAAGGAGAAGCTGCAGGAGCGGCTGGCCAAGCTCGCCGGTGGCGTGGCAGTGGTGAAGGTGGGTGCTGCCACCGAGACCGAGATGAAGGACAAGAAGCTCCGTCTTGAAGATGCCATCAACGCAACCAAGGCCGCTGTCGAAGAGGGCATCGTTCCAGGTGGCGGTACAACCCTCGCGCACCTGGCTCCCACCCTTGAACAGTGGGCTTCGTCCAGCCTCAGCGGTGAGGAACTGATCGGCGCCAACATCGTTGCTGCCGCTCTGACTGCACCCTTGATGCGGATCGCTGAGAACGCCGGCGTGAACGGTGCTGTGGTGGCTGAAAACGTGAAGGCGAAGGCTTTCAACGATGGCTACAACGCTGCCAACGGTGAGTACGTCGACATGCTGGGTGCCGGCATTGTTGACCCTGCCAAGGTGACCCGTTCCGGTCTGCAGAATGCCGCTTCAATCGCCGGCATGGTGCTCACCACTGAGTGCATCGTTGCTGATCTGCCCGAGAAAAAGGAAGCCGCTGCCGCTGCTGGTGGCATGGGTGGTGGCGATTTCGACTACTGAGTCGATCGCAATCCTGCAGAGCCGCTTCACTGGCTCACCCAACCCCCGCTCTGCGGGGGTTTTTTTGTGCTCAGGGCAGGATTGAATGGATCCTTCTCAACAGTTCGGAATGCCTTTTCGTCGTTGGTTACGTGAGTTCAAGGAGTTCTTCTTCCAGAAGGGCAATGCCCTGAACCTGGCCATTGCTGTGGTGGTCGGCACCCAGTTTCAGCAGATCGTTGACGCCATCAGCAAAGATCTGCTGATGCCACTGCTGAATCCTCTGGTGCGAGGTGGAAGCTGGCAGAGCCTGGCGATTCCCTATTTCGATGGTGAACTGGCCATCGGCAAGATTCTCGATGTCATGCTCAACTCCCTGCTTGTGGGCTGGGCCCTGTTTTTCATCATCAAGGCGATCAATCGCACTGAGCGCATCGCCTCTTCCGGCGTTGAGCAACTGCGCGGTCAGCCGGCTGAGAACAGCGACAGCTAGATCTCACGAATCAATCCTGATCGACCCTTGGCTCGCGGCATTTGGAATGCCGCGGGCTTCATCGCTTCCCGCCTGGGTCGATGTCACCGGTCTTGTGTGCTTCCGGTTCAGCGCAACCAGCCGGCACTCAGGATCACGGCCAGGGTCAGAAAGATGGCCAGGGTCGTCCAGGTGATGCGGTTAAGGGTTGCTTCCGCACTGCTGGCACTTGTAAACGAGGTGCTGCCGCTTGCGGCGAGTCCACCCATGCCATCACCTTTCGGGCTGTGCAGCAGCACAAACAGGATGAGCAGCAGTCCGCTGCCGATCCAGATCCAGGAAAGAACGGTGGTGATCATGGTGCGATCTTATGTCCGGACCGATCAGACCGGTTGAGGCAGTCTCGCCGTCGACGGCACGGGTGTTTCGATTGGTTCGATCAGGGTGCTGCCGGTCATCGCTTCCGGTTTCTCCAGATCGAGCAGCTGAAGCAGGGTGGGTGCAACGTCAGCGAGACCTCCGTTGTCACGCAGGCGAACGGCGTTGCCCATCCCGCGCAGTTTTCTTCGTTCCCCCTCCACGAGGATCAGCGGAACGGGATTGGTGGTGTGGGCCGTCCAGGCCTGACCGTCATCGCCCTGCATTCGCTCGGCGTTGCCGTGGTCGGCTGTGATGATCATCGTGCCTCCCATACGACCTACGGCATCGAGCAGTCGTCCGATGCAATGGTCAACCGTCTGAATCGCTTCGGTCGCAGCTTCCATCACGCCGGTGTGCCCCACCATGTCGGGATTGGCATAGTTGATGACCACCAGGGAATAGATCCCCTTCTCGATGGCTTCAATGCAGCTGACCGTGAGGGTTTCGGCATTCATGGCAGGAGCCTGGTCATAGGTGGCCACGCGTGGAGAGGGCACCAGATGACGGTCTTCCCCCTCTAGTGGTTGCTCGACGCCGCCATTCATGAAGTAGGTGACGTGGGGATATTTTTCGGTTTCCGCAGTGCGGTACTGGCGTAGTCCGCGCGATGCCACCACCTGGCCCAGCAGATCATCCAGAGACTCTGGGGGGAAGGCAACCTCCACGGGCAGGCCAGCCTCGTACTGGGTGAAGGTGACCACGTCCAGCTCAGGCTGATGGGGACGTTCGAAATCAGAGAACTCGGCTCTTGCCAGGCACTGAATGATCTGGCGGGCTCTGTCAGGTCTGAAGTTGAACATCAGCAGCGCATCGCCGTCATTGAGATGGCAGGCACGCAGCCGTGTCGGTTCGACGAACTCATCGGTGGTGCCGCTGTCGTAACTCGCTTGCAGCGCTTCAGCAGCCGAGAGCTGACTCACTGGAACGTCCGGTGAGGTCAGCAGTTCATGGGCCCGGGCCGTGCGCTCCCAGCGACGGTCGCGGTCCATGGCCCAGTAGCGACCGCAGAGGCTGACGATTTCGCCCACTCCACTGGTCTGGATGGCGTTCTCAACCTGTTTCAGGTAGGTGGGAGCACTCTGGGTGGGGGTGTCACGTCCATCGGTGATCGCGTGGATCGCCACGCGTTTCAGGCCCTCATCCGCGGCCCAGTGCAACAGTCCGCAGAGGTGATCAACGTGGCTGTGCACACCGCCGTCTGAACAGAGGCCCAGTAGGTGAAGAGTGCCTCCGCTTGCACGCAGACGTTCGGCCAGCGCACGCAGGCTCGGAACATCTTTGAGCTGGTTGTCACGAACCGTGTCGCCAATGCGCACGAGTTCCTGGCGGATGATCCTGCCTGCCCCGATGGTGAGATGCCCCACCTCGGAGTTGCCCATCTGCCCATCAGGCAGTCCCACGTAGGAGCCGCTCGCCTGAATCAGGGTTTGCGGGTAGGCGTGGCGCAGAGCATCCATGACAGGGGTGCTTGCGGCTCGGATGGCGTTGTGGTCTGTATCTGTGCGTTCGCCCCATCCGTCAAGAATCGCCAGAACGACGGGAGCAATGGACCGCTCCCTGTTTGGTCGACCGGTATGGCGATCAGCAACATTCACTCCGCTCTATCCGTTCTTAAGGTCTTCTCTAGATTCATAAGTTACCTCCGGATCAGGCCCGTGGTGAACACCTGAGCTCACGTCAGTCAGCTTTTGCGGATCTGGTCGGTGATATCCGACATACAGTCGCCTATCGCACTGCATCGGTCATGGTGACGCCCGGGAACAGTGAGCGGATCGAGATCCTCTCGGCCGACGATGTCGGCAGAACACTGTCTCGACTGGCTTCCCAGGTTCTCGAATGCGTCGGTGAGGTGGAGAAGTTGCTGCTGCTGGGGATACCCACGCGGGGAGTTCAGCTGTCGGCCGTGCTTGGGCGCTTTCTCGCAGAACAGAGCGGTCAGACCATTGCCCAGGGCACGTTGGATCCGACATTCCATCGCGATGATCTCGAGCGTGTGGCCATGCGTCCTGTCCAGGCGACTGAGCTGCCTGTGAGTGTGGAAGGACGCGATGTGCTGTTGGTGGATGATGTGATTTTCACCGGACGTACCGTGCGAGCCGCTCTGGAGGCGATCCAGGCTTGGGGGCGTCCGCGTCGTGTGATGCTGCTTGTGATGGTGGATCGCGGCCATCGCGAACTGCCGATTCAGCCCGATTTCTGCGGAAGGGCTGTTCCAACACGGCGGACTGAGACCATCGAGCTCAGGCTCCTGGATGTGGATGGCGAAGAAGGGGTCTTCCTGAGGAGAGTTCAGCCGGAGGCCTGAATCTCCTCTCCGCGGAAATGGGCCTTATAGCGACCGAAGGCCACGAGCACCGGCAGGGTGGGGCTGATGGGACGTCCTTTCCATTCCGTGAGAACGCTGACGACATCCCCTTCACTGCCTTTCATGTCAAAGGCCTCACCCCGGTGCTGGGGGTGGTTGTAGACGACCACTGATGAGGTCACAACCACCTTGTCGCCAGGCTGCATGAGCACTCGATCTCATTGAGAATCATCCTGTCACGGCCTCTTCACCTTGCAGAGGCTTTCCGGGCCCTCCTCCACGAGCACACCACCGAGATCAGCACATCCGGCAATGAAGGCACTCCATGGATCCATGCCACTGGATAATCGCTCCTCCACGGCTGCATTCAGACGCTCAGGGTCGACCGTGTGAGCAGGCAGGGCTCCATGGCTGTGATGCTCCTGTCGATCGCGCAAATTCTGGATGGCTTCTTCCACCTGGCGCCGCAGAGGCAGGGCGTGGTTCTGCCACCAGGGGTGATCCAGTTGATTGAGAACGCTCAGAGCCTCCCACCACTGTTGTCGTTGCACCCTGTCCTTCAGCCGTGCATGATCGACCTTGTTGCGGTTCCAGGTCTCACGGAGGCTGTCGCTGAGCTGCGTTCCCGGTCTCTGTCCCTTCTGTTCCAGCGGCCGGAGAGTGATGAGGGCTTGGTTGAGATCCCCTGCACGGAACTGATCGAGTGCCCGCTCGCGAAGTGTCTCGCGCCACTGACGCAATCTTGAACGATCCTTCTTTCGCTGCTCTTCGCTGCCGACATTGGAATTCACCAGCTGAGACTGCAGGTTGAGTGCCTGGGCGCTGTCACCCACCTTCCAGGCAATGTCAGCCTGGCGGCGTCGGCAGACCGCCTGCTCAATCGGCGCTTCCCTGTCCAGCCATCGGAGTGCTGCCAGCTGTTCGCCGTAGCGAAGGCAGGCCTGAAGATCTCCCCGCGACGCAGCTCCCCGCAGGCGGTCGGGCAACTGCTGTTCCCACCAGTACGCATAACCACAAAGAGCTGCGACCCCACCCAGCGTGGCGATCAGCCAGAAACTCGGGAGATGGCGACGCAGCGCCAAGGGTGGTCAGGGAAAGACAGACACCTTTCTATGGATGTCGCCGGCAACACACACGCCCTTGTGGACGGCCCGATCACCGCACGGTCCCGAGTGGCCTGGACTCCAGGCTCTCGCCGGTCCGCAGATCCTCTCCCTCCAGGATCAGTTCAGCCTGATCATTGAGATGGAACCGGAGTTTCAGGCAATCCTCGCCGGGTTGTCCAGGAGGGTCCAGGGGGAGCTCACAGGCTGTGTCAGGACGTCTCGTCACGTCATCCCATCCATCGTTCTTTTCAACGACCCGAGGCAGGCCGTTGATCATCACCACTTCGTGTCTTGTCTCCCCTCTTGACTCTCCAAGCACCAGCTCGAGCGACTGCTGATCCGGTCCGCTGGCACTCAAAATCAGTTCCAATGGCTTGCTTGAAGGCCAGGGCTGCCCGGGTAGAAACAGAGGATGCCAGTGGTGGGAGTTGCTGCGCCGGTTCCAGCAGCGCAGAGAGATTCCCCGCTGAAGCAGGTCCTGCATGCGAACGCCTGGAGTGAGGCTCAGGGCGCCGCAGGCAACCGCCTCCATCGGAGGTGGCGTCAGCAGTGGTGTGGGAGCAAGTTTCTCGGTGAGCCAGTCGCGCAGCTGCGGGAGATGGGCTCCGCCTCCAACCACAACCACAGCGTCAAGATCCTCGGCTGGGCAGCCATTGAGCTCCGCATCACGCAAGGTCTTGCTGAGCAGCCCTTCCAGGGCATCGAACAGCCCTCGCTCCTGCAGCAGTCGCGTGAACTGCTGTCGATCCATGGTCAGATTGCTCGGCGTTTCGAGCTCCGGGCCATTGGCGGCTTCGGAGAGGCTCTCTCGATTCGGGATGTTGGGATCGCTGAGACGACATTTGAGCCGTTCCGCCGCATTCAGCAGAGCCATCAGACCCTCACCTTCCTCCGGCAGGCCGTCTGGACGTAGTTCATCAAGAATCCAGCGGTCGAGATCTCGGCCGCCCAGGCTGATGCCTGCTTTGCCAAGAACCTTGGCCTGACGTAATGCCTGGCGGCTGTTGGTGAGGTCCTGACCCCGGAAGCGAAGCAGCTGGGCCACGGGGGCTGCACGGCCCTCTCCGCCTTCAAGGGCCACCAGGGACAGGTCCAGGGTTCCACCGCCAAGATCGACAACCAGAAGCCTGGATCCGGCTTCCAGGCCAGCGCCGAGTGCGGCTGCCGTGGGTTCATCCACCAGGGCGATCTCGCCTACCTGCATGGGTTCGCAGGCTTTGAGAAGCCAGTCGCGATAGTTGGAGCCCTGATCCACCGGTGCTGTGAGCACGAGCCGCTCGATGCTCAGTTCCGGGGGCATCCGCCTCCAAATTTCAGTCAGAAGTCGTGCACCAGCCTGTTCGGGGCTGAGTCGCCTCTCGACTGTCTGCGGCTCTGGTGCCAAGCCGATCCAACGTTTGAAGTCGCGATGCAGCTGAGGGGCATCGCGCTCGTGCAGGCCATTCTCCAGAACCTCATGTCCCACCAGAACAGGGCCTGATTCGGCATCCTCCGCCCAGATGAGCGATGGGACCGCGCCCGTCTCACGCGTGATTGAACGCAGATCGAGCAGATTCACCTCAGCTCGCTGAGCAGACTGAAACGCCACCACCGTGGTGGTGCTTCCCAGGTCGATCGCCAGGGTGCCGACGTTGTCAGACGCGTCGGAAAGATGAAGGTTTTGTTCGGCAGCGAGGGGCTGAACCACCGCTATGGGCAGGTTGGAGATAGGTGGAGGCTACGGGGAGCAACGATGGATCGGTTAAGGCGGCTGGTGTTTTCCTTCTATCGGGAGGATCCTCAGATCGAGGCGGAGCTGGAACCCCTTCGGGACTGCAGGATGTCACGCAGCTGGGGCAGCATTCGTATCGAGTGTGTGGATGCGCAGCACCTGGAGGAGGTGAGCGCGCTGCTCAGTCATCTGCGCAGACCGTTGGTGGCGATGGGGTTGGGTCGTCAGATCGTGCTGAGGGTCCCTGGTCGCCCGCAACGCTGTTATCCGATGCATGTTCCTTTCCACAGCGATCTGTTCACATAGAATTGGGAATTAACGCGTTGTTGGCATGCTCACGGCCGGAGTCGATCATCAGGATCTCGCCAAGC
Source organism: uncultured Synechococcus sp. (assembly GCA_913052185.1). Classification (GTDB taxonomy): domain Bacteria; phylum Cyanobacteriota; class Cyanobacteriia; order PCC-6307; family Cyanobiaceae; genus Synechococcus_C. Next base: position 3,844 of record CAJXFG010000046.1, on the reverse strand, counting down.
GTGGCGAAAGCCTGATCCGTCAGTCCAGCAACCGCTATCTGACCACTGTTCGGATCGCTTTTCGTGCCAAGCAACGTCGCTTCGACGACTTCGATGGTCTGCTGGAGGAATCAAGCGTGAAGCCTGTGCAGCGCGCAATCGTTGAGCTGAGCGACGAACAGGATCAGCCCGATCTTCTGCCTGGATGATTCAACAGGAGGGTCCCGGCTGGAGACTGGCCCGGGACCCATCCCGCCCCCAGTTCTCCGTTCTGATCGGTGGAGAGCACTGGGCCCTTGAACTGATGGAACATGAAGCCTGCGCGCTGGCTTCGCTGATCAAGGATCTGAGCGATCAGCACCAATCCATCTCTGACCAGTTGATGGCAGAGGAATCCATCAGCCTCGAACTTGAGCGATCCGGTTGGTGGGCCTGCCTGGAGGGTGATCGATCCCGATGGTCGCTGCGGGTCATCCGCAGCGGTGATCATGACCAGGCTCGTGGCCTGGAGCTCTGCTGGCCTGATCCTGCTGCAAGGGCCATCGCCGAGGCGATGAGAACGTTGTGGGACAGCAGCATTGATCAGAGCAGCTAATCAATGCGCTTTCATTGATTTTCCCCCAGCGTTCCCCACGCTGAGCCGGACGTTTTCCACAGGCATGAATGCTTTTTTGCTGATGGGGGCCGTTTCTGTGGAAAACCTGGTCTCTGGTGTTGGTTTTAGTTGACGAATCACCCCTTTTGCTCTTTTGGCGTTAGCGCTGAAGATCGCTGGCTGGAAAAGGTTCTGGTGCCTGGAGTCTTACCGGGAGAGTCAGTGGGAATGCCTCTTGAGCCCTTCCTTGACGCAGGCCGCCGGATGTGGAGAACTGGTTGGCATTCGAGGCGTATGCATGCAGTTGGCCGATCAGATACAGCACGCGCAGGTGCAGGCGCCGGAGCAATCTGGCGAGGCATGTCGGACTGCTTCAGGAGCTGATGCTGCTGCCTCAGCCGTGAGTTTCCACTCCGAGCTTCCGCAACCACTGCAGCAGGCCATGGTGGCGTTCATTGAGCGTTGTCCGAACTGGGATCAGTACCGCCTGGTTCAGGCTGCCCTCGCTGGTTTTCTGATTCAGCACGGAGTGGAGTCCAGAGACATCACGCGTCTCTACGTCGGCAATATGTTCCGCCGCGAATCGCTCACCCAGGGCGTCTGAGTCCGGCAGCTCGCCATCAGCAGCAACGCGCTGAAGGGAATGCTCAACAGCAAGCCGATGAATGCTCCCAGCAGGCCGATCAGGTTGATTCCGATCAGCAGGCCCAGTAAGGCCAGGGCTTTGAGCCGATTGGTCAGAACAAGCCGCCGACTGTGTTCCATCGCCGCCAATGGCCTGTGGCCGTGGTGAATCAGCAGCGGAAGGGCCAGGATCTGGCTCAGGGCCCAGAGGCTCATCGCCAGTGCTCCAGCGACAACGATGAGGCCTGAGAGCACCCCGCTGTGCCGGGCAATCAGTGCTCCTGAGATCTTGATGGTGTTCAGTCCGCCGATGAAGATGACACCTTCCAGAAGTGCCAGAGCCGCTGTCTGTCTGAAGATCCAGCGCAATCGTCGACTCTCCGGTGCCGACACGGTCTGTTGCGTTGTGTTCACCGGCGGAAGAAAGTGATCCGCCATTCGCAGCAAGGCCACCAGCGACAGAAGAGTTGCGGGGATGGTTGCCACGAGCAACACATCGCCTGTGGTCGTCTGCCACCAGCCGCCGCTCTGCTGAAGATCCGTGGAGATCACATTCAGGCCCGTGATGCTGGTCAGCATCAACGCTGTGAGGCCTACAAAGCGCCAGGGCGCCAGGCTGAAAGCGATCCAGGCCCTTGGAATGCTTGTTGAAAGAGGCAGGCGTTCTTGCAGGCGGCGCTCTTTTGAATCACTGGATTGGGCCAAGCCGATCAAGGAGATCCTGAGCGATTCGTTCATCCACAGGAAGGATTGAGAGTCGATTGCCGCGTCGCACGACGGCCAGTTGTTCCGGTTCGTAGGACTGCCGTAAGTCCTCAAGGCTGAGCATTTCTTGAAATCTGCCTCGGTAGGTCAGACGCACGCAGTCCCAGCGTGGTGTCTCCGGTTTGGAGGCGGGGTCGTGATATTTCGAGGAGGGATCGAATTGCGTTGGATCCACCAGGCCTGTTTCGACCACCTCCATCAGGCCGACGATCCCAGGCGGCTTGCAGTTCGAGTGATAAAAAAAGGCCTGATCGCCTACGGCCATCGAGCGCATGAAATTCCGCGCCTGGTAATTGCGAATTCCGTCCCAGAGCGTTGTCTGCTCCTTCTCAAGGTGATGAATCCCGTAAACATCGGGTTCGCTCTTCATCAGCCAGTAGGCCACGTCTTCTAGGAGATTTTTCCCAGACTAATGTGACTTTCTCGCTTCGATCAGTTCGCGGAAGTGATTGCCACGAGCCTCAAAATCTGAATACTGGTCAAAGCTGGCGCAAGCCGGTGACAAAAGCACGCTTGCAGCCTTTTGCTGCCGGGCGAGCTCCAGAGCATGTGGAACCGCCTCATCCAGGCCGTTGTGGATGGTGACATCACCAGAGAATGCTGAAGCTTCGATCAGGCAACGAAGTTCGTCAGCCCCTGCGCCGAAGAGCACGACGGCGCTGCTTCGTTCATGAAGCAGTTCCAGCCAGGACTGGGCGTCACCCTGTTTGGTCTGACCGCCCGCGAGCAGCACTACAGGGCCGGGCACGGATCGCAAACCCACAGCCGCAGCGTCGTAGTTGGTTGCCTTGCTGTCGTTGAAGACCGGAATGCCCTGAACGCTTCCAAGCGATTCGAGGCGATGGGGGACCCCCTCAAAACAGCGCAATGCTGATTCAATCGTTTCCGGACGTAACCCGGCTTCCAGTGCAGCTGCCGTGACCAGCAGCATGTTCTGAAGGTTGTGCGCCCCTGGCATGGCGAGAGCATCGGCCACGAAGAGGTTGCGCTCTCCTTCGCAGACCCAGCCCTCATTGTTCACATGCAATCGGACCGGGGTGCTGGTTGCGTGGTCAGGGCCCGTGCTGACCCAGTTCACCCGGCCCTGTCCCCAGCTGGAGCGAGTGCTGCTGATGTCAGGGTCATCGCCATTGAGGATCGCCAGTTCGGATCGCTCCAGCAATCCCCGCTTGATCGCTCTGTAGGCGTCGAGGGATCCATGCCGCTCCAGGTGGTCCGGGGTCAGCGTCGTCCAGATGCCGATGCGAGGGGCTACAGCAGTGGCCGCTTCAATCTGGTAGCTGCTCATCTCCATGACCACCCAGTCGGGCTGAGGAGTGGATCCTTCAAGGCATCCCAGGGCCAGTTCTGCAGCTGAAAAGCCCACATTCCCGGCCATCGGGGCCACCAACCCCCCGTGGCTGAGCACGTGGTGGAGAAGATGGGTGACGGTGGTCTTGCCATTGGTCCCCGTGATGCCAATCCATGGGCGTTCACTGAGGGTTTCCCAGGCCAGGGCCATCTCTCCCTTCACGTTGACCCCGCGCTTTCGCAACGCTTCGAGGGTCGGATGCGTCCAGGAAATTCCAGGACTGATCACCACCTGATCCATCTCATCGATCCAGGGCTCAAAACTGGTGATTTCAAGAGGTTGTCCCAGTCGGACCTCAATTCCCTGTGCTCTCAGCCCCGCTGACCTTTGCCTGCATTCCTCGCTCTCAGCTTGTTCCAGGACCACAACTCTTGACCCCTGGGTCTTGAGCAGTCGCGCTGCTCCAATTCCCGAGCGACCCAGTCCGACCACGACGCTCAGGGTCATGCTTTTCGCTCTCGTCTCACTAGGGATATGGGCGATACTGGAATCGAACCAGTGACTCCTACCGTGTCAAGGTAGTGCTCTAC
>CAJXFG010000045.1 GCA_913052185.1 uncultured Synechococcus sp. | reverse complement strand
CTGCAGGGGCAACGTTGCGCACGGCATCAGCCACAAAACTGTGGGTGCCGGGAAGCCCTCCGGACACTGCGAGCACCCTTGTTGGCAGGAGGAGGAGCGAGACCCCAACCGAAAGGGTTCCCAACCACCTGAGAATCCACTGCTTGGACAAACGGCCAGGAACCACAGACGACAGCTGGATAACTGCGCTCACGCTAAGAGGGCCGATCAGAACATTTGAGCTGAATCAGCAACTGGGGGTGGAGAGAGAGGGTCATCAGGCAGGTCAAGAGTGCCTGCCTTGGATTGGCTGAAATCATTGAGCTCGAATTGGCCATCGCCGCCAAGAATGAAATCGAACGGCTCACTGCGCGAAATCACCTCATCGAACGTGGCAGAACCTCGAAGCAGTTCCGAAGCCGCCGTGATCAAGCTCTGATCTCCACGGCTGTCATTTGACAACGCCCAGAACATCATCCCGCCGAGACCCATCTCATCAATGAATGATGTTTTCCCTGCAATCGTGGCGGGGGTTTCAACGGAACTCCAGATTCGGGTTGCATTGCTGTAAGCAAAGGCAGCCTTGGAATCATCATCCCAGATCAGATCATAGGAACCATTCCTGATGCCGGTGATGAGATCTTTCTGGTCGTAATTACCCGCTTCAAAGGAACCGGGAGCCAGCCTGGAGTCGCCCGTGTTTCCCAGCCCAAGCGTTTCTCCGGCGTCAACACCACCCCAGGCGCGTGTGTAGGTCGGAGCTCCAAGAATCACCTTGTTGAGATCAACATTGTTGACCTGAAATTGCTCGATCGCTGTAACGACGTCATAACCAGCAGGATCATTGATCATTGCCGCCTGATGACCGGTTTGAGACTCCCATCCTCCATGAAAGTCGTAGGTCATCACGTTATAGAAATCGACATAGGGATCGATCCCCTGCAGATTCAGATTGGCAAGCTTGTCGTAACCACCTGCTGTTGCCACTGAGATCTCATAGTCCTCTCCATTCACCTGACCAAGCAGATCTAGTTTTGACCTGAGAAGCTCAAGCGTTAGCTCGAAGTTCCTGCCATCTTCCGCACTGGATGCATTCCCTGAGTCCCCACCTCCTCCAGGATATTCCCAGTCAAAGTCGACGGTATTAAAGAACTCATAGCGCTCAAATAGATCCACAATGTTGTCAGTCAATGCTTCACGGTCTGATGGCGAGTCAACCGCAAGACTGAATTCATCCGACAACGTCCAACCACCAAGAGCAAACCCCAGATTGACCTCTGGATGGAGCTGCTTGAGCAGATCAAACTGACGGAGGTTACCGACATAATCAACAGGCGTGCTCCAGTCCATGGGAACACCGGTCACAGTCACCGATCCGTCTGCATTTGTCGTGGCAATGAAATCGCCTCCGGTTGTATAGGCCTCGAGACGCTCAGCATCCAGATCCAGCCAATCAGCCTGTGAAAACGTGCGGTTGACCTGCTCAGCAGCGAGGAATCGCTTATCGGTTGCCGCCCAGTCATCGAACAACTGCACGTCACCATTTGATTTCACATCAAAGAAGCTGTAGTTGATGTGAGTCAGTTCCTCGGCCTGAATGTCCCGAACGAGGAAGTCACGTTCGTAGATGCCCCATTCCTCGAAATAGGCAACGACTTTCTTCTCGGAAGAACTGATCTGCTGGCCGGAAACAGCTGTGTCGGCTGAAGCGGGAACCAGCCGGACTGACGCCCTGGACGGATCAACTGATCCTGCTGACGCGGAGATCTCTACAGGCTCAGCAGGCGAGAGATTGGTCAACGAGAGATCGGTTAGCGAGAGATCCGTAGCCAGGGGAGACGTTGCGACGTCCTGCGGCTCCAATGGAACAGAGGCATCCGCCGCATTCTCTGGCTGCAGCCCATCAGCAACATCGGTGAAATCAGTGGCCGTGGAAGCAGCCCGGCTTCCCCCTGCAAAAAACAGATCACTGGTGAGAACGCCGCTGTTCGGAATGCCCTCACTGACCGCATTGAAACTCACATCAATGCTTTGCCCTGCAGCGATCGTGCCGTTCCAGTCCGCTGGGGTCAGCGTCACCTTGCTACCGCCTCCTTGCAGCGGTTCGACACGCGCAGCACCAGCCCAGCTCTGAAAATCACGGTGGGGAGTTTCGAAGCTGACAGACCAGTTTTCAACTTCTCGGTCCGTGGTGTTGGTGATCGTGAGAATTCCGCTCATGCCTCCCCAATACAGGCTTCCGCTTGCTTCAAGACTCAGTGGATTGACACTGGCGTTGGCAGGCCTGACCTCTGAATTAACGGCGCCCTCATCAGGGGACAGGGTTGACTGTCCGACAGCATCTGAAAGCGAGGATGCCTGCTCCCCGGCTTCAGGATCTGGAGAAATCTCAGGCTTTGTCAAAAGCTCCGGCAACACTGGCAGCACCGGCGAAGCGGAGTCACTGAAGAATTCAGAACTGGTTAAAGCACCGCTGTCAGCCAGTCCCTTCCCCTTGGCGTTGAAACTGAGCGACAGTTCTCCATTCGCGGGAATGATTCGGTTCCATTCAGCAGGTGTAAATGTGACTTTGTTGAGACCGTTACCTGCATCCGAGACCTGAACTTCGCCTGACCAACTTTCAAATCCACTGTGCGGCGTGAGGAAAGAAGCTTCCCAATCCTCAACAGCCGCTCCCATCGGGTTGCGAATGATCAGATTGCCGCTGATACCGCCACCCCACCACAGAGATCCATCGACATCGAGCTGAAGACAGCTGTTATGGACATTGGAACCGCCGGGCAGATTCATCACCGCAGTTGTGAGATCCGGCGCTGTCATCTCCATCGTCATTGGCATGTCATTCATGCCAGTGGAAAACTGCTGAGATCCAGAGCCCATGGTCATGGCCTCGGACGCTTCAGATTGATCAGCTCGTTCCTGAATCAAACGATTACTTTCATCGAGTGATATCGGCTGACCGGGAGCTTCTCCAGCAGCGGTGACAAATTCCCCAGGACGGGTTTGCGAACCATCGGTGAAACCACCCTCGGGAGTGATCAAAGTTGTGCGATCAACCAACGCAAGCTGCTCGGGACTGAAACCAAAGGCTCGATCAAGAAGATCCTCCTCAATCTGGTCAAAATGGAACTCCAGATTGGCACCAATCAGATCTTCTTTCTGGATCCCCGTGAAAAGAAACTGCTGACCGTTTGGCTCCGAACTGATCAGCAGGTCGGCACCAACATTTTCAACTGTCAATCGCTCACGCGTACCGAAATAAAGAAAGTTAATCTTGTCTGTCAAAGGGTTGAAGCCATCAACCCTTGTGATGCTTTCTTTCTGATGAGAGCGAATATAAACTGTGTTCTGAGTGCTTGAGCCATCATCATCAAAGGCCGGCCCAGTTTTGTTTTCCCAGGACAGAACAGCACCAATATCCTGCCGAAGATGTTCATTCATCACCGGGGCAAAATTGTCTGCACTCAGATCACTCCAGCGGACACCCAAGCCATCAGTGCCGAGGATTCTCTGAAACTGGTCTGGCTGCCAAGGAAACACGATCGTGGCAAAACCATTCTCATCCTGACCAAGAATCAGGCTGTGAACGGAAACGTTACCGAAGTCAAGCTTGTCATTTAATGGATCAAATCCGCGAATGTCCTGACTGAAATCACCAACAGCAAATGTTGCCATGGGTCAACTATGCGGGGCAGTTGAATCATTGCTGCTGCCGGTGAAAGATAGAACCCTTCATTTCTAGGGTTTTCAGTTTAATTCAGACACAGATTCAAGTCACAAATTCATCTCTGATTCACACCTCAGAAATCATTGAGTCACACCAGTCGTCAAACCAATTGCTTGTCCGGATCGTTTCAGTCAACCCAGTGGCGCCTGATTCCTTCCACTGCCGCTGCGGTGCGGTCCTTCACATTCAGCTTGCGCATGATCGACTGCACATGGCCTCGTGCAGTGGTTTCCGCAATGGAGAGCTGTTGAGCGATCTCTTTGTTGGTCATGCCGTCGCAGAGCAGGGTCAGCACCATGCGTTCGCGATCCGACAAAGCATCAGCGTCGCGGGGATCTCTGTGGCAGATGGCATAGGGAATGAACGGATCGACAAATCGTTCACCGGCCTGAATGGCCTGCATCGCGTTGGCAATGGAATTCAGGTCAAGGCTGCGTCGCGTGAGAACCACATCCGCGGGACTGGCGAGGGCCTCGCGCAACAGGGTGGGATCAGCTCCTTCCAGCGTGAACACCGTGGCAATCGGAGACTCCGGCACCGATCGTTGCTGGAGGTCAGCCACCAGATCCAGTCCCCTGCATTCCTCCAGTTGCTCGCTGATGAAGGCCAGCACCGGGTCGCTGGTTCCATCCAGACAGGACAAGGCCTCTTCACGCGTCGAAGCGATCCCGATCAGAGGGCAGGCTTGGTCAGTGTCTTGGAGCGCAAAAAGACTGGCCAGCGCCAGTGCATAAGGTCGATTGGCCGTCGCCACCAGAATCCGATATCTGCCGGTGAGATCCCGCAGATGCTGGCTCAGGAGGCGGAAGGACTCATCAATCGTGATCAGCACTGATCAACTCCATGCTCAGCAGTCGGCAGCGATCGAAACAACAGGATCATGCCGCGCATGCTGATCCGGATCGGGCAGGTTTCCAATTTTTCGAACTGGCCGCTTTCGGCAGCTGTGTCTAGTGATGTGATCAAACCGATCCGACGGTGTCATCCCTATGCGCCTGATCAAGAAGGCCGCGACCGGCCTGCTCGCTCTTTCCTCGATCGCTCTCGTGGCCTGTCAGAACGAGACAACGGGGGCCAGTGACTCGGCCAAGAGTTCGACAGCCAACAGTGTCTACGAGACCGGCAAGCTCAGAGCCGTGGTCATCGGGGATTCCTTGCCGATGGTCCAAAAAGACGGTGACAACTACGACGGTCTCTCCTTCGTGGTGCTCGAAGCGATTCGTGACCAGATCAATGTCTCCCCGAAGAAAAAGGACACGGACGTCAGCATCGAGCCGGTCGCTGCGGGCTCGGCCAAAGAAGGACTGGACATGATCCGATCCGGAGCTGCTGATATCGCCTGTGGTGTTGCCTTCACCTGGGAGCGACAACGCTCACTGACTTACACATTGCCCTTCGCCGTTGGTGGCGTGAGACTGCTTGCGCCAGGCGACATCGATGGCACACCCGCAAGCCTGAACGGCAAGACGGTCGGCGTCGTGAAGGACAGCATGGCTGCCGGCGTGCTGGCGGGAGCGGTGGATGACGCCAACTTCCAGTTTTTCGAGACGCCTGATCAAGCACTGGCGGCTGTGAAGGACGGCAGCGTTGACATCCTTGGCGGCGACAGCCTTTGGCTCAGAGCCAACAAGGCGGCAACAGCCCCTGATTCCAAGCTCGTGCCAGACAGGCCCTATGCCCGCTCCGGAGTGGGTTGTGTGGTGGCCGACACCACTCCCCATCTCCTCAACATCAGCAATCTGGGAATCGGCCGTCTGCTCTCGGGGTACATCAACGACGACGACGGCGTTCGCTCGGCAATCAACACCTGGATCGGCACTGACAGCAGCGTGGGGCTGAAGGACGAGCAGATCAGCAGGTTCTTCACGATCGTGCTCTCCACCGCCGCTGAATTCAATCCGCAGTCCTGAACTCGAGTTCTGATTGACCCATTGTTTTTCTCACCAATGAACAAAACAAGCCTTCTCACCTTCGCCGCAGTCCTGGCCACGAGCGCCGTGCTCTGTGAATCGTCCAGAGCCGCAGTCCACAACGAACCTGATCTGGGCAACGCTCTCGAACAGCGGATCGAGCGCATGAGCCCGGAAGCCTGGGAGGTGATGAAACGCAACGGCCTGCTGCGTGACGAGGAGATTGCTCGCGCCTGGGGGAACGGGGGCGGCCGGGCCTGGGGCAACGGCGGCGGCGTGCGTCGCAGGGCCTGGGGCAACGGCGGCGGCGGCTTCGCCAACGGCTATCGCGGTGGCTTTGCCAACTGGTGAACCATTCCGACTTCGGCCCCATCGGTCTGCTGGTGATCCAGTCGACATCGCTCTGCAACCTCGACTGCAGCTACTGCTATCTGCCGGATCGCCAGCGGCGCAATGTGTTCGACCTCCAGCAGCAGTTGCCCCTGCTGCTGGAGAGGATTTATGAAAGTCCGTTCTGGGGTCCCCATCTCTCGATCCTGTGGCACGCCGGCGAGCCGCTGACCCTGCCAACAGGCTTCTACGACCAGGCCAGTGCCATCATCCAGCGCCAGACCGCCGACCTTCAGGGACAGGGGGTGATCGTCGAACAACATGTTCAGACCAACGCAACGCTCATCAATGAGGACTGGTGCGACTGCTTTGTTCGCAACGGAATCGTTGTCGGAGTGAGTGTCGATGGACCTGAGGAGATCCACGACAGCCACCGACGCTTCAGAAACGGCAAGGGCTCCTATGCCCAGACCATGCGAGGCATCCACACACTGCGCAAGCGCGGCATCAACTTTCATGCCATCGCCGTCCTGACCGCTGATGCGCTGGAACAACCCGAGCGGATGTACGCCTTCTTCCGTGATGAGGGCATTCACCAGCTCGGGTTCAACGTTGAGGAGCAGGAGGGAGTGCACACCAGTTCCTCCATGCAGGGCCTCTTGAAAGAAAAGCTCTACAGAGACTTTCTTTCGCGTTTCTGGGCCTGCAATCAAGCCGATGGGTTCCCGATCCAGGTGCGTGAGTTCGACCAGGTGATGGGCATGATCGCGGGGGGACAGCGCCTGCTCCAGAACGAAATGAACCGTCCCTACGCGATTCTCAGCGTGGACGCCAAAGGCAACTTCTCGACCTTCGACCCCGAGCTGCTGTCGGTCGAGACCGAACGGTACGGGCTGTTCAATCTCGGCAACATCCGTGATGTGTCGCTAGTGGAAGCCACGCAGACGGAAGCCTTTCAACGACTGCTTGGCGACATGTCCTCCGGGATGAATCGATGCCAACAGGAGTGCCAGTACTACGGATTCTGCGGTGGCGGAACAGGCAGCAACAAATACTGGGAGCACGGCAGTCTTGATGCCACAGAAACCTGCGCCTGTCGTTTCTCCAGTCAGATTCCAGTGGATGTCCTCCTGGAGAAGCTGGAAACGGCAGCCGGGCCCTGAACCGCCAGCGATCCGCAGGCGCCCTGACTCGACTGATTAGGGAGGGGTGCGGCAATCCTTTAAATTGATTGAACGGCCCGGTGAGATCCTCTCCCCGGGGGGTGATCACGCATCCACCATCGGGCCAGAGCCCGAGACCACCCTCCCCGCGCCCTTGCCCCATCCACTCCTGCCGGATCTCACCTCACTGGCCACAGCCACGGCTGAAAGCCACGGATTTGAGCTGGTCAGCATTCAGGTTCTGACACACCTGCAACCAATGACTCTGCAGGTTCAGATTCGTCGAAGCAACGGCGATGACGTCTCTCTGGACGACTGTGCGGGATTCAGTGCACCGATGGGGGAAGCGATCGAACTGTCTGAGCTGCTCACGGAGGCCTATGTTCTGGAGATCAGCAGCCCCGGCATCGGGGACCGGCTCCAGTCGGACAGGGACTTTGAGACCTTCCGGAGCTTTCCCGTTGATGTCATTCACAGGGATGACGAAGGTCGGGAGCAGCGTGTGTCGGGAACCCTGCTGGAACGCACCGAAGACCATGTCCAGATCAATATCCGCGGCCGGGTCAAACGGATCCCGAGGGATTCGGTGATCAGCGTTGAACTCACAAGCCCCACAGGCTGAACGGATCGCCTCCGTCCTCGATCTCCCCCTTCACTCCTCCTCGTCTCCGCCATGGCACTCGTTCTTCTCCCCGGCCTCAGCAACCTGATCGACGACATCAGTGAGGAGAAGAAACTTCCCCCTCAGGTGGTTGAAGCCGCTTTGCGTGAGGCACTGCTCAAGGGCTATGAGCGCTACCGCCGCACCCTTTATCTGGGCATCGGCGAAGACCCATTCGATGAGGAATACTTCAGTAATTTCGACGTCGCCCTGGACCTGGAGGAAGAGGGCTACAGGGTTCTCGCCAGCAAGATCATCGTCGAGGAGGTTGAAAGCGAGGACCATCAGATCGCGCTGGCTGAGGTGATGCAGGTGGCGGAAGACGCCCAGGCCGGCGACACGGTGGTTCTTGATGTCACCCCGGAGAAGGAGGATTTCGGCCGCATGGCCGCCGCCACAACCAAGCAGGTGCTGGCCCAGAAGCTGCGTGATCAGCAGCGGCGGATGATTCAGGAGGAGTTCGCCGACCTTGAGGATCCGGTCCTGACGGCCCGTGTGATCCGCTTCGAGCGCCAGTCCGTGATCATGGCTGTGAGTTCAGGACTGGGGCGCCCTGAAGTGGAGGCAGAGCTTCCTCGGCGTGATCAGCTGCCCAACGACAACTACCGCGCCAATGCCACCTTCAAGGTCTTCCTCAAGGAGGTCAGCGAGGTGCCGAGGCGGGGGCCTCAGCTGTTTGTGAGCCGAGCCAACGCCGGCCTCGTCGTCTACCTGTTCGAGAACGAGGTGCCGGAGATCCAGGAGGGATCCGTGCGCATCGTTGCTGTGGCAAGAGAAGCCAACCCTCCCTCCCGATCCGTCGGTCCGCGCACCAAGGTTGCTGTCGACAGCATCGAGCGCGAGGTGGACCCCGTTGGAGCCTGCATCGGCGCCCGCGGCTCCCGCATCCAGCAGGTTGTGAATGAACTGCGTGGCGAAAAGATCGACGTCATCCGCTGGTCCCAGGATCCGGGTCAGTACATCGCCAACTCCCTAAGCCCTGCCCGTGTTGATGTGGTTCGACTCGTCGATCCGGTCGGCCAGCACGCCCATGTGCTGGTTCCGCCTGATCAGCTGAGTCTGGCGATTGGCCGCGAAGGTCAGAACGTGCGGCTGGCAGCGCGACTGACCGGCTGGAAGATCGACATCAAGAATGCCAGTGAATACGACCAGGCTGCAGAGGATGCCGTGGTCTCGGAACTGATCGCACAACGCGAACAGGAGGAGGCACTGCAGCGCGAAGCTGAGGAACGTCTCGCCGCGGAGCAGGCCGCCAGAGCGGAAGAGGATGCTCGCCTGCGTGAGCTGTACCCCCTGCCGGAAGACGAGGAGGAGTACGGCGAAGCAGCGGAGGACGTTCCTGCGGAAGACGTTGCTGCCGAAGAGGTTGCCTACGAGGAAGCAGTGGATCCAGAGCCCTCGGATGCAGACACGTTGGAAGACAGCGAGGCTGCAGAGGCTCTCCCTGAATCCGACGAGGAAGGAGCCCGGTGAACACCTCACGCCCTGTCCTGCGTCGTTGTGTCGCCTGCCGAGAGCTGTTTGACCGCAGCATCCTCTGGAGGGTCATTCGCGACCATCGGGATGGGGTTCTCCTCGATCAGGGCATGGGGCGTTCGGCCTACCTCTGTCGTAAGGAGAGCTGTCTTGAGGAAGCACAGCGCCGAAAACGCCTGCAAAAAGCCCTGCGATGCCAGGTGCCCGACAGCGCGCTTGAGGAGCTGAGAAAGCGACTGAAATCAAGCAAGCCATCAGTCGCTGAGGCAAGATGAACACTGGCCCCACCTTGTGTGGTGCCCCGAGCACCCCGTGCCCGGACCGACCGGAGACCTGAATGACCAGCAGCGGCAAAGTCAGAATCTATGAGCTGTCCAAGGACCTAGGCCTGGACAACAAAGACGTGCTGGATGCCGCTGAGAAGCTGTCCATTGCGGCCAAGAGCCACAGCAGCTCGATCAGCGAAGCCGAGGCAGGCAAGATCCGCACGATGTTGAAGAGCGGTGGTGCATCCCGTCCGGCTGCAGCTCCTTCGAAACCGGCACCAGGGAAGTCAATTCTTTCCGTGAAAAAAGCAGCTGGCGCTGATGCCCCAGCACCGGTCAAGCCGGCCCAGCCGAAACCGGCTCCCGCACCAGCTGCACCCACCCGTGCTGCTGCCACTCCCCAGCGCCCTCCGGCACGACCCGCCGCTCCAGCCAAACCCTCAGCCCCCCAGGCCGCTTCTCCCCAGAAAGCACCACCGCAGAAGCCGGTGGCACCTCCACAGACACTGGTCCGCAAGGAGCCTGCTCCCAAACAGCTGCCTCAAAAACCGGTTGAGCGCCGGTCCCAGGCACCTCAGCAGCCGACACCTCGGCCAGCCGCTGCTCCGGGCCCCAGCCGCACCGTCAGTCGGCCGGCCTCCCCACCGGCCAGGCCGAGTGCACCAACACCTTCAACAGCAGCCAAACCCCGCAACACGGCTCCGATCCGACGCGCACCAGGCGAGGGCAACGCACGCCCGGCCCCACCGCCGCCGGGACGCCCGCAACCCAAATCACCGGTGAATCGAACGGTGCCACCACCGCAGAGACCGGCCAAGCCGGAACTGGTCGGTCGTCCGCAACCGAAACGCCCCGGCACCGGTGCTCCCTCAAGACCGGGAGCGCCTCGCCCGGGTTCCCCTGGTGGACAGCGCGCGGGTTCGCCTCAGCGACCGGCTGGAGCACAGCGTCCCGGTGCTCCTTCGCGGCCGGGTTCACCGTCCGGACGCCCGGGTGCTGGTCGCCCTGGCAACACGCTTGAACTGGTCGGCAAGCCGATCCGTCGCGACAGCAGCAGCAATCGCGGTGATGCAGGCCGTCCCGGAGCCGGTCCACGCAGCGGAGCTGGGACCAACCGCCCTGCCATGCCCGCCGGCATGCGCAAGCCGGTCGCTCCCGGGGAGCTCATGCAGCTGCAGAAACCCACGGGTCGACCGGCTGTACCACCGCCGCGTCGTCCCGACGGGACTCCGGTTTCGCCGCGTGGTGATGGCCCCAAGGCCACACCTCCGGTCAATCGACCCACTCCCTCCCCGGCAACAGCCCCGCGCCGTCCTGGCTTCCGTCCTGGAGCAGGGCCTGGTGGTCAGCGTCGACCCGGGCGTCCTGACTGGGATGACAGCGCAAAGCTGGAAGCTCTGCGCAATCGCTCTCCCCAGAAGCAACGCCAGAAGGTCCACATCATCGGCGAAAACGATGATTCCCTGGCAGCGCAGACCGGTGGATTCGCCGGTGAGCAGGAAAACATGGTGCTGTCGGCGAGCCTGGCTCGTCCCGCCAAGCCCAAATCCCAGCAGCGCACCACACCCAAGCCAGTGGCGGCCATGCGCAAACGGCGCAAGGAAACCGCCCGCCAGCGTCAGCGGCGCCGGGCCATGGAACTGCGCGCAGCTCGGGAAGCCAAGCAGGTGAGACCGGAAATGATTGTTGTGCCGGAGGACAACCTCACGGTGCAGGAGCTCGCCGACATGCTCA
>CAJXFG010000044.1 GCA_913052185.1 uncultured Synechococcus sp. | reverse complement strand
GAAACGCATCAGCGGCGACGATATTTGGGGGGTAGCCCCCTGAGAAAATAGCTCGATGCCAGGTAAAACATTTCAATCACATCTGTGATGCGAAGAAAGCCACCCCGGTGAGGGTGGCTTTTTTTGTGCCTTCTCGCGCTTCTGTTGCTGCCAGATTTTGATCAGCTTGAGCTGATGTCCGATTGGCTGATCTTGTGGAGATCAATGTCGGACAGTTTCTGTGCCACATCGTGACCACCCGGATCCTGATGGGGATTCCCTTCACGCAGACAAAACATTGACTTCATTCCTGCTTGCCGGGCTGCATCGCATTCGCCGGGGTGATCACTGACGAATAGCACTTGATTGGGGTGAAGTTCTAGTTTCTGGGCGATGATTGTATAGCTCTGATCGGCGAGTTTTGGGCCTGTTCTTGTGTCAAACCATTGGCAAAAACGACCAGTGATGTCTCCTTCATTGCTGTGAGCATACAGCAGTTTTTGAGCTTGAATACTTCCGGATGAGTACACTGCAAGAGCGATTTCTTTGCGTCTCCAGTTGTCAAGTTGTGGGCATACATCTGGGAACAAAGGTGATTGAATTTCTCCGGATAAGTAGCCTTGCTTCCAGATGATGCCCTGTAATTCTTTGAGGGCTGTTGACTTTCTGTCGGCTTGAATCAGGTGTTGCAGATAGTCTCCGACGTCTCTCGTTGAAGGTGTTGCCTGCTGGGCCTGCATCAGCATTGCTTGGCTGACTGGGTCAGGGTCAAGTTCCCATTCGTTGATGGCTTCCTGCACTAAGGCGTCAATCTCTGGGTCATGGTCTCTTCGCATGAGTGCGGAGTTGAGATGCTTTTGTGCGAAGGGAAAGAGTGTCTTGCTGACAAAGTCGACGGGGCATGTTGTTCCTTCAATGTCCAGCACGATGGCTTGAATCACTGTTGACTCCTCAGTAGTGATTGTCTCCAAGTGAGTTCCAGAAGAAATTCAAGGATTTCAGTGTGGCGCCGTGCTTCTGGCAGGTCGTCGCCCCATGCGTAAAGCCCATGACCTGAGACCAGCAGTCCATGGGGCGCATCGCTCAGCCGTGCGTCTGCTGATTCGCTCAGTATCTGCAGATCCTGGTTGTTGGCGATAACGGGAACACTCACGCTGGTGTCATGTGTTGTGATGCCTTTGAGGCCTTTCAGCATCTCCCAGCCCTCCAGCATCACGCTGCCCTGGGCGAGTTCAATCCTCGATAGCAGAGTTCCTGCAAGCGAATGGGTATGCAGAACGGCTCCTGCTCCGCAACGGTGAATGATGCACAGATGCAGAAGCGTTTCTGCGCTTGCTTTGCCTTGGCCTTTGATCACTTCACCGTGGCAGTTCACGGTGATCAGGTCTTCTGCATTCACTGATCCCTTGTCCACTCCGCTTGGAGCCATCAGCAGTTGCAGAGGTTGTTGTTTCACGACAACGCTGAAGTTCCCTCCGGTGCCGTCGCACCAACCTCTGCGATGCAGCCGCTTCATCGTGAGTGCGAGCTCTTCAGCCGCGTGAACCAACGTTGCTCCTCCTGCACCAGGTGCATCTCTGTCCTATCGCACTCGCCTTTCAGGCCTGGCAGGTTGGGCACCAGTGGGTGCTGCGACCCGCCAGTTTGATTCGCTCAATGGCAGTGCCGCAGCTCAGGCACGGTTGACCGGTGCGTCGATACACCGCAGCCTGCCCTCCGTAATTGCCGTTGACACCCTCCAGGTCACGGAAATCGCTGAAGGTTGTGCCACCAACGCCGATGCTGATCTCCAGCACGTGCACCAGACTTTCGCAGATCTGCTCTAGTTGTTGGCGGTTGAGCTTGCCTGCTGGCGTTTGGGGTGCAATGCCGGCTGCGAACAGGCTCTCATCGGCATAGATATTTCCCGCGCCAGCCACGAGCGACTGGTCCAGCAGAGCCGCCTTGATTGATCGTGTGGATCCTTTGAGTTTGCTGCGCAGATAACTGGCGTTGAACTCTTCGCTGAACGGTTCCGGACCCAGTCGTTTCAGGCCGGTGATCACTGAGTCGGTGGCTTTTCCCTGCGGAACCCACCACATCTCTCCGAAACTGCGCACGTCAACGAAGCGCAGCTCCTGGTCCTTGGCATTCCAGAAGCGGGCGCGGGTGTGTTGACAAGGTTCAGTGGGTTCTTCGTGCCACTGGAATTGGCCGGTCATGCGCAGATGCACTCCCCAGCGGCCACTGGGTTCTCCGGTGCGGGGGTGCTGCAACTGCGCGATCAGGTATTTACCGCGGCGCTGCCAGTCACCCACGACCTGGCCTGCAAGCCCACGACAAAATGCATCCGAGCCTCCAGGACTCGCCACTGCTCGCTCTCGGAGGATTTCGGCCTCCTGAATAACGAAGGATTGAAGACGGCTCGCCAGGCCCCGGCGAACCGTCTCAACTTCCGGAAGTTCCGGCAAGAGACTCAGGCCGGTTCGAGTTCGTCGAGCGCGAAGTTGTTGGTGTTGATGCCGCCGTCTGAACCCTGCAGGCCGTTGTAGTTGACCTGTTCAAAACGGACCACAACCGGGTAGCGGATGCCTGAAGTGTCGATGGAGGCGACTTTGCCGACATCGTTGAACCAGAAGGACTCAGGGCGCTTGATCCGCACCATGTCACCGCGGGAGATCGCCATCGCTGCGCAGGAACTAAAAGCAATTCGAGCGTATCTCCAGGCGCTTCCCTGCGTGCCGTTGCGTCACACAATGTCGCCCGCATCAGCGCATCCCCGGCTCTGCGCCATGCCAGCATCCACCCTCCGTGGTTCTGCCTGCCTTGCTTCCAACGAACATGGAAACTCCTGTGCTGGAGCTGGATTTACCTGATCCAGAGCAGGATGACATCAGCACGATGGAGTTTCTGGCTCGCTTGGAGCAGGCCTGGGCCGTTTGTGACAAGTTCGATCTTCAGACCGAGATCTGGCGTGGAAAGATCCTCAAGGCCGTTCGCGATCGTGAAAAGAGAGGCGGAGAGGGGCGTGGTGCCGGCTTTCTGCAGTGGCTCAGAGAGCGGGAGATCAGCAAGACCCGTGCCTACGGACTGATCCAGCTCGCTGAGTCGGCCCAGGAGATGCTGGGCGAGGGCGTCCTTGAGGAGTCCAGCGTGAATCAGTTCTCCAAGCGCGCCTTCATGGAAACCGCGCAGGCGGCTCCGGAGGTGCAGCTGATGATTTCCGAGGCGGCCAATGACGGACAGGAGATCACCCGCAAGCAGGTCAGGCGGCTCACAGACGAGTTCATGGCTGCCACCAGCCCACTGCTGCCTGAGGAAATCAGGCAGCGCACCCAGGAGAATCTGCTGCCGCCGAAAGTGGTTGCTCCGCTGGTGCGTGAGCTGGCCAAACTGCCGGAGCCTCAGCAGGATGACCTGCGCAAGGTGCTCAGAGA
The DNA here is from genome assembly GCA_913052185.1 of uncultured Synechococcus sp. GTDB lineage: Bacteria > Cyanobacteriota > Cyanobacteriia > PCC-6307 > Cyanobiaceae > Synechococcus_C. Next base: position 8,394 of record CAJXFG010000044.1, on the reverse strand, counting down.
TGAGCCCGAGCTCGATCGGATCAAGGATGTGACCCACACCGCTCGCTGGATCACCAAGGCGACGGAATCCAGTGTCGCGGTGCGGGCTTTTCAGCAGGGTGAGCTTGACCTTGAAAAGGCCATGCAGGAGGCGCAGCGCCTGGATGCACTCGGATTGCTGGCTGATGCGGTTGGACAGGCCCAGTCGCTGGAATCGGCGGTGCTCAAGCTGCATACGTCCTGGCGACGTCTTGGAGGACTGCAGGAGCGGCTTTGGGTGGAAAGTGGCAGCAGCACGCCCTATCTCCGTGACGTGCTCTCGGCTCTGCAGAGTCTCAGCGGTGCCACGCTGCGCGTCTCTCTGGGTGAACTTGCCGGTGGTAAGCGGGTGCGGCTGCAGCTGGTTGAGGAATCACCGGATCAGCTGGAACCTCCTGTGATCCCCTAGATCTGGGGCTCGGTAGGCTGTGCACACCATCTGTGGAGTGCCTTGGACCTGCTGCAGGATGCGCTCAAGCGTCATTACGGCTGGTCTGATTTCCGACCAGGTCAGCGCCCTGTTGTGGAATGCCTGCTGGAGGGTCAGGACTGTCTGGCGGTGCTGCCAACTGGTGGAGGCAAATCGCTCTGCTATCAGTTGCCCGCTCTGGTGAGGACAGGGCTGGTGGTGGTGATCTCACCACTGGTGGCTCTGATGGAAGATCAGGTGCTGCAGTTGCGCCGTCGAGGCATCCCGGCAGCCTGTCTTCATGGCGGCATCGAGCTGGCTCAGCGAAGGCAGACGCTGACGCAGCTCGGCGAGGGATGTTTGAGGCTGCTGTATCTCGCGCCGGAGCGTCTGCAGGGAGAAGCCACCCGCTCGGTGCTTCAGGAGCATGCCGCCTCCGGCCAGCTGGTCGCGCTCGCGGTTGATGAGGCTCACTGCATCAGCGCCTGGGGGCATGACTTTCGCCCTGATTACCGCCGACTGGGTGAGTTGAGAGCCCTCTGCCCCGGGGTTCCCATGGTGGCCCTGAGCGCCACGGCAGCACCCAGGGTCAGGGCGGACATTCTTCGCCTTTTGCATCTCAGGCGTCCGCTGATTCAGGTGGGATCGGCTCGCCGTCACAACCTGCACTACGCCATGCGACGTCGGGCTGGAGATCCTCTTGAGGATGTGGTCGAGGCGCTGGAGAGCGCACGGGGTGCCTGTCTGATCTACGCCCGCACCCGTTTATCCGTGGAGCGCTGGACTGAACGGCTTTGTGCCAATGGGGTCCAGGCCATCGCCTATCACGCCGGTCTTGAACCTGAGGTTCGGCACCGGGCTCTCGAGCACTTCCTCGAAGCGGAGGATCCTGTGCTGGTGGCCACTGTGGCCTTCGGTATGGGGGTGGACCGACCTGATGTCGGTCTGGTGCTGCATCTGGATCTACCCAGCACGCCGGAGGGGTATCTGCAGGAGTCGGGCCGCGCTGGTCGTGATGGCAAGCCGGCGCACTGTCTGGTGTTGTTCTCACCCAAGGATCGCACCAGCCTGGGATGGGCCATGCAGAGCGCTCTGCGCCGTTCCTCCGGCCATGATTCCGTCGAAGAAACTAGGCGGATTGAACTGGCGCAGCAGCAGCTGCGCCGGATGGAGGCCGTCGCTGAGGGAGAGACCTGTCGGGAGCAAGCTCTGCTGCTCTCCGTTGGTGAACTGGTTCCACCCTGTGGTCGTTGTGACCGCTGTCTGTCCAGTGCTTCGAGGCAGGACTGGTCCGATGAGGCCAGGGCGGTTCTTGAGTTGCTGGCGGAGCTCCATGGCACGGATTCCCGCAACCTCAGTCAACGGCTCAATGCCGAGGAGGGCCGTGCCGCGCACTGGGGATGGCTCACGCGGCGTCTGGTTCAGGAGGAGTTGATCCATGAAACCGATGACGGCAGCCAGCGCCTCTACCTGAAGGAAAGCGGCCGGCGCTTTCTGCGTCAGCCCTGGCCCCTGCATTACGCCGCTTGAGCCGCGTTATCCCTTTGCGCTCGAGCAGCGATCCTTGACGAGAGCCTCCTCGAAGGCCGTCTGGGGAGCGATCCAGCTCTTCCACATCCCATTGGCACCGGTGGCATTGATCTTCTTGGCCGAGCAGTTCACAGCCACATACAGCGATTGTCCTTCGCTGTTCAGCGTCGGGGCCACCTCGCTTCCGCCCATTGACTGCCAGTTGCTCCAGTCGACTTGAAGGGGGCCATAGGTGCGCCATGAGGCGGGCTTCGGCTGCACGCTGGTTGTGGCTGTCTGGCTCGCCTTGGCGGTGGCAACGGGTTTGACGTTCGTCGGCTTGACCGCCTTCGGTTGAACCGCTTCGGGCTTCACGGTTTTCGCTGTCGGTTGCGTCTTGGCGGACTCGTCAGGCTGGCTCTCGGTCACCAGTGGTTGCTGTTCCGCAGTGGTTGTCACTGAGGCTGTTGATGCACTGCTTGTGGTTGCGGTGGAGCGCAGCATCAGCTGGGTTCCGATCGTCACCTGATTGGGGTTCTCAATCGCATTGATGCTGATCAAGGACGTGATCGGAATGTCGTAGGCCCTGGCGATCTGGGTCAGAGTCTGGCCGCGGGCCACGGTGTGGGAGATGGCGTTGGGCTTGGCCTGAATGGGCACCGGTTTGGCGATGGCCCTGGGCTTCGCCTGAGGAAGCACTGCGTTGCTCGGAAGCTTCAGGGTCTGTCCGATCTCAACATGATCGGGACTCGACAGTCCGTTCAGTGCCATCAACTGACGCTCACTCACCCTGTACCGCGCGGCAATGTCGCTGAGGGTGTCGCCGGATTGCACGTTATGGCGGCCCTTGCCGGCTGTGACGCTCCCCGGCAGCCGCAGCGTCTGACCTGCTTCCACATGATCCGAGTTCCTGATCCCGTTCAGGCGCATCAGGCTGTTCAGGGAGACGCCGTAGCGGGCCGCAATATCCGACAGGGTCTCACCTGGCTTGACCGTCACGTTGGCGGCATGGCCGGCGAAGGGTGACAGGGCCATGACGGCCATGACGGTCAGGAGGGTGCGGCGCATGCGTGTCCGTTGGCTGGGCGAAAGATAAGGTGCCTCCCGTTGAGCGCCAGTCCTGTTCTGGACTTGTTTCGGCGCAGATCAGCTCAACAGACGACGGAATGTTTCCGGCTTCAGGGTGTAAGGCGGATAGCGCTGTGGCAGATCCAGCCAGAACGGACGCCGCAGAACAGAGCGTTCATGGGAAAAGGTCCTGAAACCCGCCTCGCCGTGATGGGCTCCCATGCCGCTGGCTCCCACGCCACCGAAGGGCAGATCAGGCACTCCGGCCTGCATCACCACATCGTTGAAACACACCCCACCGGAGCTGGTGGTGCGCAGCAGATGCTCCTGGTCACTTTGCTCGCCGCCGAACAGATACAGAGCCAGTGGTTTGTCCTGTTTCTGGATCCGTTGAACCGCTTCACGCAGGTTCGTGATCTCCAGAACAGGCAGCAGCGGTCCGAACAGCTCATCAGCCATCAGCGGGTCCTGTTCGTCCTGCACGGCGATCAGCGTTGGAGCAATCCGGCGTCTGACAGGGTCGTATTCCCCCCCGAGCAGCACACGCCCATCTCCCTGGGCCTGCTTCAACAAGGCTTCCAGCCGACCGTAATGACGGTCATGAATCAGGCTTCCGAGCGATTCGGACTCCAGTGGATCGCTGCCATAGAGCTTCAGCCGTTCCTCGGCGATGGCCTGCAGCAGAGGCTCACGCATGTCTGCCTGGACCAGCAGATGATCCGGGGCGATACAGGCCTGACCTGCATTGAATCCCTTGCCCCAGACAAGCCTGCGTGCCGTGACGGACAGATCGGCGCCCGGCAGCACGATGGCCGGGTTTTTGCCGCCGAGTTCCAGGGTCACGGGCGTGAGGTTGGCGGCGGCCCCCTCCAGCACCTTGGCTCCGATCCGCCCACCGCCGGTGAAGAAGATGTGATCGAAGCGTTGCCTCACCAGTTGAGCCGCCACTGCTCCATCGCCGTTGACGACCTGCACAACATCGTCTGAAAAGTGCTTTGGCACGAGCTTCTCGATCAGCTCGGCGGTTGCCGGGGCATGTTCAGAGGGTTTGACCACAGCGGTGTTGCCGGCGGCGAGAGCGCTCACCAGGGGCCATAACGTGAGGCCGAAGGGCAGATTCCAGGGGCCGATCAGCAGCACACATCCGAGTGGTTCTCGGATCAGTTCGGCACGGCCTGGCTGCTGGACGAGCGGTACGCGGATCCTGCGGGGACGCATCCAGCTCCGTAGACGCCGTTCAGCCAGCTTGAGCTCCTGCAGCAAGGTCACCACTTCGGCCATGCCCTCCAAGCCAGGCTTGGCGAGGTCATGGCGCAGCGCCTCGAGAATTTCAGGCTCGTGCCTGGTCACGAGCTCACGCAGTCGCTGCAGCTGCTCTCGACGCCATGCCTCCGGTCTGGTGATGCCCTCCAGCACGGGTTTGCGCAGCCGTTCCAGGTCGGTGTCGGTGAAAGGACTTGCAGCGTTGGCCTGGACCATGACGTGGATTCGCGTGCTGTCTGTGCAGGGCATGCTCGCAGTTTCGTTAGCTCAACCGTTGGTGTGGGGATGACGGTGACCACGATCGCCACTACACCGTGATCAGAGGCAACGGCCTGATGAGCCAGCAGCAGCCGTGGTGGAACGGCGCCGTCATCTATCAGCTGATCGTGCGCAGCTACCGCGACGGCAACGGCGACGGCATCGGCGATCTGCAGGGCCTGTCAAGCCGACTTCCCTATCTGCGTTGGTTGGGAGTGGAAGCGATCTGGCTGACACCCATCTATCCCTCCCCTTTGGACGACGGCGGATATGACATCACCGACTTCAAGGCGATTCATCCGGATCTGGGAGATCTTGCCGCTTTCCACCGTTTCCTGACGGCTGCGCACGCTCAGGGCCTCAAGGTGGTGATGGATCTGGTGATGAACCACACCAGCACGCTCCATCCCTGGTTTCAGAGGGCTCGATGGGCACCTCAAGGCAGCCCGGAGCGAGAGATCTACGTCTGGAGCGATGACCCCCATCGCTATGCCGATGCTCCGGTGCTCTTCCGCCATTTCGAGTCGTCGAACTGGGAATGGGATGAGGTCGCCGGTCAGTATTTCCTCCATCGTTTCCTGCGTCATCAACCCGATCTCAACTACGCCAATCCTTTCGTTCAGGAGGCGATGCTTGAGGTGGTGGATTTCTGGATCGACCGTGGTGTCGATGGCTTCCGCCTCGATGCCGTGCCATTCCTGTGTGAGGAGGAGGGATCGCGCTGTGAGGGACTTCCGGAAACCCATGCGTTCCTCAAGCGACTCCGTCAGCGGGTGGACGCCCATGGCCGCGATGTTCTGCTGTTGGGGGAAGCGATTCAGCCGGTTGAAGAAATTGCTCCCTACCTGCTGCAGGACGAGCTCCATGGCGCCTACAACTTTGTGCTGACCGCCCATCTGTTCGCTGCGATCGCCAGTGGCAGGGTGGACAACCTGCGCCAATGTCTTGAGGACGCGCAGCAGGTTGTCAGTGGCTGCCGATGGGCCCTGCCGCTGCGCAACCACGATGAGCTCTGGCTGGGTGATGGACATCTGATTCCCGAAGAGGTCATTCAGACCATCCGCGCCGGCCTCCATCAAGGACAGGGGCACTGGCTCAACTGGGGAATCAACCGTCGCCTGGCGCCATTGCTCAACGGCGACCCTGGCTCCAACCGTGTTCTTCACGCTCTGCTTTACAGCCTGCCTGGGATGCCGTGCCTCTATTACGGCGATGAGCTGGGCATGGGTGATTGGCCAGGACTGCGGGACCGAGATCCCAACCGCACTCCCATGGCCTGGACTCCTGCGCGCAATGGAGGATTCTCAACCGCGCCTGATCCGCTGCTGGTGCTCCCGCCGATCACAGCGCCCGGCTACGACTACCGCGTGGTCAATGTTGAAGTTCAGAAGCAGCTGCCTGGTTCGCTGCTGAACTGGCATCGGCGCATGCTCACCTGCCGGCGTCTGTTGCCGGCGCTGCGGCATGGCGATTTCGAGCTGCTCAAATGCTCCCACCCTGGCGTGATCAGCTATGTGCGCTGTGACGGCAGCATGACGGTGCTGGTGGCTGCCAATCTGTCTGCGGCAGGAGCCTCCCTGCATCTGGACCTCAGTCGCTGGAGTGGTGAGCGCACACGCGAGGTGTTCTGGGGTTGTGAATACCCACCTGCCTCAGAGGATTGGTTTGTCTATCTGCCAGCCCATGGATTCAGCTGGTGGCTGCTCGGTGAGGTTGAGGATGTCGCTGCGGATCCCTGAACGTCTGCCTTCTCAGTGGTTCAGATCCAGAGGAGTGCTCTCGCCATGGCCGCACTGTTGCAGCAGCTGACTCACCATCGGTGTCAACCGTTGCGCTTCGTCCCGGTCGACCATGGCCAGTCGCGTGCGTCGGGCCAGAACGTCAGTGACGCTTCTCGCCTTTTCCTTTTCAATGGCATGCCGCAGCTCACCGTTGCAGATGGGCATCACCTGGCTGAGTGGTTCCCGCTCCGCGGCCGACCAGCTGTTGACCAGCTCCGCCGCATTGAGGCCATGACTGCTTTCCAGGTGGTCAAGCTGTGCTGCCTGCCACGGCGAGTCCGGCAACAGCTCCTGGAGTGTTGACCGTTGTGAGATCAGACGTTCCGGCGTTTGCAGGGGATTGGCGGCCGAGCCGATCAGGGGCAGATCACGGGAGGGTGGCAGCGACTGGTCGAGCTGCTTGGCAACGGCCTTGAGCGTGTCGATCGCCATCGGACGGCAGGTGGTCCATTTGCCTCCCATCACACTCACCAGCCCGCTTGGCAGGGTCTCCACCTCGTGTTCGCGAACAACACGGCTGCTGTTCATGTCGGTATCGGCAGGCATGAGCAACGGCCTTCCCCCTGCCCAGCAGCTGCCGATCTCGATGCTGCCCAGGTCTGGGAACCATCGCTTCACGTAGTCAAGGAGATAGCTCTGTTCCTGATCCGAGGGCACGGCAGCCTCTGATTGGCAAGAGGGCGTGTCGGTTGTTCCCACCAAAGTGCGCCCGAAGAAGGGCAGCATGAACAGAACCCGACCGTCATCGGTGGAGGGCAACAGCAGGCCGATGTGTTGAGGGCAGAGGCTCTGTTTCAGCACGATGTGGACACCGCGGCTGGTCAGCATGCGCTCCTGGCAGTCGGGTTCCGCCATGCGCCTGAGCACATCGGCGTGAATGCCTGTCGCGTTGACCACCACTTTTGCCTGCCAGCGTTCTCTCTGGCTCTCCGCGCTTTCGCTGATCGCTGCACAGATCCTGCCTTGGCTGTCTTTTTCCAGCTCCACCACCGGCGTACGCGTGCGCACCACCGCTCCGGCCCTCTCAGCGGTGAGCGCCATCAGCAGGTTCAGCCTGGCATCGTCGAACTGACCATCGCTGTAGGCCACGCCGCCGTGCACATCACTGCGCAGATCGGGCAGCGCCTCATGCAGCCGAGACCTCGACAGCAGTCGGCTGCTGCCGATGCCGGCTCTGCCTGACAGGGCGTCGTAAAGACCCAGGCCGAGGCGGTAATACAGCTGGCCGATCAGCCCATCTGTGGGCAGCGCCAGCTCAAGGCGATGGGCAAGAAACGGTGCCTGTTTCAACCAATGACCACGCTCCAGCAAGGCTTCCCTCACCAGTCGCAGCTGGGCTGTGTCGGCGGTCTTGAAGGCCAGTTCGAGATACCGAACACCTCCATGCAACAGCTTGGTGCTGCGCGAACTGGTGCCGCCGCCCAGGTCATGGCCCTCGAGGAGCGCCACCTTGAGACCTCTGCTCACGGCTTCATAGGCCACGCAGGCTCCACTGGCGCCGCCGCCGATCACCAGAAGGTCGTAGCAGTGGTTGTCACCCATGCCAGCGCAGGCTCCTCGAGATGGCGTCACTCCAGCGCTGCAACCAGTCCCGGCGCTGTTGAGCACTGAGCGAGGGCTCGAACACATCTGCGTGTTCACCGCGCAGGGATTCCAGACCCTTGAGGCTGCTGATCACCCCGGCCTGAACGCCTGCCAACAGTGCGACTCCACGGGCAGTGCTCTGCAGATAGGCGGGGCGTCGCACCCTCAGTCCAGTGCTGTCGGCCTGGGCCTGCAGCAGCGGATCAGAGGCGGCTGCGCCTCCATCCACGGCCAGTTCCCCAAGCCCCTGGCCGATCGACTGTTCCGCCAGCTGCACCAGCCCGGCCACGGAGAGAGCAATGCCTTCGAGCGCTGCGCGGGCGATCTGTCCGCGACCGGTGTCACGGGTCAATCCGATCAGAAGGCCTCGAGCGCCGGGATCCCAATGCGGTGTCCCCCAGCCTGTGAAGGCGGGCACGAGCATCACGCCTCCCGCATCGCTGACGCTGAGGGCCAGCTGGTTGACCTCCTCGGCCGTCTCAATGATGCCGAGTCCGTCCCGCA
>CAJXFG010000043.1 GCA_913052185.1 uncultured Synechococcus sp. | reverse complement strand
TCTGCTTGCTGAAGCAGCGGTGCCGGAGGGAGGTCTTTTTGACCTCGATGCCACCCTGCCTCTGATGGCTGTTCAGGTGGTTCTCCTGACCTTCCTGCTCAATTCCCTCTTCTTCCGTCCGGTCGGCAAGGTCGTGGAAGAACGCGAGGGTTACATCTCCACAAGCCTTGCTGATGCCAAGCAGAAGCTTGAGCAAGTTCAGCGTCTCGAGGCTGAACTGACTGAACAACTCCGAGGTGCTCGCCAGGCTGCCCAGGCTGCAATCCTCGAAGCTGAACAGGAAGTGGACACTCTTTACCGAGAAGCCATCGCGACCACGGAGGCTGAGTCCAACCGCACCCGGGAACAAGCTCGGCGCGAGATTGAGTCCCAGCGGGAGCAAGCCCAGTCGCAGCTGATGGGCAAGGTCGATGAGTTCAGCGCAAAGATCATTCAACGACTCCTGGCCGTTTCATGATGTCTCTTCTCACTTTCTTCGCGGCAGAGGGTGGTTTCGCGATCAACCTCAATCCCCTTGAGACAAACCTGATCAATCTGGTCATCGTCATCGGGTTGCTGGTGTATTTCCTCAAGGGATTTCTTGGCGGAATTCTCGAGCGTCGTCGTGAATCAATCCTCAAGGAGTTGAAGGATGCGGAAACCAGGCTTGCCAACGCCACCGCAGACCTGAGCAAAGCGCAGGCCGATCTCGGCTCAGCCAAACAAAAGGCTGAGAAGATTCGTGCAGACGGCAAAGCCAGAGCGGAGGCTATCCGTGCAGACGGTGAGCAGCGCACCATTGAAGCCATGGCAGCCCTCAAGCAGGATGCCCTGGCCGACCTGAGTGCCGAGGGTGCTCGCCTGACTGAGCAGCTTCGTCGTGAAGCTGCTCTGGCCGCCATCGACAAAGTGATGGCTGACCTCCCTGGACGTCTTGATGATGCGGCTCAAGCCCGTCTCATCGACGCCTCCATCAACAATCTGGAGGATGCCTGATGCCCCTTCTCAATACCCTGGCCACCCCCTACGCCGAAGCGTTGCTGCAGGTGACCAATGCCAGAAACGAGTCCGAGGATGTGGCAACCCAGTGCAAGGAGCTCATCGCTCTCTGGGACAGCAGCGAATCGCTGCGTGATGCCATGACGTCTCCGGTGCTTGAACCCACGGCGAAGAAGAAAGCTCTCGAGCAACTTCTCAGTCAGCAGATTCAGCCTTCCTTGCTCAACCTGCTCAAGGTTCTGGCCGATCGCCACCGCCTCACTGCTTTTGATTCCGTCCTTGGTCGGTATCTCGAGCTTTACCGTGAATCCCGCAACATTTCACTGGCGAATGTCCGCTCGGCTCAGGCCCTGACCGACACCCAGAAAGCAGCACTCACCACCAAGGTTCAATCCATGGTCGGCAGTGGCTCCGTTGAGATCGATCTCACCATTGATCCAAGCCTGATCGGTGGCTTCGTGATCAATGTGGGCTCACAGGTCATCGACGCTAGCCTTTCCGGCCAAGTCAGGCGACTCGGTCTTGCGCTTGCCAAGGCGAGCTGACCGCTTCTTTCTTCACCCTTCAGATTTCTCTCTTACTCCCCGTCAAAGGGTTCACCAGCCATGGTTTCCATCCGTCCCGACGAGATCAGCGCGATCCTCAAACAGCAGATTGAGGACTACGACAAGTCTGTATCAGTCAGCAACGTCGGTTCTGTCCTGCAGGTGGGTGATGGTATCGCCCGTGTCTACGGCCTTCAGGAGGTGATGGCCGGCGAACTCGTCGAATTCGAAGATGGCACCGAAGGTATCGCCCTCAACCTCGAGGACGACAATGTCGGCGCTGTGCTGATGGGTGAAGGCCTCGGCATTCAGGAGGGGAGCACCGTCCGTGCGACCGGCAAGATCGCGTCAGTCCCGGTTGGTGACGCCCTGCTCGGCCGCGTGGTGAATTCCCTTGGAGTTCCTCTCGATGGCAAAGGTGACCTGGGAACAACGGAAACCCGACTGATCGAGTCTCCCGCTCCCGGCATCATTCAGCGCAAGTCCGTGCATGAGCCCATGCAGACCGGCATCACCGCCATCGACGCGATGATTCCCATCGGACGCGGCCAGCGTGAGCTGATCATCGGTGACCGTCAGACCGGCAAGTCGGCCATCGCGATTGACACCATCCTGAACCAAGCGGATCAGGATGTGGTCTGTGTGTATGTGGCGATCGGCCAGAAAGCTGCTTCCGTGGCTCAGGTCACCGAGGTTCTGCGTGAGCGTGGTGCCCTTGATTACACGGTGATTGTTGCTGCAAACGCTTCCGATCCCGCAGCGCTGCAATACCTGGCTCCTTACACGGGTGCTTCCATCGCTGAAGCCTTCATGTACAAGGGCAAGGCCACCCTGGTGATCTACGACGATCTGTCCAAGCAGGCTCAGGCCTACCGCCAGATGTCACTGCTGCTTCGTCGTCCGCCCGGACGTGAGGCCTACCCCGGTGATGTGTTCTATTGCCACAGCCGTCTGCTCGAGCGCGCCGCCAAACTGTCCGATGCCATGGGCAAGGGCTCGATGACCGCTCTGCCGATCATTGAGACCCAGGCGGGTGATGTCTCCGCTTACATCCCCACCAACGTGATTTCGATCACCGACGGTCAGGTCTTCCTCAGTTCCGACCTCTTCAATTCCGGTCTGCGTCCCGCCATCAACGTGGGTATTTCAGTGAGCCGGGTTGGTGGTGCTGCTCAGACCAAGGCCATCAAGAAAATTGCTGGCACCCTGAAGCTGGAACTGGCTCAGTTCGATGAACTGGCTGCGTTCTCTCAGTTCGCTTCCGATCTTGATGCAGCAACTCAGAAGCAGTTGGGACGCGGCAAGCGCCTGCGGGAGCTGCTCAAGCAGCCTCAGTTCAGTCCACTGATCCTGGCTGAGCAGGTCGCCATCGTTTATGCAGGCGTCAAAGGCCTGATCGATGACGTGCCTGTTGAGCAAGTGGTGCAGTTCTCCCGTGAGCTTCGCGAGTATCTCAAGAGCAACAAGCCTGAGTTCGTCAAGAAGATTCAGGATGAGAAAGTGCTCAGCCCTGAGGCCGAGACGATCCTCAAGGAGGCCATCGCCGAAGTCACCTCCACCATGTTGGCTTCTGCCAACTGAGGCACTGAGACATGGCAAATCTGAAAGAGATCCGCGACCGGATCAAATCGGTTAAGAACACCCGCAAGATCACCGAGGCCATGCGCCTGGTGGCTGCGGCCAAGGTGCGACGTGCACAGGAGCAGGTTCTGCGCAGTCGTCCGTTTGCGGACCGGCTGGCGCGTCTGCTGGAGAATCTCCAGGCACGCATGCGGTTCGAGGATGCCGATGCCCCTCTGCTTGAGCAGCGCAACGTCGAGACCATCACGCTTGTGGCAGTCACCGGAGACCGTGGTCTCTGCGGTGGCTACAACGCCAACATCATCAAGCGCACTGAGACCCGCTTCGCTGAGCTCCAGGGCAAGGGCTACAAGGTTGATCTGGTTTTGATTGGTCGTAAGGCCATCAGCTATTTCACCAATCGGAGTTACCCCATCCAGGCCACCTTCACCGGCCTTGAGCAGGTGCCGACCGCTGATGAGGCAGGTTCCATCGCCAACGAAGTGTTCGCGGAATTCCTTTCCGGGAGCACTGATCGTGTTGAGATCATCTACACGAAGTTCATCAACCTGGTGAGTTGCAATCCGGTAGTCCAGACGCTGCTTCCCCTGGATCCTCAGGGCATCGCAGAGGCCGACGATGAAATCTTCCGTCTGACGACCAAAGATGGTGAGTTGCGGGTGGAATCCGGTGCTGGCCCCGCCAATACACAGCCCGAGCTTCCATCGGACATCGTGTTCGAGCAGAGCCCTGATCAGTTGCTCAATGCACTGCTGCCTCTGTATCTGCAGAACCAGCTGCTGCGTTCACTCCAGGAAGCTGCAGCCTCCGAGCTGGCAAGCCGAATGACTGCGATGAACAACGCCAGTGACAATGCGAAGGCTCTCGCCAAGACGCTCACCCTTGATTACAACAAGGCGCGTCAGGCAGCCATCACTCAGGAGATTCTTGAAGTGGTTGGTGGCGCCGCTGCGATGGCTTGATCAGACCAACAGGTTGTTTCCTCATTGAGCAAGCCGGCCATTGCGCCGGCTTTTTTGATGCTGTTGAACGGCTGCTGAAGCAGCTTTGCCGATTCAGCGGCCTCTACGCTGAGACAGTGCCATCGATCGGAATGGTCCTACCAAAATGAGCGATTCAACTCCTGCGGTTTATTCGATCACCCTTGAGCTCGATGGAGAGCGGCATCAATTTCAGTGCCGGGAGAATCAGACTGTCTTGTCCGCTGCCGACGATGCCGGAATCGCAGTGCCCAGCTCCTGCTGTGCAGGCGTCTGCACCACCTGTGCTGCTCGTATCCAGGAGGGTGAGGTTCACCAACCTGATGCCATGGGAGTCAAGGAGGATCTCCGCAAGGATGGCTACGCACTTCTCTGTGTGTGCTTTCCCCGTTCTGATCTCAGGGCTGCTGCAGGTCAGGAGGACGCGCTTTATCAGGCTCAGTTCGGCCAGTATCAGAGCTGATTGATCAACAAGGATCTTTCAGCTCTCGCCAGGGATGTTTTCATGCCTCAGCGTTCAGCAGTTCAATGAAGCTGTAGTAATCCATGCGGCGCAGCTCTTTGCCGCTGTTAAGCAGTGATCCCAGGGCATCACCGCTGCCGGAATGCATCGTCTCCAGAGCCTCCCCCACCTGTGTCCCCAGATAAGAGTGCCTGTCGGTGTTGCTGGCTTCCTCCAAGGCATCGGCAAAGCTCAGAACTGAGGCCTGAAACTTGTGCAGCGGATCGATCGCGAGAAGCACGCGCTGATTGAAGGTGTTCCAAAGTCCGGTCAGTGCACCGCCCAGTGCTCGATTGATGATGGCCTGGCTTTTGGCGACATCCTGCGCTTCAGGCATGGCACTGCGAATGACCTGATGAGGTGCAGTGTCCGTCACTGAATTCAACCTTCTCGCGTTGTCATTCATGCTTGTGCCGGTCAGGACTTCATAGGCAGTGTTGACGAGGCCATCAATGATCCGATCTCGGCTCTCGTCAGAATGACCGTTGCGCTGAAGTGCCCAATCGAGTGTGGTGAGTGGTGAAATCACATTCGATTCAGCATCAGCCAGCAGCAGGCCCTCATAGGGCTGGCCGGTGAGGATGTCAGTTCCTCCCTGATGAATCAAGGTTCCGTTCCCCGAAAGGGATGACTGCACGTACTGCCCGTTTTCATCGGTGGTCACCGTGTCGAGTTTTGTCCAGTTGTGATTCCTTCCTCCCCGGTGAAGATGAACACGCCCGAATTGCAGAGGGCCATGGGTCGTGGTGACCAGTTTCTCGACGAATGGAGGCTTCCAGCGCAGAGATGGATCTTGGCTGAAAATCGAAACTTCCTTTTCTCCATTGGAGTTTGTTGGAGTTGGGTTGTAGAGCCTGAGGATCACATTGAAATTGTCATTTCCACTGGCTAAGGCGGGTGTTGGAAGCCAGAACTGACCGGTGCTGTTTGAGTTGGGTGATGTGGAGGCAAGGTTGATTGATAGATCCTCTGCCCCATAGTTGTCCGTGTCGTCAAATTGATTGGACCCCAGGGAATACACACCCGTCGTGGGGTTGAATTTGTTTTTCAGGTAAAAACTGTTGAGATTATTTTCGTCTGTGCTAACGAGAAAATTTCTGTTGTCGTAAACGGTGACTGACCAGAATCCTGGTTGATTGATTGGTGCTGGTTTATCGTTTTCAGGTGCAAATGTGATTCTGTAATCGTATTTGGATGACAAATCTTCGGGCTGTCTGCGACGTTTGCCAACTCCTTGGCTCGTCTGCGGGTAGGTCCCGTCTGCTGCCAGGTTGGCTCCCAGTCCAACATCCGCCACTGCGGAGGCAGTGATCCAGCCCGCGTAGTCAGGTTCGTACTGGCCCAGCGTGGTGTTGATGGTCCAGTAGTGATCCTTGACGTCTGGGTCGTTGAAGCTGCTGATCAGATCAATTGCGCTGAGGGCGTCGTGGTGCCCCTCACTGATCTCGTGCCGTTGGTTGTCTGGGAACGAATAGTGATTGCCGTTGCTTTGGGCTGTCAGGCCGATCGAATGTGTTCCGGATCCGAAGGCGTTGAAGAGGTTCTGCTGGTTGTAAAGCGTTCCCCGTTGCTTTAAATCACCGTTGGTGTCGGTCCCCGAGTAGAAAACAAGCGCTTCGCCTTCGTAGCTGTTGTTGTAGACCGCGTTGGAGAGTTGAGTGAAAAACTGCTGTGCTGTTTTCGCCTCATGTTGCACGTCTGAAGTGGAGTAATCCTTGATGGGGATTCCTTGATGGTCGATAGTTGCCTTAAACTTTTTATTTAATTGACGGATCCTGTTGATTGCCAGTTCCTGTGACTGGTCCTGCGTCAACGTCTGATAGGGCGTCGGACTGCTGCCAAGCCTGCTGTGGTGTTTCAGGTAAGGGTCGACATTGATGCGTCCCAGCACCCAGGCCTGTGGGCTGGCAAGGGCGATGGCTTTTGGGTCTTTGGCCAGTGCCTGGCTGATCAGGTAGCTGGATGCGCCGGCCCAGTAGAACGTCCTTTCCGCGGTGTCTGAACCGTATTGATTGTGTAGGTTCTGATGGGCTGATCCATCGCTGAACTGGACATTGGTGTAAGGGTCAATCACCTGAATTCCCGTGTAAATCCCTTCTCCTTCCTGGGTATCCGGAATTGGGTATGTGATCGTGACAACCTTGTTGGAAAGATCCAGGAAAGCGTTGGAATACAACACTTCCGTATTGGGAGACACGATTGTCTCTCCGTCGTCGATTTTTGGTGCGTTGAAAAAGATGTTTGCTGGTTGTCCTCCCGGTTTGCTGCCGGTGATGTATTCCCCCTGCTTTTCCCAGAACTGCTGTATCGGCAGCCCCCATACAGTCGCGATCACGGCTCCGATATAACTGTCAGTGATATCGGGATCAGTGAGGCTGGCGAGTGGATTTTTCTCGCTTTCTGATAAACTTTGCTCTGCCTGTTTGTATAACAGCTTGTAAAATAATAAAATATTACTTGGCGAGTTCTCTGGGGTGGCGCCTGATAGCGGGCTTGGAGTTGAGCTTGAGGACATGTCAGCTCGTATTCACTTTCTCCAGTTTTAGTTGCGTTTGTGATGCCTGTGATCTTGATGAGGTCATTCGCCCATCGACTCTCCGCTGCATCGATCCGCGAAGATCAGAACGGTGTCACCCGATTGGTTCCCGGCCCTTTGCCTGTTGGTCATGAAGCTCGCTTTCAGGAGGTTGTCGCTGACCAGTCCTGAGTTGTTCCCCATCAATGATCTGCGCTCCTGGGTTCTCGCGCAGCTGCAACGGGAGGGTGAACCGCTGCGCTGGGCAATCACCTCCATCCATCGCTTCCCTGAAACATCCCGGTTTGTTCTTGAAGTCGAAGCCGTGCTGATCAACCCATGACGGTCTTCGCTGCACCGTTGCCGACGCTGATGGTTGTGCCGACTGGCATCGGCTGTGAAGTTGGTGGTTTCGCCGGCGATGCCCTGCCCAGTGCACGCCTGCTGGCAGCGGCCAGCGGTTGTCTGATCACCCATCCGAATGTGATCAACGGAGCCTCGCTTTACTGGCGCGATCCGCGGATTCATTACGTCGAGGGGTACGGCCTCGATCGTTTCGCGTCATCCGCATGGGGTCTGCGTCCTGTGCGCAGTCAGCGCATTGGCTTGTTGCTGGATGCCGGGATCGAACCGGATCTGGTGCTGCGACATCGTCAGGTCGCTGATGGCTGCAGAGCCAGCCTGGGGCTCGATATCTGCACGGTGGTGACCACGGATGAACCTCTCGGTGTGCATCTTTCTGCAGGCGACAGCGGCACGAGCTGGGGCACTCTCGATCGACCCGATGCGCTGCTGAGAGCGGGGGAGCGCCTTAAGGCGGCAGGAGCCACGGCCATCGCTGTGGTGGCTCGCTTCCCCGATGATCTGGAGAGTGAGGCACTGGCTGCCTATCGCCATGGCACAGGCGTGGATGCTCTGGCCGGAGCTGAGGCGGTGATCAGCCATCTGCTGGTCAGGCATCTGCAGATTCCTTGCGCCCATGCGCCGGCGTTGGCGACTCTGCCTCTCGACGCTGACCTTGACCCCCGAGCTGCCGGCGAGGAGCTTGGATACACGTTCCTGGCCTGTGTGTTGGTCGGGCTCAGCAGGGCTCCTGATCTGTTGGATCTGTCCTCTGGCTGTTCGGTCAAACGGGATGACCTTGTTGCGGAGCAGTTAGGTGCCGCTGTGGTGCCGGATGGTGCGCTTGGAGGCGAGGCGGTGCTCGCCTGCCTGGAACGGAACATTCCTTTGATCGCCGTCAGAAACCCAGGGGTACTGACGGTGAGTGCGGAAGCCCTGGGTCTGGGCCATCGGGTCCTGAAGGCCGGTTCCTATGCCGAAGCCGCTGGCCTTGTCACCGCCCTGCGCGAGGGAATCGCCACGGCTTCCCTTGCTCGACCTCTGCCTGCAATGCAGGAGCTGAAGTGATGGCACTGGGCTTTGCGAATTGCGGAGATCGTCCTTGTCCATGCGGAAGTGGAGATTCACTGCTTCAGTGCTGTGGCCCGCTTCACCGAGGCCGGCTGAAGGCGGAGACGGCGGAGCAATTGATGCGTTCCCGCTATTCCGCTTACGCGCTCTCGGAAGTGGATTATCTGATCGCCACCCACCCCGATGCCGCCAGTGCGGCCGCTGAGCGTCGTCGTGAGTTGCGGGCCAGCTGCCGGCAGACGCGATGGCATGGCCTCACCGTGCTGGCCTCCGAGGCCGGTCGCCAGGATGATCTTGAGGGCAGCGTGCGTTTTGAGGCCGTGTTCAGCGCTAGCGGGGAACGCCATGTGCTGAAGGAACACTCGCTGTTCCGCAGACGTGATGGTCAGGCGACAGGCGAATGGCTCTATGTCGGCCCTTTGGACTGACCTTTCAGCGCAGGCAGGCCATTGGGTGCCGAGGTGGCACTCCCAGAGCTTTCGCCACTCCTGGATGACAGACCGCTCCCTTCACGGTGTTCAGACCCGAGAGCAGCTCCGGACGCTCCGTGACGGCCTCCTCCAGCCCCCGGCCAGCAATGCCGAGGATGTAGGGCAGGGTCACGCTCACCAGCGCTTCAGTGGAGGTGAAGGGCACGGCCCCGGGCATGTTGCCGACGGCATAGTGCTGCACGCCGTGGATGAACACGGTTGGATCGGTGTGTGTGGTCTCACGGCTGGTGGCGACACATCCGCCCTGGTCAACAGCGACGTCGACGATCGCCGATCCCGGTGTCATCTGCTTCACCATCTCTTCATCCACCAGCGTCGGTGCACGGCCGCCGGGGGTCAGCACGGCACCGATCAGCAGATCAGCGGTTGGGACCAACCGCTCCAGCAGTCCGCGACTGCTCACCATGCTGATCAGACGCCCACGACGATCTGCTTCAAGGCTGCGCAATCGCTCGGGAGAGCGATCCAGCAGCAGCACCTCGGCATCCATCGCCGCAGCGAGTCGTGCCGCATTCCAGCCCACCGTGCCGGCGCCCAGCACTACAACCCGGGCTGGACGCACGCCTGTGCAGCCACCGATCAAGACGCCACGACCGCCATTGGGGCGCTCCAGAAGCCTGGCTCCCACCTGCGCTGCGAGTCTCCCTGCGATTTCGCTCATTGGGGCCAGCAGCGGCAGGCTGCCGTTTTCGAGTTGCACGGTCTCGTAGGCAACTCCTGTTGTGCCGGCATCCAGAAGGGCTTCCCCCACCTGGCTGTAGGCCGCCAGATGCAGGTAGGTGAACAGCACCATGTCGTCCCGCAGAAGACTGAACTCCTCCGGCTGCGGCTCCTTCACCTTCACCACGAGGTGAGCACCCCAGGCCTCCTCACGGTCCACGAGCCGGGCCCCTGCTCCAGCGAAAGCGTCGTCACTGATGCCGGCACCCGCCCCGGCACCGTGCTGGATCCGCACCTCAAGCCCCTGGGTCACCAGTTCGCGCACCGCATCCGGTGTGAGAGCCACTCGCTGTTCATCGGCCTTGATCTCAGTGGGAACACCGATGCTGGCCATCGGGGCCGTCAGAACGGAATGGGCCATGGAGGACGGAGTCGTCTCCTCAATGTGGCTCAGACGGCCGCGATCGGCAGCCGCCAACCACTGCCGAAAGCCTGGGCACTGACCTTCAGCAATGGCGGTGCCTGCCTGCGCTTGAACTCGGCTCTTCGGAACAGGCGCTCGATCCGTTGCACCTCTGCGGGATCGTGTCCCGCTGCCGTGAGCTGTTGCCCACTGAGGCGATGTTCGATCATGTCGATCAGCAGTGGGTCGAGGCGGCTGTAGTCAGGTAGTGAGTCACTGTCTTTCTGATCCGGACGCAATTCGGCACTGGGGGGTTTCTCGAGAATGGCGCTGCCGATCAGTTCTCCCTCGGCCGGCAGGCCAAGCTCTGAGCGGCACAAGCTTGCCGCCTGGCTGTCAAGCCATCGGCACAAACCAAACACGGTGGATTTGTAGAGATCGCCGATCACGGCCAGCCCGCCGTTCATATCGCCGTAGAGGGTGCAGTAGCCCACGGCGAGTTCCGACTTGTTGCCTGTGGTCAGCAGCAGCTGTCCCTGCTGATTGGCCATGGCCATCAACAGCGTTCCTCGGATGCGCGACTGCAGATTTTCTGCCGTCACCCCAGAGGGAGCACGCTCAAGAGCAGGTGTCAAAGTCGCTTCGAAGCCGTCCATCAAGCGTTCAATCGGAACGATGGTGCGGGCGATTCCCAGTCGATCTGCAAGGTTGAGCGCATCTCTGATTGACCCTTCCGAACTCCACGGGGAGGGCATCAGCAACGTCTGCACCTGATGGGATCCCAGAGCTGCCGCAGCGATCACAGCCACCAGCGCTGAGTCGATGCCACCGCTGAGACCGATCAGGGCTTTCTGGAAACCACATTTGCCGGCATAGTCCCTCACGCCAGTGACCAGGGTGCGGAACAGCGCCTCCATGTCCTCTCGCTCGCAGCCGATCTGTTGCGTCCTGGCCGATTCCTGTTGTGCTGATGGTCTCCTGTCGGAGGCATCCCAGATCAGGGTCGCCTCACGGCAGTCCGGTAGTTGAAGAAGCGGCGTGTCAGAGGTCTCCCCCATCACGAAGCTGGCGCCATCGAACACCAGCTCGTCGTTGCCACCCACCTGATTGACGTAAACAACGGGGCATTGCAAGCGCTGAGCCGCACGAGCGGCCAACTGGCGACGCAGACCGGCTTTGCGGCGGCCAAATGGGGAGGCAGAGCAGTTGATCAGCGCATCGATCCGCATCGGAATCAGATCGGCAACAGGGTCAGGTCCCACCAGGCGATGACCATGCAGCTCTTCCTCCACCCAAAGGTCTTCGCAGATGGTGATCCCCACTTGCCAGTCGCGGCCACCACTGTTCAGGTTGATCGTGCCTGCTCCCTGGCTCGGCCTGAAATATCGCGTCTCGTCAAAGACGTCGTAACTGGGCAGCAGCTGCTTGCGAGCCACCACGCGACATTCCCCGGCCCGGAGGAGGGCCATGGCATTGAACAACGACGGGTACAGACCATCCTCAGCGGCATCCGCCACTCCCACCAGCAGTGCAATCTCCGACTCACGAGCCGCGAGTTCACTGCGGAGAGTCTCGAGGGCTTCCTGCTGCTGTTCCAGGTGTGTGGGACTGAACAGCAGGTCCCTTGGCGGGTAACCCCAGAGCGACAGCTCGGGTGTCACGAGCAGTTCCGGTTGGGTTCCGGTGTTTTGGATCAGGGTGTCGAGGGCCTTCAGGATGCGGGTGGCATTGCCCAGGAGGTCGCCCACAACAGGATTGATCTGGGCCAGGGCAACAC
>CAJXFG010000042.1 GCA_913052185.1 uncultured Synechococcus sp. | reverse complement strand
TGTTGAAAGCTCATAGCGTGGTCATTCCAGCCCAATCTGACTGCGTTAACGAGACGGTGACCAAGATTTGTCTCTAGATCAAGGCTCTCATTAGAACTTGACACGTTTGCTGCTCGTAATCAGGACTGTAGTGTTGGTAGCCAAGGTCTCTATCGACGTCATGCAATTGCTTGTGTGAATCATGCACTCTTATCGATTCAACTCAGGTCACTTTTGTGTGATGGCATGAAGATCTATGATGCGCTGCTAGTATTGGATAGCTTTATTTGTGCGAGTGATCGTTCATTCTCGACAAATATATCACTTTCATTGTCTGAGTCTGGTATATGGACTCTGAACATACCACCAAGTTAACAAAAGAAATTCGCGCATCTAACAGCAGAGTTAAGTATCCCCAGGCTCTTTTGAGTGTTGTTTGTGATGCGACATCTGAAGCCATGATCATTCTCGATGAACAGCAGTCTGTCTGCTGGTTCAATCGTCGTGCAACGGATTGGTTTGTTGCAGGTTGTTCAAACAGTCTAATTGGTCGTAGTTTTGATTCTTTGTTTCAGTTTCGCCATCTTGATCAACGGCTGATACTGGTCGATGATCAACAGCATCCTTTGCGCCAGTCTGTTCATGGTGAGGGGCAGATGGACCTGCTGGTTCAAATCTATGACCCCGAAAGATCTTCATCAACACCTGTTCAGCATTTCATGCTGAGTTGGCAGCCCCTTTGTGACAGTGGCGAGCATTTCACTTTGCTCATCTTCCGGGACCTTGATCCTCTTGAACAAGCTCTTCAGCATCAGCGTTCATTCATCAATCGACTTGCCCATGAGCTTCGAACACCACTTGCCATCATGAATGGCATTCTTCGTCGACTCAATCGCAACAATGATGCTTCAGCGTATCAGCTTCGTTCCTTTGAAGAATTGAGTTCTGAAACGAAGCGCATGTCTGGACTTGTCGATAACCTTTTGCTTCTATCTGATTTAGATACAGATCGCTATTGTTGGCAACTGGAGCAACGTTCGCTCCGTTCATTCCTCTCAGAGTGGTTGGATCACTTAAGTGCTTTGCAGCGTGATCTGGTTTGTGTGGATCTTGATGACACCGTTTCAGATTCCGACCTCTGTCTGGATCAGATTGCCGTTTCTCGCGTCTTGGACAATCTGCTTGAAAACAGTCTTCGTTTTGCTTCGGATGGCAGTCAATTCTTTATTGGAGCTTCCATCCAGAATCACACCCTTACGCTGCATGTCCACGACCAGGGGCCGCCACTGGCCATTAATGGTGATGCGTCACTCCTGTTTGATCGATTTACGCGTCTAGAGGAACATCGTGATCCTTCACAAACCGATGGTGTGGGACTCGGTCTGGCGGTCGTCAAGAGTTTGGTTGAGGGAATGGGAGGTGCTGTGAAAGCAGAGTTCAGCTCTGACCAGGCTGGCGAGAAGCCAAGTGGACTTCAGATCTCATTGATGTTTCCAAGAGTCAATCCAACTGCTGGTTGACCCGATGCCCAGGCAAATACTGCTGAAGCAGTTCTGGAAGCCGTTCGAATAAATCAGGTTTGAGGATGTAATCGCTCGCTCCCTGATCGAGCGACTCCTGGCGTTTGCTCTCGTCATTGAACGCTGTGACAACCAGGATTGGAGCAGTCTGTTGTCGTGTTTTCAGGTGCTGAAGGCAGGTGAACCCATCCATGACCGGCATCATCAGGTCAAGAAGAATCAGATCAACGCTCTCAATCTCCAGCAGATCGAGAAGCTCCTGCCCACTGCGGCAGGCGATCGCCTGAACGCCTTCATCTGTGAGTTCGTCCGTAATCAGACTGCGTAAACGCGGGTCATCATCAACGAAGGCAACACGTGGCTGGCTAGCCATGAAGCAACAATTGCTGACGCCCCAATCATGACCGCAGAATCGGGCTGGTCGGTGAAATGGGTCGCCTGAGATTCGAACTCAGGACCAATCGGTTAAAAGCCGAGTGCTCTACCGCTGAGCTAGCGACCCTTCCTTGAGCCGGAGCGATCGTTCCGGAACAGGATGTGCCCTCAGGCACCAGTGAAAAGTATCACCCTGACGAACCATCGTCCAAGTCAAATCCGGTGGATCTCTCTGAAACGACGACTGACGCATTGGCTGCACGCTCAGATGGACACTGACGCCTGCCTGGAAGGGCTTGCGTCGACGATCAACGTCCGGGGGCAAAACCGTTCACGATTTGGATGCACGTTTGCTTCGTCACCACCTTTCTGGCTCCATCAGTCGCTTGAATCAGCAGATCGCCACTGGTGTGTGAACTGATGACCGATCCGTCCACTCCAGAGCCTCTGTTGATTGGTTCCCCAAGGATTGATCCTCAAGCCTGGGTTGCCGAAAGTGCTGTGGTGATGGGAGATGTACAAATCTCAGCGGGTGCAAGTCTGTGGCCTACTGCTGTGGCACGTGGTGACATGTCGGCCATCGTGATCGGTCCGCGGAGCAATGTTCAGGATGGTGCCGTTCTGCATGGCGATCCAGGAATGCCTGTGTTCATCGGTGCTGACGTCACGATCGGTCACCGAGCTGTCGTTCACGGTGCCACGCTTGAGGATGGCTGTTTGATTGGGATCGGAGCCATCGTTCTCAACGGAGTCACCGTTGGCGAGGGAGCGCTGGTCGCAGCTGGAGCCGTCGTGACGCGTGATGTTCCCGCACGCTGCCTGGTGGCGGGTGTTCCCGCTCAGGTCAAGCGTGAACAGAGCGAAGCCGCAGTGCTTGAGCAGAAGCACCATGCAAGGCACTACTCACAGTTGGCTGCTTCCTGGTCTGAATTGCTGCAAAACCAAACGGACTGAGCCTTTCAATCCTTGGAGGCGCCCGCATTCATTAGGATCTTGCGACCATCCCTAGAAACCATGGACCTCCGTGTCGTCGTTGTGGCAGCTCCAATCCTGATTGCTCTGGGCTGGGCTGGTTACAACATCAGTCGTGCCGCCATCGGTCAGCTGCAGATGATGCTGAAGCGCGGAGAAGCCTGAACATTCCGAGGGTGTTCACGACCGATCGATAGGGTTGAGATCGGTTGATGCGGGGCATTTGACTGAAAGATCCGTCCTAGTCATCGGTGCTGGTCTTGCCGGCACCGAAGCCGCTTGGCAGATTGCTGAATCCGGTGTTCCGGTCAACTTGGTGGAGATGCGACCTCTGCGGAGGTCTCCGGCACATCACAGTTCGGAATTTGCCGAACTCGTCTGCAGCAACAGTTTCGGTGCTCTGAGTAGCGATCGTGCAGCCGGCCTGTTACAGGAGGAACTTCGTCGTCTCGGTTCTCTTGTGATCAGAACCGCGGATGCGCATGCGGTCCCAGCAGGCGGTGCACTGGCGGTTGATCGAGGGCGATACAGCGCGGCATTAACGCAGGCTCTTGAGCAGCATCCCCTTGTCACGATCGAACGTCGTGAACAGGTGTCCCTACCAGATGAAGACCAGCTCACAGTGTTGGCGACAGGTCCGCTCACCAGTGACTCACTGGCCAGTGATCTCAGGGACTTCACGGGCCGTGAGGACTGCCATTTCTTTGATGCTGCCAGCCCGATTGTCGACGGTGAAACCATCGACATGGAGAAGGCGTTTCGCGCCAGCCGCTACGACAAGGGCGATGCTGATTACATCAACTGCCCGATGGATCAGCCTCAATACCAGCAGTTCCGTTCAGCTCTGCTCGCTGCAGAGCAGGCAGAACTCAAGGACTTTGAGCAAGACAAGGCCACATTCTTCGAAGGTTGCCTGCCGATTGAGGAACTTGCACGGCGCGGCGAGGACACCATGCGTTACGGCCCTCTCAAGCCCATCGGTTTGTGGGACCCTCGTTGGGGTGATGTCAATGATCGCGATGTGCGTCGAGCAAGGCGCGCTCACGCCGTTGTCCAGTTGCGTCAGGAGGACAAAGACGGAAGGCTGTGGAATCTGGTTGGATTCCAGACGAATCTCAAATGGGGTGAACAGAAACGCATCCTCCGCATGATTCCCGGCCTTGAACAGGCCGAATTCGTGCGGTTTGGCGTGATGCATCGGAACACATTTCTGGAAGCGCCGGAACTGCTTCAGCCCACACTGCAGTTCCGCCGGCGTGAACGTCTTTTCGCTGCTGGACAGATCACTGGAACTGAGGGATATGCCGCCGCCGTTGCCGGTGGTTGGCTCGCTGGCACGAACGCTGCCCGTCTGGCGCTGGGCAGGCCAACGATTGAGCTGCCTCCCACGTGCATGATCGGCGCACTCACCCATTTCATCAGCGAGGCACCATCGGGCAAATTTCAGCCGATGCCCCCCAACTTCGGCTTGTTGCCTGCGTTGCCGGAACGGATCAGAGACAAACGTCGCCGTTACGGCGCTTACAGGGACAGAGCCCTGGCTGATTTGCTGCTAGCAACAGAGAAGCAGGAGTCGGTGGATGTCGCCTGTCCGGCCTGAGGACCGCCTGATCGAGCGTCGATCCTTGAAGATCGGTGTTTATGCCAGTGCCTTGATGGCAGTGGCAGGAGTCTGTGTTCACCTGATTTCAGGATCCTATGCCCTGCTTCTGGACGGTCTCTACTCCGCCGTGATGGTGGGCTCCGGCCTCGTTGCGGCAAGGATCAGCTGCAATGTCGTTCGCCCCCCTGATCGTGCCTATCCCTACGGCTACGACGGACAGGAAGCGCTGTATGTGCTCTTCCGTTCTCTCCTGCTGATGGGCGTGCTGTCGTTCGCGGCAATCTCAGCACTCAGCACGGTGATTGATTACGCGGCTGGAGAGGTCATCAGCTCCGTACGGCTTGGACCTGTGGCCTGGTATTCCATCGCCATGGTGGCCATGTGCTGGGGGCTGGCCTGGCGTCACCATCAGGACTGGTGCCGTACCGGCCGAAACTCTCAGATCCTGCTCACCGAGGCCAAGGCCGCTCGATTGGATGGCCTGATCAGTGGTCTCACCGGCCTGGCTCTTCTGACAGCACCAATGCTCAGCGGCACCATGCTCTCCGGGCTGATTCCAGTGACCGACTCACTGCTGGTGCTGATGGTGAGTCTGCTGGTTGTGCGAGAGCCACTTCAGGGTTTCCTCACGGCCCTTGGCCAGGCTGCCGGCGCTTCTGCCGAGAGTGATCTGATTCGCAGCACCCGGTTGGCTCTCGAGGATCTGCTGGCGGGTTTGTCTTGCTGGCTTCTTGATCTGACGGTGTACCAGGTGGGTCGAACGGCCTTTGTGGTCGTGTATCTGAACCCCAATCAACCGATGGATGGTGGTGCCATCGACCTGATCCGTGATCGCATCCAGGAGCGATGTCAGGACTTACTGGATTGTCCGGTGCGCACCGAGATCATCCTCACTGCCACACCACCCTTTGCTGCAGCCGGAGTTTCCTAGGGTCTAAGACTGAGGGATTTTCTCTGGTGTGGCTGTGAGCTCGAACCCAGACTGGGATGTGATCGTGATCGGCTCCGGCATTGGAGGGCTCGTGACCGCGTCTCAACTGGCTGCCAAAGGAGCCAGAACCGTGGTGCTTGAGCAATACCTGATTCCAGGAGGATCCGGTGGCAGCTTCCAGCGCAAGGGTTACACCTTT
This sequence comes from uncultured Synechococcus sp., assembly GCA_913052185.1. Lineage (GTDB taxonomy): Bacteria > Cyanobacteriota > Cyanobacteriia > PCC-6307 > Cyanobiaceae > Synechococcus_C. The sequence continues at coordinate 6,343 of CAJXFG010000042.1, read as the reverse complement.
GACGTTGGCGCTTCGATGATCTTCGGGTTCGGAGAGCACGGACACACCAATCTGCTCACCAGGGCTCTTGCCGATGTGGGGCAGTCCTGCGAGACGGTGCCTGATCCGGTGCAGCTCGAATACCACCTGCCCGATGGACTCACCATGGCTGTGGATCGTGACTACGAGGGGTTCATCGCACGGATGAACAGCAGATTTCCCCATGAGGCCAAAGGCATCAGGGCCTTTTATGACACCTGTTGGCAGGTTTTTCGCTGTCTCGATGCCATGCCGCTTCTCTCTCTTGAGGATCCGGCCTACCTCGCCAAGGTGTTTTTCAGGGCTCCCCTGGCCTGTCTGGGGTTGGCTCGCTGGCTGCCGTTCAATGTGGGGGATGTGGCGCGCAAACACATCCGTGATGAGGAGCTGCTTCGTCTGATCGACATGGAGTGCTTCTGCTGGTCGGTGATGCCAGCCGACAGAACACCGATGATCAATGCAGGCATGGTGTTCTCCGACCGTCATGCCGGTGGCATCAACTACCCCAAGGGTGGAGTCGGCACCATTGCCGAGAAGCTGGTGAAAGGTCTCGAATCCCATGGCGGCAGCATCCGTTATCGGGCCCGCGTCAAAGAGGTGCTGATCGAACAGGGGCGTGCCGTCGGTGTCAAGTTGACCAATGGTGAAGAGCTCAGAGGCAAGCGCATCGTCAGCAACGCCACCCGCTGGGACACATTCGCTGGAGAAGGTTCACCTGAGAGCACCCTGGTGAGGCAGGAATTCACCCCTTCCGCGGAATCCACATGGCGGCGCCGATATCAACCATCCAGTTCCTTTCTCTCGGTGCACCTTGGGGTGTCGGCAGAGGTTGTACCGGAGGGCTTTCACTGCCATCACCTTCTGCTTGAGGACTGGAAGGATCTCGAAGCGGAGCAGGGGGTGATCTTTGTGTCCATTCCAACCCTGCTTGACCCATCTCTCGCACCTGAAGGACGGCACATCGTTCACACCTTCACGATGAGCGACATCAAGCACTGGGACCATCTGAAGACCAAGGACTACAGAGCCAAGAAGCAGCAGGACGCGGACAGGCTGATCGCACGACTGGAGTCACTGCTGCCTGGACTCTCCAAGGCGATTGAACTGCAGGAGGTTGGAACGCCGCGGACCCATCGTCGCTTTCTTGGCCGAATGGGTGGTTCCTATGGTCCGATTCCTGCAGGTCGACTGCCAGGGCTTCTGCCGATGCCGTTCAATCGCACAGGTCTGAAAGGTCTCTACTGCGTTGGTGATTCCTGTTTCCCAGGCCAGGGATTGAACGCCGTGGCATTCAGCGGTTATGCCTGCAGCCATCGGATCGGTGCGGATCTCGGCCTGAATCCATGGGCACTGCCCGCCTGACACTGCCCGCCTGACACTGATCACGTCACAGCTGATCAGCTGCTTAGGGTCTGCTCGAACGTTTGATCTTCATGGCTCCAGCACCTCAACCCAGCTCCGCTGAACTTGCGCGGTACCTGGAACAACGTGGCGAACTGAGCAAGCCCTGGATGCTTCAGATGCTCCGCCTGTCCAAGTTGAAGGAAGCGCGTGACCAGATGACTCCAGAAAGCTATCTGAAGTCGATCGAGGAAGCCCATGCCGATCTCATGCGCCTGGGTGAGTTCTGGAAGGGGCGAGAAGAGGAGGTCTTCAATGGTGATTACCGTCCAAACAGCGTGATTGAACCGTTGCCTGGTTCCCCGGAGGATCGTTGATCGATGCCTGACTCGCATCAGGAGTGTTTTCGACTGTCACCGCTGATCCGCGGAACCCTGATCAGCGTTTATCTCGCCCTTGTGCTGCCATTACCGCTGATGGCGCCTGCTGCATTGAAACCTGTCCTCTGGACGGCTGCTCCGCTGGGGCTGATCCTGGTACTCGCCATGCTCAGTGAGCAGGTGCAGGTTGATCAGAACGGCATCAACGTTGGTCATCCAGGCTGGTGCAGCTGGTTGATTCGGCGCGGCTGGCAATTGCAATGGGACCAGGTGAAGCGATTGGTCCCTGTTGGGACCAGCCAGGGAGGAACGGTTTATTACCTGACCACGGCAGATCAGGGCCATCGGTTGCTTCCGCAACGTCTTGAACACTTCCCTCACTTCCTGTCCATTGTTGAGGAGAGGACAGGCATTCAAACAGGGTCGATCCGCCGCTTGACACCGCCCTGGACCTACCAGCTTCTCTTTGGTCTGGCACTCAGCATGCTCTTGATCGAATCAGCCGTTGCCGTAGGCGTGAGATGGGGGTGGATTGTTATTCCGGCAGGTTATCCAGGCTGAACCGATAGCCCTGTTGTCGCACAGTGGTGATCCCGCCTCCTTCGCCCAGACCTGCCTGTTCAAGCTTGCGTCGAAGCGTCAGCACCTGAGTGTCGACGGAGCGGGGTCCACCGCTGAACGGTGGCCAGGCCATCCGCAGCAGCTCCTGTCGACTGCGCACCATTCCTGGTGGCATCAAAAGAGCACACAAAAGCGCGAATTCCCGAGGACTGAGTTCCACGGGTTGTTCGCGCAGCGTTACCTGTCGGAGAAGCAGGTGCACCTCAAGAGGACCAACGGTGACGCGTTCCTGCAGGCCGCTGCGCCCCCGTTTGAGCAACGTGCGGCAGCGGGCTGCCAACTCTTCCAGACCAAAGGGTTTGCGCAGAACGTCGTCCGCACCGTCATCGAGAAGGCCCACCACTGGCTCAGCCCCGCTGCGGGCGGTCAGCACAATCACTGGACAGCGCAGCTGCTGGCCAAGTCTGAGGGCAGAGCTCTGCTCGAGCAGTTCGGCACTCACCAGCAGATCAGGAGACTGTTCCTGGCAAAGCTCAATGGCTTCCTGTGAGGACGAGACTGCTGCGGTCAGATGACCGTCCTGGCGGAGACGTTGGACCAGAACCGTGCGCAGCGTGGGGTGAGGTTCAACAACCAGGACCCTGGCCGGTTCCCTGGATGGAATCGAAGGAACCGTCAGCTGCTGCACAGGAGCCTGACCGGTTCCATGGGCGAGAAGATCGCGGGAGGAGGAGGTCACAAGGCATCCGAAAGCCGTCTTACGCTAATGCCATTCCACTGGCACGCTGGTAACAGAGGCTGCCGTCCTCACCAAAGATGACATCTCTTCAGCACCCGGAAGCTATTCGCCACTTCCAGGCGCTCTGCGATGCCTGTCAGGAGCTGACAACGCGCTATCACGGCCCTTCGGAGTTGCGGCTCTACGCCGATGGTTATCTCCACGCTCTGCGCAGAACCGGAGATCTCGAGCCGCGCGAACTCGCCAGATTGGAAACGCTGATTGAACGCTGGATCCTGGATCCATCCAGTTTCATTGGTCCTGATGGAGACGTGAGCACGCTGTACAGGCACCCGAATCAGTACTGAGCCTCCGCTCCATGGCCATCAACGATCATTCGCTTGAAGCGGTCAGAGATGTTGCCGTTGACGGCGGAATCATTGAAATCCGGCTGTATCGACCTCACTGCCAGCAAGCCGCTGAGCGGATTCCACTGCTCATCACCCACGGTGGACCCGGTGGCTCAAGTGTTGGTCTGTACGACGCACTGCATCCACTGGCCAATCTGAGACCAACGATCTTCTATGACCAGTTGGGCTCTTTTGCATCACCTGCGCATCTGGTGCCGGCGCAGATGACACTGCAGCGCTTCTCGACTGAGCCCCTTCGCATTCTCGAGGATCTCGGGATTCCTAGTGCCCATGTTTTCGGACATTCTTGGGGCGGCAGCGTGATGACGCAGTTCTGCCTTGATCACCCTGATCGGGTGCGCTCACTGCTGTTGTCATCACCGCTTCTGTCGACACAACGATGGATCGATGACTGCAATCAACTGATCAAAACCATTCAGCAGGAGCTTGGGGAATCAGTGGATCTGGAAAAGGAATTTGAACGTCGACATTTCTGTCGCTCCAGGAGTTCTTCAGAGGTTCTGCAGTGTGAACGTCTGCGCAGTAACAGCAAGCTTTATGAACAGATGTGGGGACCCAGTGAGTTTCAGCATCAGGGAATGCTCAGTGATCTTGATTTCTTTCCAAGATTTGAGCAGCTGAAAACACCAACGCTGCTCATCTGTGGTGAGCACGACACGGCAACACCCAAGACGATGCGAGCTGCAAAATCAGCAATTGGAGATAGGGCTCAAGTGAAGATTCTCTCGGATGCAGGTCACAAGACCTATCTCGATCGCAATCAGGAATTCATCGATGTCTTGAATGAATTCCTGAGCCGACAGAGCTGATCAGCTGGCAAGAGCAATCTCCAGCTTCTCCTTCAGGGTGGAGTCGTTGTACATCTCGATGAGAATGTCAGACCCACCCATGAATTCACCTTTGACGTAAACCTGAGGAATGGTTGGCCAATCGGAATACTCCTTGATTCCCTGACGGATCTCAGGATCTGAGAGCACATCGAAACTCTCGAAGCTCACACCAAGCGCATTGAGAATCTGCACCACATTGTTGGAGAAGCCGCACTGAGGCATCAGCTTGGTGCCCTTCATGAACACGAAGATCGGGCTGGACTGGATCAGGCTCTCGATGCGGGACTTGGTCTGGGTGTCCATGGGAATGAGGTGTTCAGAGAACGATACGGATCAGTTGGGTGTGGAGGTGTTCAACGCCAGGGCATGAATCGCCTCTGAAGCGAGCTCCTCCTTCAAGGCTCGATAGACCAACTGATGCTGACGGATGCGATTGAGGCCATCAAAAGCAGTTGAGACGACGCTCACCTGAAGATGATCACCACCACCGGTGAGATCCTCGACGCTCACCTGAGCATCTGGGATAGCGCGACGAATGGCGGAGCTGACGGCATCCGGCTGAACCATTGGGTCAGAGCTTGAACTGCGTTGATGCTGGCAGATGGGTGCGGTGCGTGAACCCGATCAGTTGGGGACGGCAGCTCCGCGGTAGGGAGTCTCAACAAAACCGAGTTCCAGAAGGCTCTGGTAGGCCTTTTGACCTTCCGGCTTGGCGGGCGTCATCAGGCGCACAACCTCAACAAGCACCGGAACAGCAATCTCGGGCTGACCCTGACGGCGGAACAGAGCGGCGAGGCGAAGGTTGGACTGGGCGAGAAGGGCCAGCGCTTCACGTCCCTTGGTGTCCATCTCACGGGGGATGCGCGCATCGAGACCGCGGAACGATCCGGACAGATCTCGGTAAAAGGCCAGGAGCTGTTTGGATGCAGTGCGGGCGTTGTCGTAGTCCTTCTTCGCCTGAGCCAGGTTGCCTGCAGCAACTGCAGCATCACCACGCTGAATCAAGGCTTCCACTGACGAGGCATTGAATCCCGATCCACTGGAGGCGAGAACTTTGGTGGTCGAGGATCCCGACTGCGCAAAGGCAGGGTTGAAACACAATCCAGCGGTGAGGGCAAGCGCTGAGCAGAGAAGGCGGGTGCCCATGGAGAGAAACTTGAGTGCGCGGACTTTAGATGCAATTCAGTGGTCGTCCGATGGACTCTCGGGCCGCTTGTTCAGCCGTATGCATCCGTTCAGCCAGGAGGTGGTTGAACTGCAGAGCTTCCTGCTTGCCTTTGCCCTCAACAAACAAGGGCTTCCCGAAACAGATTGCTGATCGGCTTCGTGGGCCGGGGACAGCGGGGCTGTAGGCGAGTCCAACAGGGACTACCTGCACATCAATGCCGCGACGATGAGCCAGTTGTGCCAGCCGCACGATTCCTTGCTCCAGTTGGATCGGCGCATCGGTTCTGTTGATACGGCCCTCCGGAAACACAACCAGCTGCTGACCGTTCTCCAACAGGTCGAGTGCGAATCGCAGGGTTGTGAGGGAGGGTTTGTCCTGGTCGACTGCAAAACAACCCAGGCGATGCAGAAACCAGCCTTGCAATCCAGACATCTCGGTTCGCGTCACCATGAAGCGACAGTCGCGTCCTGTGATCCGACGGCCTGCAGCCATGGGAATCATCAGGGCATCCCAGCGCGCTCGGTGTGTGGGGGCCAGCAAAACCGGGCCATCTTTGGGGAGATTCTCGGCACCGAGAACGGTTCGCTCACGCAGGTAATGGAGTGCCAAATCCTGGGTGACAACCATGGCCAGAGGTGCCCAGAAAGGATCGATCGCCGTATCAAGGGCCGTTGAGCGCGTCGTCAGGCTGCTGGACACCGCCTTGAATTAAAAATCCACTGGTGAGAAATTACCGGGGCAAGCTGGATCCCAAAGCCTGAGCTGGGCAGTTGATTCTTCGGCCGTATCGGCTGCCGCACTGAATAGGATCGTTCCCCCTCCCGACGACTCAGCGTGGCCAGCCTTGGGGTGAACATCGATCACATTGCCAATGTCCGTCAGGCCAGGCGCACGGT